>NZ_JBFBAS010000017.1:0-161965 GCF_040682335.1 Streptomyces sp. NPDC051219
ACCCTCTCGGGCTTTCCTCCGGGCGCTTCCCTTCGGTCTTGCGTTTCCGACTCTATCAGACTCTTTCGTGTCCGATTCCCAGTCGAAGTGGGATTGGTTTACCTTCCAGATCTCCGCTTTCGCGTTTATCTTTCCGGCGACTCCGACATTATCAGATCTCTCCGGGTCGGAATTCCGCCTCCCTTTCGGGAACAGGCACCCCGGCACACAAGTACTGCGGGTTCCCGTCAGGCGGAGCCGTAAACGTACTGGAGCGGGGCTGCCCGATGCAAATCGGGGAGCCCCGCTCCTGTCACTCCGTCAGACCTCGACGACGACGGGCAGGATCATCGGGCGCCGGCGGTAGTTGTCGGACACCCACTTGCCCACCGTGCGGCGGATGAGTTGCTGCACCTGGTGGGGCTCCAGGACGCCGTCCTGGGCCGACTTGCTCAGAGCCTCGTCGATCTTCGGGATCACGCCGGTGAACGCCGAGTCGTCGATGCCGGAGCCGCGGGCGTGGATGTTCGGGCCGCCCACGATCTTGCCGGTCGTGCTGTCCACGACCATGAAGACCGAGATGATGCCCTCCTCGCCGAGGATGCGGCGGTCCTTGAGATGGACCTCGGTGACGTCGCCGACCGAGAGGCCGTCGACGTACACGTAACCGGCCTGGACCTTGCCGACGATCTTGGCGACTCCGTCGACCAAGTCGACCACCACGCCGTCCTCGGCGATGACCACGCGGTCCTTGGGTACGCCGGTCAGGGCGCCCAGCTCGGCGTTGGCACGCAAGTGGCGCCATTCGCCGTGGACCGGCATCAGGTTCTTCGGCTTGCAGATGTTGTAGAAGTACAGGAGCTCGCCCGCCGAGGCGTGGCCGGAGACGTGCACCTTGGCGTTGCCCTTGTGGACGACGTTCGCTCCCCATCGGCTCAGCCCGTTGATCACGCGGAAGACCGCGTTCTCGTTGCCCGGGATGAGAGACGAGGCCAGGATCACCGTGTCGCCCGGGACGATCCGGATCTGGTGATCGCGGTTGGCCATGCGCGAGAGCGCGGCCATCGGCTCACCCTGCGAACCCGTGCAGATCAGCACGACTTCGTGGTCCGGCAGGTCGTCGAGGGTCTTGACGTCCACGACCAGGCCCGCGGGGACCTTGAGATAGCCCAGGTCGCGGGCGATGCCCATGTTCCTGACCATCGACCGGCCCACGAACGCGACGCGCCTGCCGTACTCGTGCGCCGCGTCCAGGATCTGCTGGATGCGGTGCACGTGGCTGGCGAAGCTGGCCACGATGATGCGCTTCTGGGCGTTCGCGAAGACCGTACGCAGGACGTTGGAGATGTCCCGCTCCGGCGGGACGAAGCCCGGAACCTCCGCGTTGGTCGAGTCGGAGAGCAGGATGTCGATGCCCTCCTCCCCCAGCTTGGCGAAGGTCGGCAGGTCCGTGAGGCGCCGGTCCAGCGGGAGCTGGTCCATCTTGAAGTCGCCGGTGTGGACAGCCATGCCGGCAGGCGTACGGATCGCGACGGCCAAGGCGTCCGGGATCGAGTGGTTGACCGCGACGAATTCGCAGTCGAATGGACCGATGCGCTCGCGGTGGCCCTCCGACACCTCCAGGGTGTACGGACGGATCCGGTGCTCCTGGAGCTTCGCCTCGATCAGGGCGAGCGTCAGCTTGGAGCCGATCAGCGGGATGTCGGGCTTCTCACGGAGCAGGAAGGGGACGCCGCCGATGTGGTCCTCGTGGCCGTGCGTGAGCACGATGCCTTCGATGTCGTCGAGACGGTCCCTGATGGACGAGAAGTCCGGCAGGATCAGGTCGATTCCCGGCTGCTCCTCCTCGGGGAAGAGGACGCCGCAGTCGACGATGAGCAGTCGGCCGCCGTACTCGAAGACGGTCATGTTGCGGCCGATTTCGCCGAGACCACCGAGTGGGGTGATGCGGAGGCCGCCCTTGGGCAGCTTCGGCGGGGGGCCGAGTTCAGGATGCGGATGGCTCAAAAGACTCTCCTCACCACACGCGCCACGTACCTGCTTCAGGCACGTGGCGCGCATGCATTCGTGCACTTGCTGTCGTCTGCGTTGTTGCCTATTCAGTTGTGAAGTCTGTGGTTACAGCTCTACCCCGCCGGCCGCCAGGTCGATCTTGAGCTGAGCCGTCTCCTCGGCGGTGAGCTCCACCATCGGGAGCCTCAGCGGGCCCGCCGGGAGGCCCTGGAGGGCCAGCGCCGCCTTGGTGGTGATCACGCCCTGGGTGCGGAACATACCGGTGAAGACGGGGAGCAGCTTCTGGTGGATCTCGGTGGCCTTCTGGACGTCACCGCTGAGGTGCGCCTCCAGGAGAGCGCGCAGGTCCGGCGTGACCACATGGCCCACCACGGAGACGAAGCCGACGGCGCCGACGGAGAGCAGCGGAAGGTTGAGCATGTCGTCACCGGAGTACCAGGCGAGGCCGCTGCGGGCGATGGCCCAGCTGGCGCGACCCAGGTCGCCCTTGGCGTCCTTGTTGGCGACGATCCGCGGGTGCTCGGCGAGCCGGACGATGGTCTCGGTGTTGATCGGGACGCCGCTGCGGCCGGGGATGTCGTACAGCATGACCGGCAGCCCGGTTGCGTCGGCGATCGCCGTGAAGTGCCGGAGGAGACCCTCCTGCGGAGGCTTGTTGTAGTACGGCGTCACCGCGAGGAGGCCGTGGGCGCCGGTCCGTTCGGCCGTACGGGCCAGCTCGATGCTGTGGTGGGTGTCGTTGGTCCCGATGCCTGCGACGACGTGGGCCCGGTCTCCGACGGCCTCCAGTACGGCTCGTACGAGGTCGTTTTTCTCCACGTCGCTGGTGGTCGGGGACTCGCCGGTGGTGCCGTTGATGATCAGGCCGTCGTTGCCTGCGTCCACCAGATGGGCGGCGAGCCGCTGAGCGCCGTCGAGGTCGAGTGCGCCGTCCGCCGTGAAGGGCGTGACCATAGCGGTGAGGACCCGCCCGAAGGGGGTCTGCGGAGTGGAGATCGGAGCCATGGGTAACACGCTACTCGCTGCTCAGCGCGTGGTGCCCCCTCGGGGGACCGAAGCGGTGGAGCCCGACACTGCCTGCTCGGGGGTTCAAGCAGTGCCGGGTCCGTTTGATCAGCCTAGATGAACTTCTCGAAAGCTCGCAATACGGACACTTCGCGGGGCCCGTCCGTACATCTGTGCCCTACGGGGCCACTCGGCCGTTGTTGTTGAACGCCGTGTACGTGAGGGGCATGAGCTTGGCCCAGTGCTCTTCCATCTTCTCGCCCACCATCTCGATCTCCCGCTGCGGGAAGGACGGGACGGTCGCCTGGTCGTGCTGCGTCCGCAGGCCGAGGAAGTGCATCAGCGAGCGGGCGTTGCATGTGGCGTACATCGACGAGAAGAGGCCGACGGGGAGGACGGCGCGGGCCACTTCGCGGGCCACGCCCGCGGCCAGCATCTCCTGGTACGCCTCGTACGCCTGACGGTACGAGTCCTCCATCACACGGGTGGTGAGCTGCTGCTGCTCCGGGGTCCCGTCCACGAAGACGTACTTTCCGGGCCTGCCCTCCTGGACGAGCTTGCGGTCCTCGCCCGGTACGTAGAAGACGGGCTGCAACTCGCGGTAGCGGCCGGACTCCTCGTTGTACGACCAGCCCACGCGGTGTCGCATGAACTCGCGGAAGACGAAGATGGGGGCGCTGATGAAGAAGGTCATCGAATTGTGCTCGAAGGGGCTGCCGTGGCGGTCCCGCATCAGGTAGTTGATGAGCCCTTTGGAGCGCTCCGGGTCCTTGGCCAGCTCTTCGAGGGACTGCTCTCCGGCCGTGGAGACCCGGGCGGCCCACAGCACGTCGGAGTCACCGGCGGTGTGCTTCACGAGTTCGACGGTGACGTCGCTGCGGAAGCTGGGCTTCGGGTCTGAGGCGGGGGTCTCGCTCACCGGCGGGGTCCTTCCAGTTGCATCGCTCGGGCGGCGCCCACTCTAGACCAACTTTTTCCGGCCGAAATCGGGCACCATTTGGGCCTTTTGCTCGTCTGTCCTGGTAACACCGGACCCCGTATCGCATGAGTGACCCCCTCCATGTTCCGCCGGCGAGAGCCCGTCCCGTTCGCCTTCGTCGCCGAGGCCGCCCGATTTCGCAGCAACGTCACTCCGCCACCGCGAGGGCGTGCCACGAAGTCGCAGATCGCCGGCCGCACGCTGATCGGACTGACGGTGGTGGCGGGACTGGCCGGATCTCTGCTGTTCGGACTGCCGGCGCTCGAATCGCCACAGGCACCGAGCAGGACCCAGCAGTCGGAGGCGTCCGACGGGCACTGACTCGTCCGGCCCCCTGGGGTGGTCGGTCTCCGGAGGGCTGGGTAGCCTCACCGGGCACAGCCCCATCGAGTGTGCTTGTGAGTGAGGACCAGCCGTGCCCCTGCCCTTCCTGACGGCCGACCGCGCGTTCGGCGCGGACGCCGAGAGCCCGGACGATGCCGCGCTGCCGTTCGACGACCACGACCACGACCACGACTACTGGCGGCGCCCCTACCGGCCCGGTCCCTGGCGGGTGGCGGCGGCGGCGGTGCTGCTGCTTCTGACCTCGTTCATGCTGCTGGCGACGATGATCATCGCTTTCGCGGGCGCGCTGGCCGGCGCCGGCGTGTGTCTGGGGGCCGCGGCCGCCGTCATCGGCTGCGCGCTGCGGCTGTTGCGCATGGGCGTGTGGGTGAGCCGGCACGGACTGCGCCAGGTGGGGTTCTTCGCGACGACGACCCTGCGGTGGGATCAGATCACCGGCGTACGCACGGTCCAGCAGCCGGTGCGGTGGCTCGGCCTGCCGCGCACCGTGCAGGGACAGGCCCTGGTCGTCGAGCAGCACGGCGGTGAGCAGCTGCCCGCACTGCTCACCGATCACAACGCGGACTTCCTGCAGCGCCCCGAGGCCTTCGACCGGGCGGCCGACACCGTGGAGGCGTGGGGCGCCGAGTACGGCCTCTGAGTCCGGCTGCCGGGCGCTTCAGGCCCGTACCGGCCGTCCGTCGTGCAGTGCGATCGCCCGCTGCATCGCCTTGCGGGCGCGCGGGGTGTCCCGCGCGTCGTGGTAGGCGATGGCGAGGCGGAACCACGAGCGCCAGTCGTCCGGGGCGTCCTCCGTCTCCGCGCGGCGCTTGGCGAACACGGCGTCGGCGGAGTCGCGGTCGATACGCCCGCCCGGGGTACGGGCCAACTCGTCCACGGGCAGGCCGCCTTCGGCCTCCAGCTCCTGCGCCAGCCTGTTCGCCTTGCGGGCGAACTGGGTGCTGTGCCAGAGGAACCAGCAGCCGATCAGCGGCAGGACGAGCACCGAGACACCGAAGGCGATGGTGAGCGGGGTGCCCTGCTCGATGAGAAGGACACCGCGGCTGCCGACCAGGACGAAGTAGACGACCAGGACGGCGGCCAGGCCGAAGTAAGTGATCTTTGCGCGCATGACTGTCCGGACCGTCAGTTCAGATCGAGGAAGTGTTCCAGGCCGAAGGTGAGGCCCGGAGTCGACACCACGCGGCGCGCGCCGAGCAGGATGCCCGGCATGAAGCTGCTGTGGTGCAGGGAGTCGTGTCGGATGGTGAGTGTCTCGCCCTCGCCACCGAGGAGGACCTCCTGGTGGGCGAGGAGGCCGCGCAGCCGGATGGCGTGCACCGGGATGCCGTCGACGTCCGCGCCGCGGGCGCCGTCCAGCGCGGTGACCGTGGCGTCCGGCTGAGGGGCACAGCCCGCTTCGGCGCGCGCCTCGGCGATGAGCTGGGCGGTGCGGGTGGCGGTGCCGGACGGAGCGTCGGCCTTGTTGGGGTGGTGCAGTTCGACGACCTCGACTGACTCGAAGTAACGGGCCGCCTGCTGGGCGAACTTCATGGTGAGGACCGCGCCGATGGAGAAGTTGGGCGCGATGAGGACCCCGGTCCGCGGGGACGCGTCGAGCGAGGTGCGCAGGTGGGCAAGGCGCTCGTCGGTCCAGCCGGTGGTGCCGACGACCGCGTGGATGCCGTGGCGGACGCAGAAGTCGAGGTTGCCCATCACCGAGGCGGGGGTGGTCAGCTCGATCACGACCTGGGCGCCGGCGTCCACCAGCGTCTCCAGTTTGTCGCCGCGGCCGAGGGCTGCGACGAGTTCCATGTCCTCGGCGGCCTCGACGGCGCGTACCGCCTCGGAGCCGATACGGCCCTGGGCGCCGAGAACCGCCACCCGCAGCTTGCTGCTCATGCTCGTGCTTCCTTCGTTTCCGGGTTCCGGGCGGTCGTGGCGGTCCGCGCCCCGCGGCACCGGAGGCCGCAGGGGCGGGCCGTCAGGCCACCGCTTCGTGCAGGCGGTCGGCCTGCTTGTCCTTCAGCGGGCCGATGACCGAGAGGGAGGGCTGCCGCCCCAGTACATCCTGAGCGACCGCGGTGACCTCCTCCGGGGTCACCGCAGCTATCCGGGCGAGCATGTCGTCGACCGACATCTGCTCGCCCCAGCACAGTTCGCTCTTGCCGATGCGGTTCATCAGCGCACCGGTGTCCTCCAGGCCGAGGACCGTGGATCCGGAGAGCTGACCGACGGCACGGTCCATCTCCTCGTCGGAGAGTCCGTCGGAGGCGACCCGGTCGAGTTCGTCGCGGCAGATCTTCAGTACGTCGTGGACCTGGCTGGGGCGACAGCCGGCGTAGACCCCGAAGAGCCCGCAGTCGGCGAAGCCCGAGGTGTACGAGTAGACGCTGTAGGCGAGGCCGCGCTTCTCCCGTACCTCCTGGAAGAGGCGGGAGCTCATACCGCCGCCGAGGGCCGTGTTGAGCACGCCGAGCGCCCAGCGGCGGTCGTCGGTGCGGGCCAGGCCGGGCATGCCGAGGACCACGTGGGCCTGCTCGGTCTTGCGGTTGAGCAGGTCGACCCGGCCGGCGGTCCGGATGGCGCGCGTGCCCTCGCGCGGGGTGCGCGGCGTGGCGTCCGTACGGCTGAGGGCGCCGGCCTTCTCGAACGCGGCGCGCACCTGGCGTACCACCGTGGCGTGGTCGACGTTGCCGGCGGCCGCGACGACCAGGTGCGTGGGGTCGTAGTGCTTCTTGTAGAAGCGGCGGATGCGGTCCGCGTTCAGCACGTTGACGGTGTCGACCGTGCCGAGTACCGGGCGGCCGAGGGGGGTGTCGCCGAGCATGGTGTGCGCGAACAGGTCGTGCACGCAGTCGCCCGGGTCGTCCTCGGTCATGGCGATCTCTTCGAGGATGACGCCGCGCTCGGCGTCGACGTCCTCTTCGAGGATCAGGGAGCCGGTCAGCATGTCGCAGACCACGTCGATGGCGAGCGGCAGGTCGGTGTCCAGTACACGTGCGTAGTAGCAGGTGTATTCCTTCGCCGTGAAGGCGTTCATCTCGCCGCCCACCGCGTCTATCGCAGCGGAGATGTCGAGGGCGCTGCGCTCGCGCGTGCCCTTGAAGAGGAGGTGTTCGAGGTAGTGCGTGGCGCCGTTCAGCGACGGCGTCTCGTCGCGGGAGCCGACGTGCGCCCAGATGCCGAAGGTCGCGGAGCGCACCGTGGGCAGCGTCTCGGTGACGATGCGCAGCCCGCCCGGGAGCGTGGTCCGGCGGACGGTGCCGACGCCGTCGCGGCCCTTGAGGAGGGTTTGGGTACGGGCGACGGCCCGCACCTCCGAGGAGGTGCGGGCCGTCGCCCGTGAGCTACGGGACGTCACTTGGCAGCGTCGTCCTTCGTGTCGTCCTCGGCGGCCTCTTCGCCCTCGATCACGGGGATCAGGGAGAGCTTGCCGCGCTGGTCGATCTCGGCGATCTCGACCTGCACCTTGGAGCCGATTGCGAGCACGTCCTCGACGTTCTCCACGCGCTTGCCACCGGCGAGCTTGCGGATCTGCGAGATGTGCAGCAGGCCGTCCTTGCCCGGGAGCAGGGACACGAACGCACCGAAGGTGGTGGTCTTGACGACCGTACCCAGGTAGCGCTCGCCGACCTCCGGCATGGTCGGGTTGGCGATGCTGTTGATCGTGGCGCGGGCGGCCTCGGCCTGCGAGCCCTGAGCGGCACCGATGTAGATGGTGCCGTCGTCCTCGATCGTGATGTCGGCGCCGGTGTCCTCCTGGATCTGGTTGATCATCTTGCCCTTGGGGCCGATGACCTCACCGATCTTGTCCACCGGGATCTTGACGGTGATGATCCGCGGGGCGTTCGGGGACATCTCGTCCGGGACGTCGATGGCCTCGTTCATCACATCGAGGATGTGGAGGCGGGCGTCGCGGGCCTGCTTCAGCGCGGCGGCCAGGACCGAGGCGGGGATTCCGTCGAGCTTGGTGTCGAGCTGGAGCGCGGTGACGAAGGTCTTGGTACCGGCGACCTTGAAGTCCATGTCACCGAAGGCGTCTTCCGCACCGAGGATGTCGGTGAGGGCGACGTAGTGGGTCTTGCCGTCGATCTCCTCGGAGATCAGACCCATGGCGATACCGGCGACGGGGGCCTTGAGCGGCACACCGGCGTTCAGCAGCGACATGGTGGAGGCACAGACCGAACCCATGGACGTCGAGCCGTTGGAGCCCAGCGCCTCGGAGACCTGGCGGATGGCGTACGGGAACTCCTCGCGCGTCGGCAGCACCGGCACGATGGCGCGCTCGGCGAGCGCACCGTGGCCGATCTCGCGGCGCTTCGGCGAACCGACGCGGCCGGTCTCACCGACGGAGTACGGCGGGAAGTTGTAGTTGTGCATGTAGCGCTTGCGGGTCACCGGGGAAAGGGTGTCCAGCTGCTGCTCCATGCGGAGCATGTTGAGGGTGGTGACACCCAGGATCTGGGTCTCGCCACGCTCGAACAGCGCCGAGCCGTGCACGCGCGGGATGGCCTCGACCTCGGCGGCGAGCGTACGGATGTCCGTGACGCCACGGCCGTCGATGCGGACCTTGTCCTTGATGACGCGCTCGCGGACCAGCTTCTTGGTCAGCGCGCGGTAGGCACCGGAGATCTCCTTCTCGCGGCCCTCGAACTGCGGGAGCAGCTTCTCGGCGGCGAGCTCCTTGACGCGGTCCAGCTCGGTCTCGCGCTCCTGCTTGCCGGGGATGGTGAGCGCCTGCGAGAGCTCGTCCTTGACGGCTGCGGTCAGCGCCTCCAGGACGTCGTCCTGGTAGTCGAGGAAGACCGGGAATTCGCCGGTGGGCTTGGCGGCCTTGGCGGCGAGGTCCGACTGGGCCTTGCACAGTGCCTTGATAAAGGGCTTCGCGGCCTCGAGACCGGCGGCGACGATCTCCTCGGTCGGCGCCTCGGCGCCGCCCTTGACGAGCTCGATGGTCTTCTCTGTGGCCTCGGCTTCGACCATCATGATCGCGACGTCGCCGTCCTCGAGCACGCGACCCGCGACCACCATGTCGAAGACGGCGTCCTCGAGCTCGGTATGCGTCGGGAAGGCGACCCACTGGCCCTTGATCAGGGCGACACGGGTGCCGCCGATCGGGCCGGAGAAGGGCAGGCCGGCCAGCTGCGTGGAGCAGGAGGCGGCGTTGATCGCGACCACGTCGTAGAGGTGGTCGGGGTTGAGCGCCATGATCGTCTCGACGATCTGGATCTCGTTCCGCAGGCCCTTCTTGAAGGACGGGCGCAGCGGGCGGTCGATCAGGCGGCAGGTGAGGATCGCGTCCTCGGAGGGCCGGCCCTCACGTCGGAAGAAGGAGCCGGGGATCTTCCCGACTGCGTACATCCGCTCCTCGACGTCCACCGTCAGAGGGAAGAAGTCGAGCTGGTCCTTGGGCTTCTTGGAAGCGGTGGTGGCAGACAGGACCATGGTCTCGTCGTCCAGGTAGGCCACGGCGGAGCCGGCGGCCTGACGGGCCAGACGGCCCGTCTCGAAGCGGATGGTGCGGGTGCCGAAGGAACCGTTGTCGATAACGGCCTCGGCGTAGTGGGTCTCGTTCTCCACTAGCGTTCTCTCCTCGTCTTCGTCCCTCACCCGTGTGGCGGGGGACGGTGGCGGAGAAGCGCTCCTTGTGTGCGGGCCGGTCTTCGATCGAAGCACCCGGGAGGTGGTCTTCCGGGGGCCACTACCGAGGACCGGCGGCGATGGAGGGCGCTCCTCCTCTTCGGTTGTGCGTATGTGACCAGACTACTTAGGGTCCGGTACGTCTCGCACGTACAGCAAAGGGAGCGGCCCCCTTGGTGTGGGAACCGCTCCCTTCACGGCGTCTTACTTGGCGCCCGCCGCGCCGCGGCGGATGCCGAGGCGCTCGACCAGCGCACGGAAGCGCTGGATGTCCTTCTTGGCCAGGTACTGCAGCAGGCGGCGGCGCTGGCCGACCAGGATCAGCAGACCACGGCGGGAGTGGTGGTCGTGCTTGTGGGTCTTGAGGTGCTCGGTCAGGTCCGAGATACGGCGGGAGAGCATCGCGACCTGGACCTCGGGGGAGCCGGTGTCGCCCTCCTTGGTGCCGAACTCGGTCATGATCTGCTTCTTCGTAGCGGCGTCGAGCGACACGCGTACTCCTCTTGGTCTTCGTATGGCCACCGAGTGCCCCAGGTCGAATTCTCTGGGGATCTTCCGTTACTCGGGAGGCGGGGTCCGCTGGGCGCAGCTCCCAGATACTCCGGGAACGCGTACACAAACGGCCGTCACACAGCGTACCAGCCTGCCGGACCGCGGCTGACCGCCCGGGCGGTCAGCCGCTGGTGAGCGAGCGCGCCGCGTTGAAGACGTCGAGGACGGCGAGGCAGAGCGGCACCAGGGAGAGCAGTACGGCGCCCTCGGCGAGGTCGAGGAGGCGGCCCCAGAACGGGGAGAGGCCCTTCCTCGGGATGATCAGCCCGATGGCGGTGAGCAGCGCGGCTCCGGCGGCGACGGCCGAGGAGAGCCATATCGTACGGATGTCCAGGGCGCCGCGGTCGCCGAAGCGGACGAGTTCGACCAGCAGGCCGGCCGGCGGATTGAGGGAGAGGCCGAGGATCAGCAGGCCGATCGCGGAGATGCCGGCCACCAGTACACAGGTGACCTGCGAGGTGTAGCGGAAGAGACGGGCGCGCAGCAGCATCGCGAGGCCTGTGACGAGGGCGAGGACCTGGCCCCAGATGTTGTGGGAGAAGCCGAGGACGGCGGCGCTGCCGACGACGACCGCCGCGCTGCCGCCGACCAGGCCGAGCAGCATCTCGTGGCCGCGGCGGGCCTGGGCCGCGATGCGGTCGGCGTCGACGGGCTGGGCCTCCGGGGTCTCGTCCGGGTCGGCGTTGAAGTCGTCCCCGGCAGCGCTGCGCGGGGAGGCGTAGCCGATGGGCAGCCGCGCGAAGCGTGCGGAGAGGCCGGGAAGGAAGGCGACCAGGCCGATCGCCACGGGGGCGCAGACGGCGGCGGTCGCGGTGGCCGAGGCTTCGGTGAGGATCGCGACGAACGTCGCCAGGGTGCCCGCCGTCGCGAGGAAGGTGGCGGCGACGAAGGGGGCGTCCCCGCTGGGGGTGAGCGCGACGAGGGCGACCGAGGCGAGCAGGACGCAGACGCAGCCGAGCAGGAACTGCAGCCGTCCGGGTCCGTGGCCCGCGTCGGGGCCGATGATCCCGGAGCCGGCGATGAGCAGGTGGGGCAGGCCGCCGAGGCCGAGGGCGACGGCGCTGGCGCGGTCGGCGTAGACCCGGGCCCGTACGCCGGCGAAGGCGGTCAGCAGTACACCGGCGGCGCCCGCGATGATGCCGGGCAGTCCGTGCATGTCGTGGCGGACCGGGTCGGCGAACCAGAGCACGAAGCCCATGAGGACGAGCAGCAGAACGCCGCCGACGAGGCCGGCGCCGCGCAGCAGGTCGTCGCTCCACAGGTGGCGGTCGCGTACGACGGCGGAGGCGACGGCGTCTGAGACGTCGTCGAAGACCGCGGGCGGCAGCGACTCGGCGAACGGGCGCAGGCTGAGCACTTCGCCGTCCAGGACCTGGTGGGCGACGAGCGTGCGCGCCCCGTCGAGGACCGTGCCGTCGCGGCGCACCAGGTGGTATCCGGTGGGTGTGCCCGCGGGCTGGGTCTGGCCGGTCAGCCGCAGTATCTCCGGGTAGACGTCGGCGACGGCGATGTCCTCCGGGAGGGCGACGTCGATACGGCTGTCGGGCGCTACGACAGTGACCCTGCAGAAGCCGGTCGCTGCGGTCGTACTCACCTGATGGACCCCCTGATTCGCGGTTGCGCACAATGCGCGCGCCACCCTACCGGGAGGGGTGACTGCGGTCTGCAAGTAGGATCGCCGTCGCGCGGACGGAAGTCCGCCAACAAGCAGTCACGGGGGCGCCGGTGAAGGCGAGCCGTCCGTATTCGAGGGATTGATGCTCCGGTGAGCCAGATCGTCGTCAAACGCCCGCCGCGGTCCCTGCCGCCCGAAGTGCCTTCGGAAGAGCTGCAACTTGAGGCTCCTCCGGAACTGCCGCGCGGGCAGCAGGAAGGCATGCTGATGCAGATCCTGCCGGTGCTCGGCATGGGCTCGTCGGTGGTCTTCTTCTTCTCTCCGCAGGCACCGCCCTTCATGCGCATCATGGGCGTGGTGATGCTGTTCTCGACCGTTGCGATGGTCGTCGCGCAGATCGTCAGATTCCGTCGGGGTACGCAGGGGCAAATGGCTGATGTCCGCCGCGACTACCTCAAATACCTGTCGCAGACGCGTCGTCAGGTTCGCAGGACCGCCCGTGCGCAGCGCGACGCGCAGCTCTATCTGCACCCCGCCCCCGAACAGCTGTGGTCAGTCGTCGCCGAGGGCAGCAGGGTGTGGGAACGGCGGGTGGGTGACAAGGACTTCGGGCAGGCACGGCTCGGGCTCGGTGCCCAGCAGCTGGCCACCCCGCTGATCGCACCGGACACCGCTCCGGTGGACGAACTGGAGCCGCTCAGCGCCGGCGCAATGCAGCAGTTCCTCGCGGTGCACGGCTCGCTCGACGGGCTGCCGGTGGCCGTCTCGATGCGCGCCTTCTACCACGTGACGGTGTCCGGGGAGGCGGAGTCGGCCCAGTCGTCGGCGCGCGCTCTGGTGGCCCAACTCGTCACGCTGCACTCCCCCGAGGACCTGATGGTCGCGGTGGTGGCGGCGCCCGGCGCGGTTGAGCGCTGGGACTGGACCAAGTGGCTGCCGCACACGCAGCTGCCCGGCCAGGTGGACGGCGCAGGGTCCAAGCGGCTGTTCGGCGACGACCTCGGCGAGCTGCAGCAAATGCTGGGCAGCCGGCTCGACGGGCGGCCGCGGTTCAGCCGGGACGCTCAGCCGGTGCTGGACCAGCCGCACCTGATCGTGGTGCTCGACGGCGGGATGGTTCCGCCCGACTCGGCGTTCGCCGCCCCCGAAGGGCTGCAGGGCGTCACCATCGTGGAGGTGGTCTCCGGCGATCTGGACGAGCCGCGCGGCGGTCTGTCCGTGGTGGTCCGGCCGGGCCGGCTGCGGCTCGAGTCGGGCGCCGGGGTCGCGTACGAGGGCGTACCGGACGGACTGTCGCTGCCGGCGGCCGAGGCGCTCGCCCGGCAGCTGGCGCCGCTGCGCACGGGTGGGGGCGACGACGACGAACCGCTGCTCGCCAACCTGGACTTCACGGACCTGCTGAACCTGGGCGACGCGGGCTCGATCGACGTCTCCCGTACCTGGCGGCCACGGTCGACGGGCGAGCGGTTGCGGGTGCCGATCGGTGTCGGCGAGGACGGCCAGCCCGTGATGCTCGACCTCAAGGAAGCCGCCCAGGAGGGCATGGGCCCGCACGGGCTGTGTGTCGGTGCGACCGGTTCCGGCAAGTCGGAGCTGCTGCGCACGCTGGTGCTCGGCCTGGCGGTCACCCACACCTCGGAGACCCTCAACTTCGTCCTCGCGGACTTCAAGGGAGGTGCGACCTTCACCGGCATGTCGCACATGCCGCACGTCGCCGCGGTCATCACCAACCTGGCCGACGACCTGACGCTCGTGGACCGCATGGGCGACTCGATTCGCGGTGAGCTTCAGCGCAGGCAGGAACTGCTCCGGTCGGCGGGCAACTACGCGAACATTCACGACTACGAGAAGGCGCGCGCCGCGGGTGCCCCGCTGGAGCCGTTGGCCTCGCTCGTCCTGGTGATCGACGAGTTCAGCGAACTCCTCACCGCCAAGCCGGACTTCATCGACATGTTCATTCAGATCGGCCGCATCGGCCGGTCCCTCGGCGTGCATCTGCTGCTCGCCTCGCAGCGCCTGGAGGAGGGCAAGCTGCGCGGCCTGGACACGTATCTCTCGTATCGGATCGGTCTGCGCACCTTCTCGGCCGCCGAGTCGCGCACGGCGATCGGTGTACCGGACGCGTACCACCTGCCCTCGGTGCCGGGCTCCGGCTACCTGAAGTTCGGTACGGAGCAGATGACCCGCTTCAAGGCGGCCTACGTCTCCGGTACGTACCGGACGGGCGGCCCCGACCTCTCGGTCGGGCAGTTCCCGGTCGAGCGGCGGCCCGCGGTGTTCACGGCCGCGCCGGTTCCGGTCGTGTACGCGGCGCCGGACCCCGCGCATCTGACCGCCGCGGCCCGCGCGGAGGACGACGCGCTCGCGGACACGGTGCTGGACGTAATCGTGCGGCGGCTGGAGGGCCAGGGCGTGCCCGCCCACCAGGTGTGGCTTCCGCCGCTGGAAGAGGCGCCGACGCTGGACCAGTTGCTTCCGGCCCTTACGCCGACCGCGGAGCGTGGGCTGCACGCGGACGGCTACACGCGTCCGGGCGGTCTGGTCGTACCGCTGGGTCTGATCGACAAGCCGTTCGAGCAGCGGCGCGAGGTGCTCTACCGGGACTTCTCGGGTGCGGCCGGCCACATGATGGTCATCGGCGGCCCGCAGTCCGGCAAGTCGACGCTCCTGCGGACGCTGGTCTCGTCGTTCGCCCTCACCCACACCCCGAGTGAAGTGCAGTTCTACGGGCTGGACTTCGGTGGTGGCGGGCTGACGGCCGTGGCCGATCTGCCGCACGTGGGCGGGGTCGCGTCACGCCTGGATCCGGAGCGGGTCCGCCGTACGGTCGCGGAGGTCGCGGGAGTACTCAACCGGCGTGAGGAGTTCTTCCGCGCCAACGGCATCGACTCCATCGCGACCTACCGGCGGCGCCGGGCGGCGGGTGAACTGCCGGGCGAGGCGTGGGGGGACGTCTTCCTGGTCATCGACGGCTGGGGCGCGTTCAAGAACGACTACGACATGCTCGAAGCAGTCGTGTCCGACATAGCGAGCCGAGGTCTGGGCTACGGCATCCACGTCGTGCTCTCGGCCTCGCGCTACATGGAGGTCCGGGCGGCGCTCAAGGACCAGATGCTGGGGCGGCTCGAACTGCGGCTGGGAGACGTCATGGACTCCGAGTTCGACCGCCGGGTCGCGGCGAACGTGCCGGCCGGAGTGCCGGGACGCGGGCAGGTGCCGGAGAAGCTGCACTTCATGGGTGCGTTGCCGCGCATCGACTCGGTCAGCCGGGCCGACGACCTGTCCGAGGGCACGGCGCAGTTCGTGCAGGCGGTCAAGGGCAACTGGACGGGGCCCTCGGCGCCGACGGTGCGGCTCCTGCCCCGCAAGCTGCCGGCCGAGCAGCTGCCGAAGGGCTTCGAGTTCCCGCAGCACGGCGTCGCGATCGGTATCGACGAGACGAACCTGGAGCCGGTCTTCGTCGACTTCGAGACCGATCCCTTCTTCCTCGTCTTCGGCGAGAGCGAGTCGGGCAAGACCTCGCTGCTGCGGCTGATCGCCAAGCAGATCACTGAGCGGTACACGCCGGACCAGGCGCGGATCGTGGTCGGCGACTACCGGCGCACCATGCTGGAGGCCGTACCTCCGGAGCACCTGCTGGAGTACGCGCCGATGGCTTCGGCGATGCAGATGCACATGGATGCCATCAACACGGTGATGACCAAGCGGGCCCCCAAGCCCGACATCACCCCGCAGCAGCTGCGGGACCGCAGCTGGTGGACCGGACCGCAGCTCTTCGTGATCGTCGATGACTACGAGCTGGTCGCCACGAACTCCGGTAACCCGCTCGCGGTCCTGGTCGAGAACCTGCCGTTCGCGCGGGACGTGGGCATCCGGTTCATCATCGCGCGGAGTTCGGCGGGCGCTTCGCGCTCGATGTACGAGGCGTTCATGCAGCGGGTCAAGGAGCTGGGTGCGCAGGGCGTGGTCCTGTCCGGCGACCGGAACGAGGGCGACATCCTGGGCAGCGTACGGGCGCGTCCGATGCCTCCCGGCCGCGGCACATTCGTCTCGCGCAAGCGCGGAACGCCGCTGGTGCAGCTGGGCTGGCTGCCGGACCGGTGAGCGCAGGGCGTTGACCTGCGGATCCGGGGGCCGCTCTGCGAAGCTGGCCCCCGGACATCTGGAAAGGATCCTCAACTGATGGCTGATGCACGCGAGAAGGAAGAGCTGTACGCCCTGGACATCTCGGGGGTCGAGTGGCTCAGCGCGCCCGGCGCGTCCGAGGACGAGGAGCGGGTCGAGATCGCCTACCTGCCGGCCGGCGCGGTGGCCATGCGGTCGTCCGCAGACCCGGGCACGGTGCTGCGGTACACGGAGGCCGAGTGGCGGGCCTTCGTACTCGGGGCGCGGGACGGCGAGTTCGACCTCAAGTAGCGGTGCCGGACAAGCATCACGAGGTACGCGAAAGGGTGGTTGCCCGGGGACGGGCAACCACCCTTGCTTTGTCCGTGGTGGGCCGGACTCAGAGCATGCGGAAGCGGGCGGCGTTGCCCTTGTCGGTGTCCTGGTAGCCGACGACCGACTGGTCGAGAAGCTGCGCGATCTGCAGGAGCTTGGCGTTCATCCCGGACATCTCCGTGGTCAGGTCCCGCTGGATCTCGATGTAGGCCAGCTTGGCCTCACCTTCCCAGTTCTCGGCGGTGGCCTTGACCTTGGCCATCAGGTCGTCGAGCCACTGGCTGAGCTGCTGACCCGTCAGACGGACGTCCGAGGCCGCCGTGGTCACGGTGTCGTAGTTGACCGCAGTGGTCATGTTCTCTCCTTCTTCGTGGGGTTCAGGGACAGGGCCGGGGTGGCTCAGGCCATGCCGAGAATCTTGCTCTCGCCGGCGCGGGTGTCGTCCAGCCGGCGCAGCTCGGCGATGCGCTGCTGCTCTTCCTCCGTGAACCCCTTCGAGCTCATCCGCATGGTCTCCTCGAGCTCGACAAGGCGGACCTGAATCTTCCGCGCGTGCTCGTTCACGCCGCGCTGCAGGGTGTCGTACTCCTTGCCCGCCGCGCCCTTCCAGCCGGCCTGAATCCGGTCGACGACCGAGTTGAGGGCACGGATGCGGTCGTCGAGCTTCTGCTGGAGGCTGTCGATCTCCCCGGCAAGGCCATCGTGATCGGAGGTGGTTACGTTGAGGTTTGGAGTCGCCATCTTTCCTCCTGTTGTCGGTAGCGACCGGGGTCGCTACTGAGGTTGTCGAGGACTTGCCGGCAGAGCCGGTCCCCCGTGTTGCGGATCACTCACGTGATACTACGAGTCACTCTAACCACTCGGAGTGACAGTTCCAACTGCAAAGCCTCGTACGAGACTTGGCTCACGGACAGGCCGCTGCGACGCAGCCCGGGAGGGCGGATCAGCGCCCTCCGAGGGCGATTGCGACGGGCATTTTGTCGAGACCGGGGCCCACGTTCGGCTCGGAGGGGCCGTACACCGTGGGGGCGCCGGAGTAGAGCCGGCCGTGCTCGTACGCCATCTCCGTGGAGCGGGGCGTCAGCAGCATCCCCACGTCCTGGAGATCCGGCGCCGTGAGCAGGACCTTCTCCTTACCGGTGGCGGGGTCGATGCTCAGGACCGCGCCCGGAACGTCCCCCACGAGCTGCTCGTTCTTCCGGCGCCCCGTCTCGAACACGACCGCGGTCAGGCCGTCGTCCGTGACATGACGCGCAGCGGCACACACCACACCGGAAAGCGGTATTTTCCACACCTGCTTGCCCCTCTCGGCCCGGTAACCCACCACCTCGCTGTCCAGAGTCTTGGCGAATGTCCGCTCGGTCGCCCATGTGCCCGGCGATTGCGTCACTTCGGCCACGGGCAGCCGCGGGGAGGCGATCCGGTACAGCAGTTCGCCCCGGGAGTTGGCAGGCGACTTCTCCACGGTCTCCCGCACACCACCGGAATTGGCTCCCGCCGTCGGAGCCTTCTCCTCCGTCCCCGCGGCGCCGCCTCCGCCGTCGCGTTCCCAGAGCAGCCACCCGCCACCGCACAGTCCCGCGATCAGCACGAGCGCGAGTCACACTGCACCAGAACCGTCCGGCGTCTGCCGCCGCGCTCCGGCGGCGGCGGGACGACCGGGCCGGGCGCCGTCGGCGGCAGCGGCCGAGAACGTCGGGGGCGGAGGGCCGAAACTCAACTCAGGGCCCCTCAGTCGGTGGTGCGACGCCGGCGGCGGGAGTCGCGGATCACGATGGCCGTGCCCGCGATCACCGCGACCAGGACGACGCCGATGCCCAGCACGTACGTCGCGTAACGCTCGTCGCGCTCCTGGGCGGTCTCGGTCATGGCCAGATGGGCGGCCTCCGGGGCTGGCGGTCTGGCAGGGCCCGGGTCCGGTGTCGGCGACTGCTTGGGGGTCTCGTCGCCGGTGAGGGCACGCACCGGGTCCACGACCCCCCAGCCGACGAAGTTGTCGTGGCCGTTGATGGAACGCTCCGCCGTCTGCTCGATCTGGGCGATGATCTGGGGCGGGGTCCAGTCCGGGTGCTTGGCCTTGATCAGGGCCGCGACACCGGAGACGTACGGCGCGGAGAAGCTGGTTCCGTTGTCGACGCACTGGCCGTTGCCGGGCACGGTCGAGACCATGTCGACGCCGGGCGCGGCGACCCCGACGAACGCGCCGGACTGCGAGAACTCCGCACGCTCGTTGTTGCGGTCGGATGAGGCGACGGCGAGCACGCCGTCGAATGCCGCCGGATAGGTGTTCTTCTGCTTGCCGTCCAGGCCGTCGTTACCGGCCGAGGCGACCACCAGCACGTCCTGGTCGATGGCCTTCTTCACCGCCAGCGCGAGCCGCGACGTGGCCGACAGCGGCTTGGTCGTGTCCTGCGAGATGTTGATGATGTCGGCCTTCTTGGCCAGCGCGTGCTCGATGGCCTCGGCCATCGTCTTGTCGTTGCCGCTGTTCTTCTCGTCGTTCTGCCGGATCGGGATGATCGTGGCCTCGGGTGCGAGCCCGACGAATCCGGTGCCCGCGCGCGGCCGGGCCGCGATGAGGCCGGCGACCTTGGTGCCGTGGCCGACCTCGTCGTCCGTGCCGTCCCCGCCCTTGGTGAGGAAGTCCCGGCCCGCGGAGGCGTCGACCGCGCCCTTGAGCTGGACGTTGACGTTGTCGACGCCGGTGTCGATGACCGCGACGCGTACGCCCTTGCCCTTGGTGTCCTGCCAGAGTTCGTCGAGCAGGACGCGCTGGAGCGCCCAGGGGCGGCCCTCCAGCTGCTTCTTCATCGGGAAGGTGCACTCCCCGCCGCCGTCGAGACGAGCGCGCGGGCCGTTGTCCTGCGCGCTCGACGGCGGCGCTGCCGCGAGACCGGCCAGTGCGAGGCCGGCGGCGAGCAGAGCGGTCTTCTGGGTCAACACGTGTGGTCCTCTCCCCCGTGAGACGGTGCGCTGCGGCGCGGTCACGAGCCCTGGGGCTGGCGGGCGCTGTTGGTGTCGAGGCGCGGGCCCTTCGCCAGGAACTCCGACCAGGTGATGGGCACGAGAACGGGGAGGACCTTCTCGTATCCGAGCCGGATTTGCGCCTCGCTGGGCTCGGGCCGGCCGTCCCGCTGCTTCTCCTGGTCGCCCGCGCCGATGTCCGACTGCTCGGCGTCGCTGTCGCCGTTCGCCTGTACGGCGTACCTGAGTCCGGTGTCGGTCACCAGGAAGAGGGAGCCGTCGGGCCGGGTCTGGTTGCCCTGGACCTGCGTGTACAGCAGGCCGGTTCCGGGGGTCACATAGGTGCTGGTGCCGGTGGCGGTGATCTCCGCCGGGTACTTCGGCCCCGCCCATGTGCTCAGCGTCGTACGGCCCTTGTCGTCGACCTTGCGCAGCACGCTGCAGACCGTGTCCCGGTCGCCGCCTCCGGCGGCGGAGTTGACCTGTACAGCCCTGCGCTCGGGCCACTTGAGGCCACCGGCGAACGTCTCGCCGTCCGGCCGGAAGTCCTGGAGGTCGACGTCGCGCGCCTTGCCTTCCATGTCCAGCGTCTTCGTGGCCGGAGAGGTGATGATCAGCCGCGCGGTGAACTCCGAGACGGGCTGCACCTTGCCCTGGAGTACGACGTAGTGCTGCGGTCCGGAACCGGTCTCGGTCTTCAGAACCATTCCGACCTTGTTCTCGTCCGCCGAGAGCTGTCCCTGGATACCGGCGTCCGCCCCGACCGTGCCGGGGAGTCGGGGGAAGGAGACCGGACTGCCGGTGTGCAGGGTGGCCAGCCAGTCGTCGGTGACCGACTGCGGCTCCTCGTTGCCGACGAGCGCGAGCGTCAGGGTCTCCTGCTCGGCCGGCGCACCGCCGATCGCATACTTGGTCCCGGCCGCGTCCACGAGGTAGCGGGCCTTGTTCTGCCCCTGGACGTACAGGACTTCGCCGTCCTTCAGCCGCTGCGTGCCGTCGACCCTGCCCGCCTCACGGTCGGCGAACACGAACGTCGCCTTCTGAACGGTCTTGCCCTGGCCGCCCGGCTGCTGGCAGACCGCCCATCGCTTGGCCTTGCCGGCGTCCTTCTCCCCGGGCAACCGGTCCGGGGCGTACGGGATACCGAGGATCGGGCCGCGCGGGGGCTTGCCGGCGTCCAGGATGTCGTCGCTGACCTGGATCACGGCGAACTGCCTCGGGTTGAGCAGCAATCGCGCCGAAGCGAGGTTCAGCACGGGGTGGAGCAGGGTCTTCTTGTTCTTGCCCTTGCCGGTGGAGAGCACGACGTATCGGGTGGTCGAGTTCTTGCCGACGATCACCTTGGTGCCGGGTGCGGCCCAGTCCTTGGGGGCCTTGGGCTTGAACATGCCCCAGGCGCCGAAGCCGGCCATCACGAGGGTGGCGACGATCACGCTGGGGACGACGGCACGCATCGCGCGCGGCGCCCCCTCTTCCGTGCCAGATGGTGAAGGCTGCAGAAACGCGGCCACCGTGCGCTTCTTCGCAAAGGTGTACGCGTTGAGCTCATCCCGCCGTGATGCCATGAGTGCCTGTTTCTCCCCGCGCGGCCCCAATAGTGAGCACAGCCCCGGGCCTTGGTTGTCGGACCGGCCCCCTACTATGCCTGTTGACGGTCGGCCGTTGCGGGGCGGGTAGGGTGATCCCGCCGCCAAAGCCCTTGTCGTACGGGTTGATCGGGATGAATTCGGGCCTTGTGAACTATTGGGGCCTCTTGACTACGGGGGGTGCCTTCGGGATGGCTACCGCGACGCAGACACGGGCGCGGCCCGCCGCATCCGCGACACCCCAGGGTCCCGCCGCGCCTCATCTCAAGGCGCGCCCCGGCCACTTCGGATCGTTCCGATTGCAACAGTTCGTCTTGATCGAGGCGGCCGCCGCGCTGCTGCTCGTGGCCTGGGTGCTCGACCCTCTGCTGCTCGTTCCGGCCGGTGTGATCGCCGCTGTCCTCGTGCTGTTGGCCGTCGTACGGCGGCACCACCGCTCCCTTCCCGAATGGCTGGGCACCGCCCTCGTCCTGCGGGCACGCCGCCGCCGGGCCGCCGGGTTCGTCGTCCCCGCCGGTACGGAGCCGGGGCTCGCCCCGGTGGTGGAGTGCGACCCGGCGCTGCGTACGTACACCTTCAGCGACCGCGAGCGCAGGCCCGTGGGCATGATCGGCGACGGCACATTCCTCACGGCCGTCGTGCAGGTGGAGACGGACGCGACCGCCCTGCGGCCCGATCGCGCCGCCCGGCCGCTTCCGGTCGGCCTGGTGCGGGACGTGCTGGAGGTCGACGGCATCGTGCTGGAGTCCGCGCAGATCGTCCAGCACACCCAGCCCGCTCCCGCACCCCACCTGCCCGAGCAGTCGGTGGCCGCGCGCAACTACGCCCCGCTGCAGGCCCAGACGGGCTCGCCGGCGGTGCGTCTCACCTGGATCGCCCTCAAACTCGACCCTGAGCTGTGCCCGGAAGCCGTGGGGGCGCGGGGCGGCGGGTTCGGCGGGGCGCAGCGCTGTGTGGTGCGTACGGCAGACCAGTTGGCGAGCCGGCTGACGGGTGCCGGGTTCCGGGCGACGGTTCTGACCGAGCAGGAACTGACGGCGGCGGTCGCGACTTCGTCGTGCGCCAATCCGATGGCGATCACCCAGGCGGGCCGCACCGAGACGCAGGCCCGGCGCACGGAGGAGACCTCGCGTACCTGGCGCTGCGACGACCGCAGGCACACCACGTACTGGGTCGGCCGATGGCCGCAGTTGGGCAACGGCGGTGCGCCGATGCCGCAGCTCGTCGCGCTGCTGACCTCGATTCCCGCGCTGGCCACGACGTTCAGCCTCACGCTCGGCCGAGGTGACCGCCAGGAGGTGACGGTCACCGGCCACGTGCGTATCACCGGTCGTAGCGACGAGGAGCTGGTGACCGCGCGCCGCGAACTGGAGCGCACCGCCCGGGGCGTGAAGACGGGGTTGGTCCGGCTCGACCGCGAGCAGCTGCCCGGCGTGCTCGCCACTCTGCCGCTCGGGGGAGCCCGCTGATGTCCCTGCCCACGACACCGAACCCGGCGCAGAACCGGGCAGCCAACCGCGCGGCCAACCGCGCACCAGCCCCACCGACGGGCAAGGCGCGCCTCGGGTTCGGGCTGATCGGCCCGCGCCGCGACCGGCACGCCGTCTCCGTGGACCAGCTGTCCGTACTGGCGCTGCCCGTCGGCGACGACGGTGTGGTGATCGGCGTCGACGCTGAGGGCCGGCCGGGCGTGCTGGGCATCAACCGGCCGACGCCGTACGACATCACGTTGATCGGCGGGCTGTGGACGGCACAGGTGCTGGCGCTCCGCGCGGCGGCCACCGGTGCGCGGGTGGCCGTCGAGACCGGCCGGGCGCAGGCCTGGGTCGGCCTCGCCCAGGCCGCGGGCGGCGGCCAGCCGTGCATGACGCTCCACGAGGTCGGCCGGGTACCCCCGCAGGGGGCGTCGGCCGGCAGCCCGGTACTCGTCGTGCGCGACTGCGGTATGCGGCCCCCGCGCGGGCGGGTTGTGGCCGGGCCCTGGCAGTCCGTGCTGACCCTGCTGCCATATCTGAGCCCGGTGGCACCGCGGTTGCTGGAGCAGGCCGGGCTGGTGGGCGTCCAGCGGGTCTCGCCCGACGAGGCCGCGCAGATCGGCCGCATCATGAACCTGCCGCGGGTGGAGACCGACGCGCTGTCGACACTGGCCGACGGAGTCACGCTGTGGTGCAACGCCCGCGACCGGCAGTTCGTGATGACGCAGGCCACCGACGCCGAGACCGGATTGTTGGGCGCAGCCCGCAGGATGGACTGAACTGTCCGTTCTTAGTGGGGAGATGTCTAGGACTGACCGCTTTGCCGTGCACTTTGGGCCGCGAGGGCGTCAGTTGATGGCATCTTGATGGCATGACGTGACGCAAGGGACAGCCGATCGCGGACCGCCGGGCCTGCCGGAGCGGTGCGCATGATGATTAGTCTGGGTCCGGGCGCCGCGTCAGAACCTTCGGGCAGGGCAGCAGCGTCCCAAGGGGGAGAGCCGGGCGGATCGGACGAAGGATCGGACGCCCCCACCCACGACGGCACAAGGGTGCTCGACCACACCAGGAGGCAAAGTGAACGGCGATCGGAACGAGATCCGCGGGGGATGGAACACACCCGCCGACGATCAGTCCGACGCGGATCCCGCCGAAATGACGGGTGAGTTCACCATCGACTACACCCCGCCGGCCTGGTACACCCAGAACGCCGCGGGCAGTGCGTCGGGCGGGACGGGTACGGGGGCGCAGGGCCAGGTGTCCCCGCCGCCGCCGGCCGGGTCTCCGGTGGCCGTACCCGGGCTGCCGGCCGGAAGCGGCTTTGAGCCCCACTGGGCCCCCACGGCTCCGGCGTCGGCGCTCCCTGCCGCGCCGTCCGTACCTGCGGCGGCTCAGGCGCCCGAGCCGACGGCCGCGGCCGATGGCGAGCTCGAGAGCGGGGCGACCATGCGGTTCTCGCCGGCCGCGCTGAGGCGGGAGATGGAGGCGCACACGCCCCCGGAGTCCGATGCCGCGCAGGCTCCGGTGACGGACTCGGGGCAGGCGCCCGCGTCGGCCCAGGTGGCAGACCCTGCCCCGGCTCCGGGGGCAGACCCTGCGCCCGCTCCGGAGACTGGTTCTGGGCAGGCCCCTGTGGCAGGGGCCGCGTCGGCTCCAGCGGCAGTGCCTGGGCCACAGCACGTGGCGGAGCCTGCGTCGGCCCCCGTTGCGGCGCCCGAGGTGGCTCCGGCGGCCGAGCCCGCGTCAGCCCCGGTGGCAGGCGCTGCGGAGCCGGCGGATGACGCCGAGGCCGATGTCAGTCCCGCTGCCGAACCTTCCGACGCGCAGAACACCGAGGACACCGACGGTGGTGCCGACGAGCCCGTGGCAGTCGCTGCGGAAGCGGACACGCACCAGGCCGACGGCGCGCCCACCGCACGGCCGGACGGTGACGAACCCGTGGCCGTCGCCGCCGGTGCGACCGGGCGCGGTCCCGAGCCCACTCCCGGTGAGCCCGCCGCCGATACTGCTCGTACGGCCGATACGCCTGACGCCGCTGACGGTGCCCGCGACGAAGCACCAGCGGCGGAGGTCGACGAGAGCTCCGACGAGCCGTCCGATGCCGTCCCCACCGACGAACCGCAGGACGCCGTCCCCAGCGACGCCCCGCCCGCCGCGGCGCAGCCATGGTCTCCCCCGCCGGTCCAGCAGGGCGCGCTGCCGCCGCTGCCGCCCGCCTTCCATCCGGCGGCAGGAGACGCGCAGACCTGCCCGCCCCTCCCGCACCCCGCGGCACCCACAGCCGCGCCGCAGTGGCCGGCGTCGGCGCCCGGCCACCAGCAGGCGGCGCCCGCGGCCCAGGCGCCCGGCGGCTACGGCTTCCCGCAGGCCGGCCACCACGCACCTGCCCCGCAGGACGGTTACGGCTTCCCGCCCCCGGGGCCCAACAGCCCCGCTCCTCAGAACGCCCTCCCGCAGTCCGCCGCGCCCGCCGCCCCTGCCCCCGCGCCGCAGGGCTACGGATTCCCGCAGCCCGGTGCCCACGCACCGATGCCCACGCCGCAGCCGCAGGACGGGTACGGCTTCCCGCAGGCCGGGCCCAACAGTCCTGCCGCGCAGGACGCCTCCTCGCAGTCCGCCGCGCCGGCCGCCCCTGCCCCCGCGCCGCAGCCGCAGGTGCAGCCGCAGAACGGGTACGGCTTCCCGCAGGCCCAGCATCCGCAGGGCGGTTACGGGTTCCCCCAGCCGCAGGGCGGCCAAGGGCTCCCGCGACCCGGCGCCCGGCCAGCGGCACCCGGCGCGCAGCCGCAGGCCATGCCCACCGCGCCCGCCGCCCAGCCGGGGGCCGTGCCCAACCCACCCGTGCCCCAGGCCCAGCCGCAGCCGCACGCCCAGCCGCCCGGTGGGGCCAACGCCCCGGCGGCGGCGTCCCCTTGGCCGCCGGCCCAGCCGCTGCCCGGCGCGGCGCAGTCGCCCACCGGTGCGCCCGTGCCCCCGCAGGGCGGCTACGGATTCCCGCAGTCCCCGGCTCAGGCCGCGCCCTGGCCCGCCCAGGCCCCCGCCCAGCAGGCGCCCCCGCCCGGGGCCGGCGCGCCGGCCGCGCCCGTCGACCCCCGCACCGGTGCCGCCTGGCCCACTCCGGTCGCCCACGACCAGCGCCAGCGTTCCGTGCCGGGCGCGCCGCTCGGGTACACGGCCGCCGTGGAGCTGTCCTCGGACCGGCTGCTGCGCAACAAGCAGAAGCCCAAGAGCAGTCGCAACCCGTCCGGCGCCGCCGCCCGCTTCAAGCTCGGCGGCAAGAAGGAGGAGGCCGAGCGGCAGCGCAAGCTCGACCTGATCCGTACGCCCGTGCTGTCGTGCTACCGGATCGCCGTCATCAGCCTCAAGGGCGGTGTCGGCAAGACCACGACAACCACCGCCCTCGGCGCGACCCTGGCCACCGAGCGGCAGGACAAGATCCTCGCCATCGACGCCAACCCGGACGCCGGTACGCTCGGCCGCCGCGTGCGCCGCGAGACCGGGGCCACCATTCGTGACCTGGTCCAGGCGATCCCGTATCTCAACAGCTACATGGACATCCGCCGCTTCACCTCGCAGGCGCCGTCGGGGCTGGAGATCATCGCCAACGACGTGGACCCGGCGGTCTCCACGACCTTCAACGACGAGGACTACCGGCGCGCGATCGAGGTGCTGGGCAAGCAGTACCCGATCATCCTCACCGACTCCGGCACGGGTCTGCTCTACAGCGCGATGCGCGGAGTGCTCGACCTCGCGGACCAGTTGATCATTATCTCGACGCCCTCGGTGGACGGCGCGAGCAGTGCGAGCACCACGCTCGACTGGCTCTCCGCGCATGGGTACGCCGACCTGGTCTCGCGCTCCCTCACCGTTATCTCGGGCGTCCGCGAAACCGGCAAGATGATCAAGGTCGACGACATCGTGCAGCACTTCGAGACCCGCTGCCGCGCTGTCGTCGTCGTGCCCTTCGACGAGCACCTGTCGGCCGGCGCGGAGGTGGACCTCGACATGATGCGGCCGAAGACGCGGGAGGCGTACTTCAACCTTTCCGCGCTGGTCGCCGAGGACTTCGTACGGGCGCAGCAGCAGCAGGGCCTGTGGACGGCCGACGGCAACCCGCCGCCGCATCTGGCACCGCCCATGCCCGGCGGCCAGCAGGGGTACCCCGGTGTGCCGCAGCAGCAACCGTACGGCGGCCCGCAGCAGCCCGCCGCGCAGCCGTACCCGCCGCAGCCCCAGCCGCAGCCGGGCCGGCACCAGCAGCCCCCAGCGCCCCCGCAGGGTCAGGGCGCCGTGCCGCCCGGCTGGCCGCCGCAGCAGCCGCCCCAGCAGTAGAGGCAGCAGCGAGGGCTCGTACCGGCGAAAAGCGCCGGTACGAGCCCTCGACCGATGTTCAGCGGACCTACGCCGCGTCGTACGCCTCGATCAGCTCCCGCGAGCGCTTCACGTCGTCCGCGATCGCCTCGAGCAGCGACTCGATCGAGTCGAACTTCTCCTGGCCGCGCACATAGGCGAGGAAGTCGACGGCGACGTGCAGCCCGTAGAGGTCGAGACCGACGCGGTCGATCGCGTACGCCTCGACCGTCCGCTCCGTGCCGTCGAACTGCGGGTTCGTGCCGACCGAGATCGCCGCCGGCATCCGCTCGCCCGCCGCCGTCAGCCATCCCGCGTAGACGCCGTCCGCCGGGATCGCGGTGTGCGGCAGTGTTTCGACATTGGCCGTGGGGTAGCCCAGATCCCGGCCGCGCTGCGCGCCGCGCACCACGACCCCCTCGACGCGGTGCGGACGGCCCAGGATCTCGGCCGCGCCCTCGACGTCACCCTCGGCGACCAGCCGCCGGGTCAGGGTGGAGGAGAAGGGCTCGCCGCCGCCCGCCTCGCCGCGCACGTACAGGTCGACGACCTCGACGTCGTAGTCGTATGTCGAGCCGAGCTCGGACAGGAACGCCACATTGCCGGCCGCACGGTGACCGAAGCGGAAGTTGGGTCCCTCGATGACCGACCGCGCGTGGAGCTTGTCGACGAGCACCTTCGCGATGAAGTCGGCCGGCGACAACTGCGAGAAATCAGCCGTGAAGGGGAGGATCAGCAGCGCGTCCACGCCCAGCTCCGCCATCAGCTCAGCACGCCGGTGGTGCGGTGCCAGCAGTGGCGGGTGGCTGCCCGGGCGAACGACTTCGCTGGGGTGCGGGTCGAAGGTGACCACGACGGACGGCAGGCCCAGCTCGCGGGCACGGTCCACCGCCCGGCCGATGATCAACTGGTGACCTCGGTGCACACCGTCGTAGGAGCCGATGGTGACGACGCTGCGTCCCCAGTCCTGGGGGATGTCCTCCAAGCCACGCCAGCGCTGCACTGTGACCGCTCCTCGCCCGAACCTGTAGTGATTGCCCATTACGCAGGTCTAAGACTGCCATGCTCGCGGTCGTGGGCCCGCATCGGCCCGGACGTCCCCGCGGTCGTCGGGGCACCCGACGTGCCGGGCCCACTACCGCGAGCGGCGGCCGGCCGGCCCGCGACGAGTGCGACGGAGCCCGGCACCTGGCGGACCGGTCCCGACTGCTTCAGACGTCAGGCCGGCGGTGATCAGCGGAACAGAACGCGAGTAGAACGCGCCCCCTTGTGCACCCTTGGTTCACTCCGAGCGCCTGCCCGAAGGAGTGAATACGGGGGGCGGGATGGACAGACCTCTTGCGAGGGGGATCGTGGAGCGGGGAGTACGGCCGCAGTTGCCCTACTCCCGCTCCACGGTAGTCACACCGGTGCGCCTCGGTCAGGCGAAGACCGCGAGACTCTTGGCCTTGCCGCCCTTGTTCTCCACGAGGGCGAGGAAACGCCCCTCGGGGCCGAAGACCGCGACGGGCCCCCCGGCGTACTCGTCCGGCATCTCCAGACGGACACCGTTCATCAGCAGCCTGGCCCGCTTCTCGTCGACGTCCCAGCGCGGGAAGGCGGCGGAAGCCGCTTCCGAGATCGGCATGACGGTCAGCTCCTGCTGGAGCTGGTCGAGCGTCCGGGCCCGGTCGATTTTGTACGGGCCCACCCGGGTGCGCCGCAGCGCGGTCAGGTGCCCGCCCGTGCCGAGGTCCGCGCCGAGGTCACGGGCGAGGGCCCGGATGTACGTACCGGAGGAGCAGACGACGGAGACGACAAGGTCGACGACCGGCGTCCCGTCGTCGGCGACGGCCTCGCGCATGTCGTACAGCTGAAACGACGAGACGGTCACCGGGCGGGCCGGAATCTCGAACTCCTCGCCCTCGCGGGCCCGCTTGTAGGAGCGCACGCCGTTGATCTTGATGGCGCTGACCTTCGACGGAACCTGCATGATGGCGCCGGTGAGCTTGGCGATGCCCGCATCGACGGCTTCCCGGGTCACGCCGGAGGCGTCGGTGGAAGCGGTGATGTCGCCCTCGGCGTCATCCGTGACGGTGGTCTGGCCGAGCCGGACGGTACCGAGGTACTCCTTCTCGGTCAGGGCGAGATGACCGAGAAGCTTGGTGGCCTTCTCGACACCGAGCACGAGGACGCCCGTCGCCATCGGGTCGAGGGTGCCCGCGTGGCCGACGCGGCGGGTCCTGGCGATCCCGCGCATCTTGGCCACGACGTCGTGCGATGTGAAGCCGGACGGTTTGTCGACAATGACAAGGCCGTCCTGGAGGCCCCTCCCAGCGGTGGCCGGAGGAGTGGTGGCGCTGTTCATTCCGCGGCTTCGTCCTCGCCCGGCTTGCGGTAGGGGTCGGCCTCGCCGGCGTACGCGGCGCCCGAGGACGCCTCGCGCACCGCGGCGTCCGACGCCCGTGCCTTGTCCAGCAGGTCCTCGATCGTCTTGGCGTTCTCCGGGAGCGCGTCCGCCACGAAGGTCAGGGTCGGCGTGAACTTCGTCCCCGCCGCCGCACCGACCGCCGAGCGGAGAATGCCCTTGGCGCTCTGCAGCCCCGCCGCAGCGCTCGCCCGGTCCTCGTCGTCCCCGTAGACCGTGTAGAAGACCGTCGCCTCCCGCAGGTCGCCGGTGACCCGGGTGTCCGTGATGGTCACGTTCGTACCGAGACGCGGGTCCTTGATGCCGCGCTGCAGCTTCTCCGCGACCACCTCCCGGATGAGGTCCGCCAGCTTCTTCGCCCGCGCGTTGTCGGCCACTGGTCCTTCTCCCTCTTTCTTGCTTTCTCTTGCACAGTCAGTCTTCGTCGCCGTGCAGCCGCCGTCGTACCGACAGCAGCTCCACTTCTGGCCGGGCGGCGACCAAACGTTCGCACCGGTCCAGTACGTCCGCCAGATGCCCCGTGTCCCCCGAGACCACCGCCAGGCCGATCCTGGTCCTGCGGTGGAGATCCTGGTCGCCGACTTCGGCCGCGCTCACCGCGAACTTGCGCTGGAGCTCGGCGACTATCGGCCGGACGACGGAGCGTTTCTCCTTCAACGACCGTACGTCGCCAAGGAGCAGATCGAAGGACAGTGTCCCCACATACATGCGGATCCGGATGTCCCGCCGGTACGGGATCGAGGGCCCTGCCAACACTTGGCAGGGACACAAGAACCGTACACGGAACGGCCGGGGCCGATCGACGGAAATACGCTCCGCCGACCGGCCCCGGACCGCTGTGCCGCTGTCAGCCGCGCGGCTTCTCCCGCATCTCGTACGTCGCGATGACGTCGTCGATCTTGATGTCGTTGAAGTTGCCGAGGTTGATACCGCCCTCGAACCCTTCGCGGATCTCGGTGACGTCGTCCTTGAAGCGACGCAGGCCCTGGATGTTGAGGTCCTCGGCGACGACCTTGCCGTCGCGGATGAGGCGCGCCTTGGTGTTGCGCTTGACCTCGCCGGAGCGGATGAGAACACCCGCGATGTTGCCAAGCTTGGACGAGCGGAAGACCTCGCGGATCTCCGCCGTACCGAGCTCGACCTCTTCGTACTCCGGCTTGAGCATGCCCTTGAGGGCCGCCTCGATCTCCTCGATGGCCTGGTAGATCACCGAGTAGTACCGGACGTCGACACCCTCGCGCTCCGCCATCTGCGCGGCACGGCCGGCAGCACGGACGTTGAAGCCGATGACAATGGCGTCGGAGCCCATCGCCAGGTCGATGTCGGACTCGGTGACCGCACCCACACCGCGGTGCAGGACCCGGATCTCCACCTCTTCGCCGACGTCGAGCTGGAGCAGCGAGGACTCGAGAGCCTCCACCGAACCGGACGCGTCGCCCTTGATGATGATGTTGAGATCCTGGACCAGACCGGCCTTGAGCACCTTGTCGAGGTCCTCGAGGGACACCCGGCGGGTGCGCTTGGCGAAGGCGGCGTTGCGCTCACGCGCAGCGCGCTTCTCGGCGATCTGGCGGGCCGTACGGTCCTCGTCGACGACCAGGAAGTTGTCGCCGGCGCCGGGGACGTTGGTGAGACCCAGAACCAGGACGGGGGTCGACGGACCCGCTTCCTCGACGTTGTTGCCGTTGTCGTCGAGCATCGCCCGGACACGGCCGTACGCGTCACCGGCGACCATCGTGTCACCCACGCGGAGCGTTCCGCGCTGGACGAGGACGGTGGCGACGGCGCCGCGGCCACGGTCGAGGTGTGCCTCGATCGCAATACCCTGCGCGTCCATCTGCTCGTTGGCCCGGAGGTCCAGCGAGGCGTCCGCCGTGAGGACCACGGCCTCCAGCAGGCTGTCGATGTGCAGACCCTGCTTGGCGGAGATGTCGACGAACATGGTGTCGCCGCCGTACTCCTCGGCCACCAGACCGAACTCGGTCAGCTGACCGCGCACCTTGGTCGGGTCCGCGCCCTCGACGTCGATCTTGTTGACCGCGACCACGATCGGCACGTTGGCCGCCTTGGCGTGGTTCAGAGCCTCGACCGTCTGCGGCATGACACCGTCGTTGGCCGCGACGACCAGGATCGCGATGTCGGTGGACTTGGCACCACGGGCACGCATGGCGGTGAACGCCTCGTGACCCGGGGTGTCGATGAAGGTGATCTTGCGCTCTTCACCGTTGACCTCGGTACCGACCTGGTACGCACCGATGTGCTGCGTGATACCGCCGGCCTCGCCCGCGACGACGTTCGTCTTGCGGATGGCGTCCAGCAGCCGGGTCTTGCCGTGGTCGACGTGACCCATGACGGTGACGACCGGCGGACGGGAGACGAGCATCTCCTCGCCGCCCTCGTCCTCGCCGAACTCGATGTCGAAGGACTCGAGCAGCTCGCGGTCCTCCTCCTCCGGGCTGACGATCTCGACGACGTAGTTCATCTCGTCGGCGAGCAGCTGGAGGGTCTCGTCGGAGACGGACTGCGTGGCAGTGACCATCTCGCCGAGGTTCATCATCACGGCGACGAGCGACGCCGGGTTGGCGTTGATCTTCTCCGCGAAGTCGGTGAGGGACGCACCGCGCGACAGGCGGACGGTCTGTCCGTTGCCGCGAGGCAGCATCACGCCGCCGACGGACGGGGCCTGCATGGCCTCGTACTCCTGGCGCCTCTGCCGCTTCGACTTACGGCCACGACGCGCCGGACCGCCGGGACGGCCGAACGCACCCTGTGTGCCACCACGGCCACCGGGGCCGCCGGGACGACCACCGAAGCCGGGACGACCGCCGAAGCCGCCGCCACCACCGGGAGCGCCACCGCCACCGGGACGACCGCCGAAGCCGCCGCCGCCACCGGGGCGACCGCCGCCACCGGGACCGGCCGGACGGCCGGCGAAGCCGCCGCCCGCGGGACGACCGGCGCCACCGGGACGGCCTGCGCCGCCGCCGGGACCACGGCCACCGCCGCCGCCACCGGGACCGCCACCAGGACGGGGACCGGCAGCCGGACGCTGCGGCATCATGCCCGGGTTCGGGCGGTTACCGGGAGCACCACCGGGGCCGCCGGGGCCCGGACGGGCACCCTGCGGACGAGGCATGCCACCGGGGGTCGGACGGGCGCCGCCCTGGCCCTGAGGCCGCGGAGCTCCGCCGGGGCCACCTTGCGGACGCGGGCCGCCGGGAGCACCACCGGGGCCGCCGGGGCGGGGGGCACCGCCGGGACGGGGCGCCTGAGGGCGCGCCATACCGGTGGAGCCACCAGAGGTGAACGGGTTGTTGCCGGGACGCGGACCCGCGGGACGGGCGCCGCCCGGACGCGGGGCCTGAGCGCCACCGGGACGTGCCGGGCGCTCGCCACCGGGACGGGGGGCACCCGCGGGGCGGGCACCGCCCTGGCCGGCAGCCGACGGACGCGACGCGGCGGGACGGTCCTGACGCGGACCGTCCTGGCGCGGAGCGCCGGCGCCACCGGAACGCGGAGCGGCCGGAGCCGCCGGAGGCGCGGTGAACTCGGGGGCCGCCGGAGCCGGAGCCGCCGGAGCGGGCTTCGGGGCCGGAGCCTTCGGGCCGGGACGCGGGCCGGGGGCGGCCGGAGTCACCGGGGCGCTGCTCGCGGGGGCCTCGGCGGCGGCCGGCTTGGGGGCCGGGACGCCGGGCTTCGGGGCAGCAGGACGAGCCGCCGCGGCCGGAGACGGCGCGGCGGGCTTGGCAGGCGTCGCCTTGCGAGGCGCGCCGGGCTTGGCAGCGGTCTTGCCGGCGTTGCCGCCGGGCCCCTGCAAAGCGTCAGTCAACTTGCGTACTACCGGCGCCTCGATCGTCGAGGAAGCCGAACGGACGAATTCACCGAGTTCTTGGAGCTTGGCCATGACGACCTTGCTCTCCACCCCGAACTCCTTGGCGAGTTCGTATACCCGGACCTTAGCCACTTCGCTCCTTTTAGGTCCGGGTTACGCCGGACCGTCGCTACTTCATGGGCGTACTCATCGCGTACTCATCGAGTGCTCATCGCAATCTCGACCTACTTCCAACTCGCGAGGTACCTGACCGCACGGTGTTCCGTGCCGTACTTCTTCTTACGGTGTCGCCTGCTCCGCGACTGTCCGTTCGACTGCTCGGCGCACTTCCTCGGTTCCGAGCGCCTCCCGGACCCTGAAGGCCCGGGTGAACGCCCGGCGACGGACCGCCAGGTCGATACAGACCAGGGCGGGGTGCACATACGCACCCCGGCCGGGCAGCGTACCGCGAGGATCGGGGACACATTCGCCCTCGACCGCCACGATGCGCAGCAGATCGCGCTTGGCCGCTCGCTCCCGGCATCCCACACAGGTTCGCTCAGGGCATGCGCGGGCATGCGTCCGACCAGACACGCTTAAGTCTACCTCCCCGCACCGACCTCACCCCTTTGGGGCAAAAATCGAACGGTTGTTGTCGTGATCCATTCGGAACCCCAGCGGGATGCCGGGCGGATTTATCCGCCTGAACCGGTCAGCCCTGGTCCGGACCCTGGTCCGCGGCCTGCTCGGTGTCCGGGCGGATGTCGATGCGCCAGCCGGTCAGCCGGGCGGCGAGGCGGGCGTTCTGCCCCTCCTTGCCGATGGCGAGCGACAGCTGGTAGTCGGGGACCGTCACCCGCGCGGAGCGCGAGGCCATGTCCACGATCTCGACCTTGCTGACCCGGGCCGGGGACAGCGCGTGCGCGACCATCTCCGCCGGGTCGTCGGACCAGTCCACGATGTCGATCTTCTCGCCGTGCAGCTCGGCCATGACCGCGCGCACCCGGCCGCCCATCGGGCCGATACAGGCGCCCTTCGGGTTGAGCCCGGAACGCGTGGAGCGCACCGCGATCTTCGTACGGTGCCCCGCTTCGCGGGCGATCGCCTCGATGACCACGGACCCGTCCGCGATCTCCGGGACCTCCATCGCGAAGAGCTTCTTCACCAGGTTGGGGTGCGTACGCGAGAGCGTCACGGACGGACCGCGCACACCCTTGGCCACCCGTACGACGTAAGTCCGCAGACGCAGGCCGTGCTTGTACTCCTCGCCCGGCACCTGCTCCTGCACCGGGAGCATGGCCTCCATCTTGCCGATGTCGACCAGGACGTTCTTGGGGTCCTTGCCCTGCTGAACGACGCCTGCGACGACATCCCCCTCGCGGCCGGCGAACTCACCGAAAGTGATCTCGTCCTCGGCGTCACGCAGACGCTGGAGGATGACCTGCTTCGCGGTGGTCGCGGCGATCCGGCCGAAACCGGTCGGGGTGTCGTCGAACTCCTGGGGCTCCTGGCCCTCTTCTAGGTCGGCCGGGTCCTCCTTCGCCCACACGACCACATGGCCGTTGGCACGGTCCAGCTCCACGCGGGCGCGGCGGTAGCTGCCCTCGGTGCGGTGGTACGCGATGAGGAGGGCCGACTCGATCGCCTCGACCAACAGGTCGAAGGAGATCTCCTTCTCGCGGACCAGACCCCGCAGGGCACTCATGTCGATGTCCACGGCTACGCCTCCTCTTCCTTCTTGTCCTTGCGGCTGAACTCGATCTCGACACGCGCCTTGGCGATCTCGGCGAAGATGACGCGGCGGGCGGTGGGCTTGCGCCCCTTCACGCCCGGAACCTCGAGGTCGAGCCCCTCGTCGTCCACCTGGAGGATGCGCGCGACCAGCTCGCCGTCCTCGTGCAGGTTCAGTTTGACCAGACGGCCGGTGGCCCTCACGTAATGGCGGTGCTCCGTCAGCGGGCGGTCCGCGCCCGGAGAGCTGACCTCGAGGACGTACTCGCCCTCACCCATCGCGTCCGTCTCATCGAGCTTCTCGGAGATGTCCCGGCTCAGCTCGGCACAGGCGTCCAGCTCCACGCCGTCGTCGGAATCCACGATGACCCGCAGCATCCGGCGCTTGCCCGCCCGCGACACCTCGATCTCCTCGAGATCCAGGTCCTTGGCGGTGACAAGCGGTTCCAGCAGTTCGCGCAGCCTCTCGCTTGGGGGGGTCGTACTCATCCGGGTGACTCCTCGGCCGCGTGTGCTGTTGTGGGATCGTCGCGTGTCAGCTCAAAGGGTATCCGGTCCGGGAGGGTGTTGCCGTCCGCCCTGTTCGCTGCGGCCACAGGTACGGTGATCAAGGGCTCACAGGCCCTGTCGGCCTCCCGGCACGCCTGCACACGCCCCGGACACGCCCCACGAGAAGCCACGAGGACGCCACCGTGCCGTTCACCCTGCGCAGAAGCAGAAGGAGCTTGCTGGCCGGCGCCGCCGGAGCAGCCGGCGCCGCACTGCTCGCCGGCTGTTCCGATCCCGCGACCGCCGGCGGCAAGGCCGCACGTGCCTCGGTCTCCGCCGAACGGCGGATGCGTGAGCAGGCCGCGCGCGAGAGCACGCAGCTGCTCGCGCGGTACGACGCCACTGCCGCGGCGCATCCGGCGCTGGCTGCCCGGCTGGCTCCGCTGCGGGCCGAAGTCGCGGCGCACGCACGGGCGTTCGGCGCCGCCGCGGCGAAGGCCGGGCCGCCCCCGGCGCCGACGGCCCCCGGGTCGCAGGGCACGGACACCGGCCCGGCCGGCTCCGGCCCGGCGGCCTCCGGTCCCCCGCCCGTCGGATCCACCGTTCCCGGCGAGCCGAATCAGGCGCTGGCCGCACTCGCCGCGGCGGAGCGCCGGACCGCCGACGCGCGGACCGCCGCGCTGCTCGGGGCGCCCGGCGAACTGGCCCGGCTGATGGCCTCGGTCGCGGCCGCGGGGTCCGTACACGCCTACCTGCTCACGTCAGGAGAGCCGAAGTGACCGCGAGGGCCGAACTCGACGCCGTGCAGGCCGCGCTGGCCGCCGAACACGCCGCCGTCTACGGGTACGGAGTGGTCGGCGCCCGGGCGGCCGAGAGCCGCCGGTCCGAGGCCCGGGAGGCGTACGACGCCCACCGCGCCCGGCGCGACGCGCTGGTCCGGACCGCGCGCGACCTGGGCGGCAGGCCCGCACCCTCGGGCGCGGCGTACGCTCTGCCGTTCGCGGTGGCCGACAGCGCGGCGGCCGTGCGGCTGGCCGCCGAGATCGAGGACCGGGTCGCCGGGGTCTACTCCGACCTGGTACGCGCTGCTCGGGGCCCGCTGCGCCGCGAGGCCGCGGACGCCCTGCGCGAGGCAGCGGTGCGGGCCGTGCGCTGGCGGGGCACTGGCGTAGCCTTCCCAGGGCTCGCCGAACGATCGGAAGCACCGGAAACCACCTGAAGCAGCCTGAAGGGGACCACGCACGCATGGCTTTCGAACCGCCGGAGCGGCTTGTACGGGCGCTCGGCGAGACGCTCGGGGACGCCGCCGGCGACTGGCTGGAGCAACTGCCCGGCCTGACTCAGGAGGCCCTGTCCCGGCGCGAGTTGACGGCCCAGCGGGTGCAGGTTCCGGGCGGCCGGAGCAGTCTCGTCGTCCTGGTGCGGTACGCCGACGGCACCCCGGCGACGCTGAAGGTCGCCCCGCCCGTCGCACGACCGGATCTGGAGCAGGCCGCCCTCGCGCACTGGGGCGGCTTCGGCGCGGTACGGGCACTCGACACCCGGCACGACGACGGCGCGCTCCTGCTGGAGCGGCTGCAGCCAGAGGTGTCGCTACGCTCTCTGCCCGAGGCCAAGGCCTTGCTGGAGGCGGCGGGAACGGTCCGGCGGCTGTGGGTGGAGCCGCCCCCCGCGCACCGGTTCGAGACGGTCGCCGAGCGCACCACTCGCCAGGCCGTCGCACTGAAGGAGGCTCCGGCCGAGGCGCAGCCCCTCGCCACCCAGGCCCTGGCCGTCCGGGAGGAGCTCACCGCACTCCCCGCGGAAGAGCTGCTGCTGCACGGAAACTTCCGCCAGGGCAAGGTGCTCGCCGGTGAGCGCGCACCGTGGCTGGCGGTCGGCCCCGAGCCCCTGATCGGCGAACGCGCGTACGACCTCGCGCGGCTCGTCCGTGACCGGCTGGAGGACCTGGTCGCCACCGCGGGCGGCGCTTCGGCCGCCCGCCGCCGGGTGAACAAGCTCGCCGACGCACTGGACGTGGACCGCGAGCGGCTGCGCGGCTGGACCCTGTTCCGCGCAGTCGAGTCGGGTGTGCGGGCGGCGGGCGCGGGCCGGCGACAGGACGCCGAGCTGCTGCTGGAGTTCGCCGGCTGGCTGTAGCCCTTCATGCCCGCCAGAAGGGTCGACCGAGGTGAAATCGGGGCATACCGTAGGCGTAATACCCGGCTCGGAACAGCAGGGGGCCGTCATGGTCGAGGATCTGGTGGCAGCAGGAGTGGCGGTGGGCTCGGCCGTCGTGCTGTACGCGGCCGCGGCGGCCAGGGTCGTCAAGCAGTACGAGCGAGGCGTTGTCCTCCGCTTCGGTCGGCTGCGCAGCGGGATCCGCCCCCCGGGGTTCACCCTGATCGTTCCGTTCGTGGACCGGATCCACAAGGTCAATATGCAGATCGTGACGATGCCCGTGCCCGCGCAGGACGGCATCACCCGCGACAACGTCACGGTCCGGGTGGACGCCGTGATCTACTTCAAGGTCGTCGACGCGGCCAGCGCTCTCATCAAGGTCGAGGACTACCGCTTCGCCGTCTCCCAGATGGCCCAGACATCGCTCCGCTCGATCATCGGCAAGAGCGACCTCGACGACCTGCTGTCCAACCGGGAGAAGCTCAATCAGGGCCTGGAGCTCATGATCGACAGCCCGGCGGTCGAATGGGGCGTGACCATCGACCGCGTCGAGATCAAGGACGTCTCGCTGCCGGAGACCATGAAGCGCTCCATGGCCCGGCAGGCCGAGGCGGACCGGGAGCGCCGCGCCCGCGTCATCAACGCGGACGCCGAACTCCAGGCGTCGAAGAAGCTCGCCGAGGCGGCCGGCGTCATGGCCGAGCAGCCCGCCGCGCTCCAACTCCGCCTGCTGCAGACCGTGGTGGCCGTCGCCGCCGAGAAGAACTCCACCCTCGTACTGCCGTTCCCGGTCGAGCTCCTGCGCTTCCTCGAGCGGGCCGCCCAGCAGCCCGCGCAGCCCCAGGTGCCGTCGGCCGAGCCGGCGAAGGCCAAGCCCGCTCTGGACGGGCGGCAGTCCCCCGGCGGCCAGTCCCCCGGCGCGGCGATCGACGCCCCGGCGGAAACGGCCGCGGCCGACCCGTTCCTCGGCGCCCTGACCGACACCCCGGTGGACCCGCTCGGCGCCGGGCCAGTGCCCGAGGGCAGGCAGCCCCGCGGCACGGGGGCCGCCGATACCGCCTCCGCCGAGGCGTCCCCCGGCTCTACGCCGTAAGGCGGGCGACCGCCTCCTCGACCGTCAGCTCCTCGCGCTCGCCGGTACGGCGGTCCTTCAGCTCCACCACGCCCTCGGCGGACCGGCGGCCCGCGACAAGGATCTTCGGGACGCCGATCAGCTCCGCATCGGTGAACTTCACGCCCGGCGAGACCCCGGCCCGGTCGTCGACCAGGACGCGGATGCCCGCGGCGCCCAGCTTCCCGGACACGTCGAGAGCCAGCTCGGTCTGCAGGGCCTTGCCCGCCGCGACGACATGGACGTCGGCCGGGGCGACCTCCGCGGGCCAGCACAGTCCCTGCTCGTCGGCGGTCTGCTCGGCGAGGGCCGCCACCGCACGGGAGACACCGATGCCGTACGAGCCCATCGTCACCCGGACCGGCTTGCCCTGCTGACCCAGCACGTCGAGTTGGAACGTGTCGGCGTACTTGCGGCCCAGCTGGAAGATGTGGCCGATCTCGATCGCACGGTCCAGCTTCAAGTCGCTGCCGCAGGAAGGGCAGGGGTCGCCCGGCTCGACGACGACGACGTCGAGGTAGTCGTCGACCTCGAAGTCCCGGCCGCAGACGACGTTCCTCGCGTGGGTGTCGGCCTTGTTCGCACCGGTGACCCACGCCGTGCCGGGGGCGATGCGGGGGTCGGCGATGTAGCGGACCTTGGCCAGGCCCTGGGGGCCGACGTAACCGCGTACGAGATCCGGGCGGCCCACGAAGTCCTCGGCGGTGACCAGCTCGACCACGGCGGGCGCGAGGTGCTCGCCCAGCTTGCCGAGGTCCACCTCGCGGTCACCGGGCACACCCACGGCCGTGATCTCGCCGTCGACCTTGACCAGCAGGTTCTTCAGGGTCGCCGAGGCCGGTACGCCCAGGAACTCGGCGAGCGACTCAATGGTCGGGGTGTCGGGTGTGTCCAGCTCCTCGACCGGTCCGTGGGCGCTGCCGTCCTCCGGCCCGGTGCTGAAGGTGACCGCCTCCGTATTGGCCGCGTACTCGCAGTTCGGACAGTCCACGAAGGTGTCCTCACCCGCCGCGGCCGGGGCCAGGAACTCCTCGGACGCCGAACCGCCCATCGCGCCGGAGACGGCCGACACGATGCGGTAGTCCAGGCCGAGACGGGCGAAGATCCTGGTGTACGCCTCGCGGTGCAGCGCGTACGACTGCTCCAGTCCCTCGTCCGTCGTGTCGAACGAGTACGAGTCCTTCATCTGGAACTCACGGCCGCGCAGCACGCCCGAGCGCGGACGCGCCTCGTCCCGGTACTTCGTCTGGATCTGGTACAGCATCACCGGCAGGTCCTTGTAGGACGTGCACTGGTCCTTGACGACCTGGGTGAAGATCTCCTCGTGGGTGGGGCCGAGGAGGTAGTCGCCACCCTTGCGGTCCTTGAGGCGGAAGAGCAGGTCGCCGTACTCCTCCCAGCGGCCGCTCGCCTCGTACGGCTCCTTCGGCAGCAGCGCGGGCAGGAGCACCTCCTGGGCGCCGATCGCGTCCATCTCCTCGCGCACCACGCGGGAGATGTTGTCGAGCACCTTCTTACCGAGCGGCAGCCAGGTCCAGATACCCGCGGAGTTGCGGCGCACGTAGCCCGCGCGGACGAGCAGCTTGTGGCTGAGCGTCTCGGCGTCCGCCGGGTCGTCGCGCAGTGTCTTGACCATCAGACGGGACATGCGCTGGACCTGGGCCATGGTGATACTCCTGCGTGCTGTCGGGTGATGCCAGGAGGTTAACCGGGGCGGACCGGCGGGCGGAAATCAGTTGGGTGCTGCCCGGCCTCGGAGCCCGACCTCGGAGCCCGGCCTCGGGGCCCGGTCTCGGGGCCGGCTCGGGGCGCGCTCGGGGCCCGGTCCGGCCGGCCGGACCTACCGGCGGCGCAGCGGCAGCGGGGCGCCCATCACCGCGTACGGCTGGGGAGCACTCGGGAAATGGACCTGCCGGGCGAGGTCGGTGTAGCCGAGCGCGCGGTACAGGCCGCGGGCCGGGCTCTCGATGTCGATCGCGGACAGGATCGAGCGCGGCAGCTCCGCGGTGTCGGTGATGTCGGTGATCAGTGCACGGCCGATGCCACGGCCCTGGAAGTCCGGGTGCACATGCAGCTCGGTGATGACGAACGCGTCGTCCAGCCACTCGCCCAGACCCGCGTTGCGCAGATACGGCTCGACGATCGTGGACCACCAGTGCGCACGGTCGTTGGGCATCCCGTACACGAACCCGACCAGCCGGCCGTCGGCCGTGGTCGCGCCCCGCGCCCGGGCTCCCCGGCTGGTCAGATGCCGAAGAACGATGTGCCGGCGCACCCCCATCTCGTCTTCGCTGAGACCGAAGGCGAGCGCCTGCACGGCCAGCGCCTCGTCCACACGCGTGGCGAGGTCGAGCGGGGCGACCACAACATCGTCGGGGATCCGGGGTTCCCCGGAAGAATCCAGCATGCCGGGGAGACTACCTCTCAGAACAACACGCTCATGAAGGCCCCGACCTCACGAAAGCCGACCCTGTGGTACGCCGCCCTCGCCGCCGTGTTGAAGTCGTTCACGTACAGGCTGACGACGGGCGCCACCTCGGCGAGCGCGTAGCGCAGCACGGCCGCCATGCCCGTCTCCGACAGCCCGCGGCCGCGGAACTCCGGGTCCACCCAGACGCCCTGGATCTGACAGGCCTGCGGGGTGGCCGCCCCGATCTCGGCCTTGAAGAGGACCTTGCCGTTCTCTATGCGCGCGAACGACCGCCCGGAACCGACCAATTCGGCGACCCTCGCCTGGTAGAGCAGCCCGCCGTCTCCGGCCATCGGCGAGACGCCCACCTCCTCGGTGAACATCGCCACGCACGCGGGCATGATCACTTCCATCTCGTCCTTGCGGATCCGGCGGACGAGCGGGTCCGGCTCCACCTGGCTCGCCGGCTGCTCGGTGATCATCAGTGGCTGGTTCGGGCGGACGTCCCTGGCCGGGCCCCAGCTCGGTTCGAGCAGCCGCCACAGCGGGGCCGTCGATTCGACGGGGCCGACGATCGACGAACACCGGCGGCCGGTCCTGCGGGCACGGTCGGCGAAGGCCCGTACCGCCTCGGGGGTCGCGCACATCGGTACGAGGTTGGCCCCGGCGTAGCACAGCGAGCGCAGCTCCCCGTCCGTGTACCAGCCCCACATCTCGCCGCCGAGCCGCCAGGGGTCGAGCCCCGCGACGTGCACCCGGGAGGCGACGAACGCGTTGGCGACCGGGTCGCGCCCGAGCACCTCGAGCGCGGCGTCGAGGTCGCTGGGCTCGAGGACCCGGGTGGTGGTCTGCGTCAACACGTTGCGGGGGCCTCACCATGCGGTTCTGCTGATCTCCGCACTGTACCCGGCGACACTGCGGACCGCCGCCCCCGGGAAGGTAACCCGGCAAGCGGCCCCGCCCCCGCGGAGCTGCGGGAACAGGGCCGGCCAGGCATACGCGGGCGAGGTCAGCCGACCGCGACCTCGGGCTCGCCCACCGCGTCGACCACCGGCGGGCCGGAGGGGACGCCGTCCTTCTCCATCTGCTCGGCGATCTTCATCGCCTCTTCGATGAGCGTCTCCACGATCTTCGACTCGGGAACGGTCTTGATGACCTCGCCCTTCACGAAGATCTGGCCCTTGCCATTGCCCGAGGCGACACCGAGGTCGGCCTCGCGCGCCTCGCCGGGACCGTTGACGACGCAGCCCATGACGGCGACGCGCAGCGGGACCTCCATGCCCTCCAGACCGGCGGAGACCTGGTCGGCGAGCTTGTAGACGTCGACCTGGGCGCGGCCGCAGGACGGGCAGGAGACGATTTCCAGGCGACGCTGCCGCAGGTTCATCGACTCCAGGATCTGGATGCCGACCTTGACCTCTTCCGCGGGCGGGGCGGACAGCGAGACGCGGATGGTGTCGCCGATGCCCTCGCTCAGCAGCGCGCCGAAGGCGACCGCCGACTTGATGGTGCCCTGGAAGGCCGGACCGGCCTCGGTGACACCGAGGTGCAGCGGGTAGTCGCACTGCGCGGCAAGCTGCCGGTAGGCGTTGACCATCACGACGGGGTCGTTGTGCTTGACCGAGATCTTGATGTCGCGGAAGCCGTGCTCCTCGAAGAGGGAGGCCTCCCACAGCGCCGACTCGACCAGCGCCTCGGGCGTCGCCTTGCCGTACTTCTGCAGCAGCCGCGCGTCCAGGGAGCCGGCGTTGACGCCGATCCGGATCGGGGTGCCGGCGGCGGAGGCCGCCTTGGCGATCTCCTTGACCTTGTCGTCGAACTGCTTGATGTTGCCCGGGTTGACCCGGACCGCCGCGCAGCCCGCGTCGATCGCGGCGAAGACGTACTTGGGCTGGAAGTGGATGTCCGCGATCACGGGGATCTGGGACTTCCGGGCGATGGTGGCGAGCGCGTCCGCGTCGTCCTGGGTCGGGCAGGCGACCCGTACGATCTGGCAGCCCGACGCCGTCAGCTCTGCGATCTGCTGCAGCGTGGCGCCGATGTCGGAGGTCCGGGTGGTGGTCATCGACTGCACCGAAACAGGTGCGTCCCCGCCGACGGCCACCGTGCCGACCTGGATCTTACGGCTGACCCTTCGGTCGGCGAGCTTCGTCGGAACGGACGGCATTCCGAGAGAAATTGCAGTCATCTGCTGTGCAACCCCAAGTGTGGATCAAGGTCCCGAGATCGGCGGGCTCCAGCCTTCGAGGTTACGGCACGGGGTGCGGCCGCAGCACCCCACGCCCTGGCGCCCACCCGATGGTGTGCGCCCGAACGTGAGGTGTACGCCGGGGCGCGCCGGTCCTGAACGGCACCCGATCCCCCACTTCTCACCGGTTCGTCGCCTATGTGATCCGTACGGGATTGACGACATCGGCGATGAGCACGAGCAGTGTGAAGCAGACGAAGATCCCTGCCACCACATAGGCGACCGGCATCAGCTTCGCAACGTCGAAGGGGCCCGGGTCCGGGCGCTTGAAGAGGCGCGCCAGATGGCGGCGTACGGACTCCCACAGGGCGCCCGCGATGTGCCCGCCGTCGAGCGGGAGCAGCGGCAGCATGTTGAACAGGAACAGCGAGAGGTTGAAGCCCGCGACCAGGAACAGGAACATCGCGACCTGGTTCTCCGGGGGGATGTCCAGGTTGACGATGTCGCCGCTGACCCGGGCCGCGCCGACCACGCCCATCGGGGAGTCCTGCTTGCGCTCGCCGTCACCGAAGGCCGCGTCCCACAGGTCGGGGACCTTTGAGGGAAGGGCGATCAGTGACTCGACGCCGGACTGCATCATGTCGCCCATGCGGTCCACCGACTGACCGAAGGACTGCTCGACGATGCCACTGGCCGGGCTGAAGCCGAGGAAGCCTGCGACGACGTACTGCCCTTCGACGTAGCCGCCCTCTCCGTCGGTCTCGCTGACCTGGTTCTCGATGAGGTCGGCCTTGAGGTCCAGCTGCTTCCCGGCCCGCTCGACGGTGATCGTCGCGGGGCCGATGGTCTCGCGGATGTGCTTCTGCAGCGTGCCCCAGTCCTGGGTGCGGTCACCGTTGAACGCGACGATCTTGTCGCCCGCCTTGAGGCCGGCGGCCTTGGCCGGGGCGGCCTGGTCGGTCGGCTTGCAGGTGTCGCGGTTCTCGCTCTGCTGGATGACGCAGTCGGAGACCTTGCCCACGGTGGTGGTCTGGGTGTTGATGCCGAAGGTCATCATCACGCCGAGGAAGATCGCGACCGCGAGGACCAGGTTCATGAACGGGCCCGCGAACATCACGATCACGCGCTTCCACGGCTTGCGCGCGTAGAAGAGCCGGGTCTCGTCGCCGGGCTTCAGCTCCTCGAAGGCGGCCGAGCGCGCGTCCTCGATCATCGAGCGCCAGGGCGAGGTCGAGCGGGCGGCGATCTTGCCGTCGTCCCCGGGCGGGAACATCCCGATCATGCGGATGTAGCCGCCCATCGGGATGGCCTTGATCCCGTATTCGGTCTCGCCCTTGTGCCTCGACCAGAGGGTGGGGCCGAAGCCGACCATGTACTGCGGCACGCGGATGCCGAAGAGCTTGGCCGTCGACAGGTGCCCGAGTTCGTGCCACGCGATGGAGAAGAGCAGGCCGATCGCGAAGACGACTATGCCGAGGACCGTCATCAGAATCGTCATGCGCGAGCCTCCGCTGTTGCCTTCGCCGCCAGTTCACGTGCCCTGGCCCGTGCCCAGGTCTCTGCTTCCAGGACGTCCCCGACGGTGAGTGAAGTTCCCGTACGAGGAGTGCCGTGGTCCGCGACCACTGCGGCGACCGTATCGACGATTCCGTCGAAAGGCAGGCGGCCGCCGAGAAAAGCGTCCACGCACTCCTCGTTCGCCGCATTGAACACCGCGGGGGCCGTGCCGCCCAGGTTGCCCACGAACCGGGCGAGTCCGACGGACGGGAAGGCGTCCTTGTCGAGCGGGAAGAACTCCCAGGTCGACGCCTTCGACCAGTCGAAGGCGGGGGCCGCGTCCGGGACGCGTTCCGGCCAGCCGAGGCCGATGGCGATCGGGCCGCGCATGTCGGGCGGCGTGGCCTGGGCGAGCGTCGAGCCGTCGGTGAATTCCACCATCGAGTGGACATACGACTGGGGGTGGACGACGACCTCGATTCGCTCGAACGGGATGTCGTAGAGGAGATGCGCCTCGATGACCTCCAGGCCCTTGTTGACCAGGGTCGCGGAATTGACCGTGATCACCGGGCCCATCGCCCAAGTGGGATGCGCGAGGGCGTCCTCGGGGGTGACATCGGCCAGCTCCGCCTTCGTACGGCCGCGGAAGGGGCCGCCGGACGCGGTGACGACCAGCTTGCGGACGTCGGCCCGGGTACCGGCGGCCAGGGCCTGGAAGAGCGCGGCGTGCTCGGAGTCGACCGGGATGATCTGGCCGGGCTTGGCAAGCGCCTTCACGAGCGGGCCGCCGACGATGAGCGACTCCTTGTTGGCGAGGGCGAGCGTACGGCCGGCTTCGAGGGCCGCGAGGGTGGGTGCCAGGCCGATCGAGCCGGTGATGCCGTTCAGCACGGTGTGGCAGTCGCTCGCGGCGAGCTCGGTGGCGGCGTCCGGGCCGGCCAGGATCTCGGGCGCGGGTTCGCTCCCGTACTGGGCCTTCAGCGCCTCGCGCAGCGCGGGCACGACGTCCTGCCGGGCCACCGCGACCGTGCGTACCTGCAGCCGCCGGGCCTGCTCGGCGAGCAGCCCCACGCGGCCGCCGGCCGCCGACAGCCCGGTGACCCGGAAGCGGTCGGGGTTGCGCAGCACCAGGTCGATGGCCTGGGTGCCGATGGACCCGGTGGAGCCGAGGATGACGATGTCCCGGCGGCCTTCGGCAGCGTCGAAGGTGAGATGCGGATCGGCGAGGGGGGCTGGACTGTCGCTCATGCCCTCCATTGTGGCCGCAAGTGTTCAAGGGATGGACAGGGCGTCCCCTTCGGAGCGGCGGGGTGGCCTCAGCCGCGGCGGCTGAGGCAGTACGACGTGGCCCCGTTCGCGCTGTACTCCAGGTACATGAGGTAGTCCGCGGGGCCGCAGTCCTGGTGCTCGGTTACTTCGTAGCGCTCCCCCGTGGCGTCGCACGCCACGCGCTCCAGGTCCTGCTCGGGCCAGTCGGCGTTGTTGCGTACGCACTCGCCGGCTGTGAAGCCGGTCGACTCCGGGTCGCCGCCCACGACCACACCGATTGCCATCAGGACGGTCAACGCGGCAAGGACCAGCCCGGCCGGGATCAGGAAGAGCAGGGCCTGGGGGCGCAGCGGCACCGGCTTGCCGGGGTCGAGCGGTGGGCGCCAACCGCCGTACGGCTGCGGCAACTTGCGGAAGGCGGAGCGGGCGAAGAGGTTCGCCAGCAGCGTGAACGGGGTGATGAGGGCGGAGAGCGGGCCCCACCATCCCTGGATCAGGGTGTTCGCGGTCATCCTGCGGTAGGTGGCTGTCCCGCACGGCCTGCAGAACGGTCCTTCGGCCTTGAGGAAGCGCATGATGACGAGAAACCCCTGGTGGCCTCGCACGGTCGCCGGGGACACCGGCAGAGCCCCGCAGATCCGGCAGGCGGGGACGGGGGCGGGGGCCGCTCCCCAAGGCGCCGCGTACGGGGCCGGCTGGGGCTGGGGGTGCGCGGCGTACGGATACGGGTGCGGGTTCGAACTCGGCGGCGGCGCGGCAGACATGGTGGTTCCCCCTCGGTACGTGGCGGATGCACCTTAGCCGCCGGCGGGGGAACGCACGCAAGCGTGGCCGCCGCCGGGAGGCGGCGGCCACGGCTCGTCGTGGCTCAGCGGATCGGGCGGTGGACGTTGTCCCGCCGGCTGGGGCCGGGAGTCGCGTCCGCGATCCAGGGGCCGTCGCCCGACGGGTCGAGGACTCCCTCCTCCAGCCAGGTGTACGTACCGGACAGGACTCCGTCGACGACCTTGCGGTCGAGGTCGTCGGTGTTGGTCCACAGACGCGTGAAGAGTTCGTCGACGCGGATGCGCGACTGGCGGCAGAACGCGTCGGCGAGCTGGTACGCCTCGCGGCCGTGATCGCCGGTGCTGCGCAGGAGTTCGGCCCGTACGCAGGTCGCGCTCATGGCGAACAGCTCGGCACCGATGTCGACGATCCGGCCCAGGAAGCCCTGCTTGGTCTCCATGCGCCCCTGCCAGCGCGACATGGCGTAGAAGGTGGAGCGGGCGAGCTTGCGTGCGCCGCGCTCGACGAAGCGCAGGTGAATGGACAGGTCGGGATGACCGGCAGGGTGGAACTCGGCGTACGTGCGCGGGAGTTGACCCGGCCCGGCGACGAGCTTGGGCAGCCACTTGGCGTAGAAGCCGGCTGCGCTCGCACCGGCCTTGGCCTTGTCCGAGAGGGACTTGTCGGGGTCGATGAGATCGCCGGCGACCGAGAGGTGGGCGTCGACCGCCTCGCGGGCGATGAGGAGATGCATGATCTCCGTCGATCCCTCGAAGATGCGGTTGATGCGCAGGTCGCGCAAGATCTGCTCGGCGGGGACGGCCCGTTCGCCGCGGGCCGCGAGCGACTCCGCGGTCTCGAAGCCGCGGCCGCCGCGGATCTGGACCAGTTCGTCGGCCATCAGGCAGGCCATCTCGCTGCCGTACAGCTTGGCGAGGGCGGCCTCGATACGGATGTCGTTGCGGTCCTCGTCAGCCATCTGGGACGACAGGTCCACGACCGCTTCGAGCGCGAACGTCGTCGCCGCGATAAAGGCGATCTTGGAGCCCACTGCTTCGTGCCGGGCGACCGGCCTGCCCCACTGCTCGCGTACGGACGACCACTCACGGGCGATCTTCAGGCACCACTTGCCCGCGCCGACGCACATCGCCGGCAGGGAGAGGCGACCGGTGTTGAGCGTGGTCAGAGCGATCTTGAGACCGGCGCCCTCGGGACCGATGCGATTCGCCGCGGGGACCCGGACCTGGTGGAACCGGGTGACGCCGTTCTCCAGTCCGCGCAGGCCCATGAAGGCGTTGCGGTTCTCCACGGTGATGCCGGGCGAGGCGGCTTCGACGACGAACGCCGTGATGCCGCCCTTGTGCCCCTCGGATTTGGGAACGCGGGCCATGACCACGAGCAGGTCGGCGACGACGCCGTTCGTCGTCCACAGCTTCACCCCGTCGAGGATGTAGTCGTCCCCGTCGGGGACCGCGCTCGTGGCGAGGCGGGCCGGGTCGGAGCCGACGTCCGGCTCGGTGAGCAGAAAGGCGCTGATGTCGGTGCGGGCGCAACGGGGCAGGAACGCCTCCTTCTGCTCCTGGGTGCCGAACATCTTCAGCGGCTGTGGTACACCGATGGACTGGTGGGCGGAGAGCAGCGCGCCCAGGGCGGGGCTGACGGAGCCGACCAGGGCCAGCGCCTTGTTGTAGTACACCTGGGTGAGGCCGAGGCCCCCGTACTTGATGTCGATCTTCATACCGAGGGCGCCGAGCTCCTTGATCCCGTCGACCGTCTCGTCGGGGATCCGCGCCTCGCGCTCGATGCGGGCGCTGTCGATCTTCGTCTCGCAGAAGTCGCGGAGCTTGGTGAGGAACTCCTCACCGCGCCGCGCGTCCTCGCCGGCGGGCATCGGGTGGGGATGGATGAGGTCCAGGCGGAACCGCCCCAGGAAGAGTTCCTTGGCGAAGCTTGGCTTCCGCCAGTCCTGCTCGCGGGCGGCCTCGGCCACCTGGCGGGCTTCGCGCTCGGTCACCTTGGGAGCCGAGGGCGTCGTGCCCGCGGTGGTCGCGGAGGGCTCGTGGGGCCTGGAGGTCTCGTCGGGCCTGGAGGTCTCGGATGGTGCGGACATGAGGAGGCTCACCTCGCCGCTGCGTCGATGTCAGGGGCCGGCGCCGGTGTGGCTACCGGTCAGTGCTACCTGTGAGTCTCTACCCGATTCGTACATGTTGCACCAGCCGTGGCGCAGGTACGGCAAACGGCCGGAGCCCCCGCACAGTGGGCTCCGGCCGCGTTCTTGGGCCGTACGAATCCGTCGTCCGGATCCGCCGTACAGGTCAGAGGTCGAGTCCGGTGAGGACCAGAACCCTCTCGTACGTGTAGTCGTCCATCGCGTAGCGCACGCCCTCACGGCCCACGCCGGACAGCTTGGCGCCGCCGTACGGCATCTGGTCCGCGCGGTACGAGGGGACGTCGCCGATGATCACGCCGCCGACCTCGAGCGCGCGGTGGGCGCGGAAGGCGGTCTGCACGTCGTGCGTGAACACGCCGGCCTGGAGGCCGTACTTCGAGTCGTTGACCGCGGCGAAGGCCTCGGCCTCGCCGTGGACCTTCTTCAGCGTCAGGACCGGGCCGAAGACCTCCTCGCAGGAGATCGTGACGTCCGCCGGAACCTCGGCGAGCACGGTGGGCGCGTAGGTCGCGCCGTCGCGCTTGCCGCCGGTCAGCAGCCGGGCGCCGGCGTTCACGGCCTCGTCGACCCAGGACTCGACACGCTTGGCGGCGTCCTCGCTGACCAGCGGGCCGACATCGGTCTTGGCGTCCGACGGGTCACCGGTGACCTGTGCCTCGACCGCCGCGACGACCTTCGGGACGAGTCGGTCGTAGACCGAGGCGTCGGCGATCACTCGCTGCACGGAGATGCAGGACTGGCCGCCCTGGTAGTTCGAGAAGGTGGCAATACGGGTGGCCGCCCAGTCGAGGTCCGCCTCTGAGGCGAAGTCGCCGAGGACGACGGCCGCGCCGTTGCCGCCGAGCTCCAGGGTGCAGTGCTTGCGTGGCACCGAGTCCATGATCGCGTAACCGACCGTCTCGGAACCGGTGAAGGAGATGACCGGCAGGCGCTCGTCCTGGACCAGGGCCGGCATCCGGTCGTTGGCGACGGGGAGCACGGACCACGAACCGGCCGGCAGCTCGGTCTCGGCGAGCAGCTCGCCGAGGACGAGGCCCGACAGCGGGGTGGCCGGGGCGGGCTTGAGAATGATCGGGGAGCCGACGGCGATGGCCGGGGCGACCTTGTGGGCGCACAGGTTCAGCGGGAAGTTGAACGGCGCGATGCCGAGCACGGGGCCCTTGGGGAAGCGGCGGGTCAGTGCGAGGCGACCGACGCCGCCGGCATCGGTGTCCAGGCGCTGGGCCTCGCCGCCGTTGAAACGGCGTGCTTCCTCGGCGGCGAAACGGAACACGGACACGGCGCGGCCGACCTCGCCGCGCGCCCACTTGATCGGCTTGCCGTTCTCGGCGGAGATCAGCTGGGCGATCTCCTCGGTGCGCTCGGTGAGCCGGCGCGACACGTGGTCGAGGGCAGCTGCGCGGACGTGCGCAGGGGTCGCCGCGAACTCTGCGGTGACGGCCTGCGCGGCGGCGACGGCCTCCTCGACCTGGGCGTCGGTCGGAACGCTGACCTTGCCGACGACACGGCCGTCCCAGGGAGAGGTGACGTCGAAGCTGTCCTCGCCGGTGGCCTGGCGGCCGGCGAGCCAGAAGGCGTGGGTGGAAGTCACTGTGATTCCGGCCCTTCCGAAGATTGGGGGTCCTGTCGCCACCACGGTAGGGGCGGGACCGCGAGTTGGCGTTTGTCCGAGGTGGAGTGGTAGGCGTGGGACGCCTGCCGGTTTGTCGGTGGCGGTACTGCTTGCCCCGGCCGGGCCGCGGGTCACGCCGGCTCCTCGCCGCACCAGGGCGCTTCGCCGCTCCGGCCGCGGGGCGCGCCCGGGATCCGGAGCTCGCTCCGGGCCGGGTGCTCCAGCCCGGGGAGAGCGGGGGCTTCCCCTCATGGCCGGGTCACGCAGGCGTCGTGGCCTTCAGGGCCAGCCACAGTTCCATCCGGACGTCCGGGTCGTCCAGCGAGCGGCCCAGGATCTCCTCCACCCGGCGCATCCGGTAGCGCAGCGTGTGCCGGTGGACGCCCAGGTCCGCGGCGGCCGCGTCCCACTGGCCGTGGCGGGAGAGCCATGCGCGCAGCGAGGCCACCAGATCGCCCCGGCCTGTCGCGTCGTGCTCGTGCAGGGCCCTGAGCATGCCGTCGGCGAAGGCCCGTACCGCGTCGTCGGCGAGCAGAGGCAGCACCGAGCCGGCCGCCACCTCCTCGTGCTCGACCAGCGTGCGGCCGCGGCGGCGGGCGACGGCCAGGGCCTGGTCGGCCTGTTTGTACGCGGCGGCTGCGGCGATCGGGCCGGCCGGCGCGGAGAGTCCGACGACGATCTCGTCCGGCTCGGCCGGCTCGTGCGGCCGGGATGCCGCCCCCCGCCGGGCCTCCACCGCGTCGGCGTACTCGGCGCAGGCGGTGACCGCCGCGCCGCCGTCGGTGGCGAGAACGACGAGGCGTTCGCCCTCCGGCACCAGGAGCAGTGATTCGCCGGCCCGGGCCGCCGCGCTCTCCAGCGCGTCCGCGAGCGCCGCGAGGGGGTCGGGGGCGGGCTCGGCCGGAGGGCCCTCGCCGGCTGCCGCCGCTTCGGCGATGACCAGGCGGAAGGGAGCGTCCAGCAGCGCGCCGTAGAGGTCACCGGCGACGGCCCGCGCGTGGTCCGGCTCCCCGGCGAGCAGCATCTTCAGGATCGCCGCACCGAGGCGGGTCTCCGCCTCCTGCAGCGAGCGCGAGCGCTCGGTGCCGAGAGTGAGCAGCGCGACCGCCGAGTGCACGGCATAGCGTTCGGCCGTGCCGAGCGGGGCGCCCGTGCCCACCGCGAGCGCGCCGCGAGCACGCCGTCCGGTGCCGAGCGACTGCAGCTCCACCCGGTCCTCGGAGCCGCCGACGACGGCGCTCGCGGGAGCGGGTCGCTCCCGCAGCCGTTCGACGTCGCCGGTGAGGCGGGCCGCCCGGCGCGCGGCCCAGTCGGGTGCGGCGGCGACGACGGCGCCCGAGGTGTCGTACAGCGCGGCCCAGCCGTGGACGTGCGCGGCGAGCCGGGCGAGGAGTTCGGCAGGTCCGTCCGCCGAGAGCGCGGCCCGGGTCAGCTCGCGCTGAGCCTCGAAGCCGGCGGTGACGGCCCTGTACTGGTCGGCGGCGTTGGCGGCCGAGACCGCCTTGCTGATCGCGAGGAAGGGCGTGCGCTGCGGTACTTCGAGCAGCGGAAGGTCCGCCTCCTTGGCGGCATCCACCAGCGGCTGCGGAATGTCCTCGTAGTACACCCCGACCGCGAAGCCCAGCCCGACGACGCCGGCGCCCACCAGTCGCCGTACGTAGCGGCGCATCGCCTCGGCGTCCTCGGCGTCCAGTTTCATCGCCGTGATGAGGAGCAGCTCGCCGCCCTCCATGTACGGGACGGGGTCGGCCAGTTCGCTGACGTGGGCCCAGCGCACGGGCGTCTCCAGCCGGTCCCCACCCGCGCGCACGGTGAGTTTGAGCGCGGAGTGATGGACGAGGGAGGCAAGCGTGGGCGGCATGGGAGACCTTCGGCGATCTGCAGACGATTTAGCCGACCTGTATGAACGGCTACTGCCGATTCTGCCAGGGCGTACGGATCCCCCGCACCGGGACCGGGTGTCCCGCAGGTCCCTGTCCGGCGATCCTCGAACCCTCCCGGACATGGCCATGTGAGACAGGGCCATGTGATCAGTACACCTGGCCCCGCGGAACACCTAGCCCACACCTAGTGCTGCGACCGGAAAGGTTCACCGGCTCGCGACGCCCGGCACGGCGCCTCGTCGCGTTGTCGCATCACCCGAGTACATCCAGTACGCGGGCGATGCTCCGCCTTGCGATGCACCGCACCGGACGCCGCGAGCTTCCCGGCCAACCTTTCCGGTCACAGCACTAGCCCCGCAGATCCACCAGCAGGGGCGCCGCGTGCTCTCCCCGTACCGTCGTCAGCGACAGCACCGCATGCCCCACGGGCACGGCGTGGGCGAGGTCGGAGGCCGACCACCGCTCGCGTTCGACCTTCCGCACGGTGATCGCGTCCGTCGTCACGGCCTTCCCGGTGACCAGCTTGCGGAAGGCATGGACGGCCCGGGTGAGCGGCTGGTCCGCGAAGACGGTACGGCTGGTGACGTCCCGGGTCTCCACCCACTCGGTTCCCCAGGCCTCGGCGAACCGCTTCCCGTCCCACGTGGTCACCCCGGAGAACGCCATCCGGCATCCGACCGCGCCAAGCACCGCCGTACGCAGCCCCTCCGGAACGTCGTCGAGCGTACGCAGCGTGAGCACCGCTCCCGCGTTGGCCGAGCGGAGCCGCTGGATGCCGCGGACGGTCTCGGCGGTGAGGGCGTGCGAGGCGTCGTCGAGGACGAGGCAGGCGAACAGCGAACGGTCCCCCCGGGCCGCGGCGCTCGCCGTGAACTGCGCGAGGACGAGCCGGGCCAGCATCCGCGACGCCTCGGCGTGCCCGCGCTCCGGCAGGTCGATCCGGACCCGGAGCGGGTGTTCGAGGGAGCGCAGCGAGAACGGGCGGGCGTGGCCGCCGGTGTCGAAGAAGCCCGTGAAGGCGGGCCGGTCCAGGAGTGCCACCCGGTCGGCGAGCAGTACACCGGGATCGCCGGGCGCACCCGACTGGCGGGCGCGCGCGTCCAGCTCGCGCTGGAGGGAGTAGTGCCCGCCCCCGTCCAGCGCCTCGCGCAGGGTGGCGAGCGCGGCCGGCACCCCGTCAAGGAGTTCGCGCAGCTCCGGTACGGACGGGAAGCGGCCGTGGGCCGCGCGGAATGGGCCGAGCAGTTGCGCGAGCGCGGTGGCCGCGCGACGGCTGTCGACGTCCGGAAGGTCGCCGATGAAGGCTTCGGCCAGCATGGCCGCGGCCTCGTCCGGGTCGGTCGTACCGCCGTACAGGTCCAGGTCGTAGGCGGAGGCGGGGTCACCCAGCTTGACCACCACGTCGTACGCGTCGTCGGGCCCGAGCTGCGCGCCGACGGCGCCCACCGCGATGACCGCGGCCTGACCGGCGATCGCCTGCAGGGCCAGCGACTCCACCACCGGCCGGACCAGATGGCCGGTCTTCCCGGCACCCGGCGGGCCGACCGCCAGCAGAGACGTGCCGAGGAGAGCCGGGTCGAGGGCGACGGCGGTGCCGCGCCGGGCGTAGGGGTTGCGTTCGCTCCCGTCGGCCGCACCGATCCGCACCTGGCGTACGAAGAGGTCGTGCCGGGCGGCGCGGACGGGCAGGTCGCGCGCCCCGGAGGGGTGCGTGCACGCTGCGGCGCCCTGCCGCAGCACGGCGCCGGTGAACGCGTCCAGCCGGGAGGGGTCCGCCTGTACCGACTGCCAGGCGCGGCGGATCCGTACGAGGTCGACGTCGTTCATCCGCCCGGACCGCACCTCCTCCGCGAGCCGGTCCGCAACGGCGGCCTGCCGCGCGCCGCGCAGCTCCGGCCACTCGGCGGGGTCGACTGCCGGCCCGGTCACCGCCCCCGGCTGCGGGGCGGCGGGGCGGACGCCGCGGAAGAGCGGCAGAAGCCAGCGCCGGCCCAGTTCGGCCCAGCGGCCGACCCGGCCGAAGATCATGGCGAGCAGCCCGGCGAAGAGGACGTAGTAGAGGTTGGTCACGACGGCGTAGGCGACCGGCGGCTCGGTGACGTCGAGGTACCAGTCGTCGGGGATCACCCAGAACAGCGGGTCCATCCAGAAGCCGATGTAGCCGTTCCAGCACAGGGACCAGACAAGCAGGGCGGTGAGGAACGAGATCAGCGCGCCCGTGACCAACTGACGGTCCGGGATCCGCTCCGGCTCCTCGGCCGGGCGCGGCACGTACCCGTAGCGCCAGACGCCCGGCTCCGCCTCCGGGCGCGGGGTACGCAGCCACTCCGTCAGGGAAGGGCCGGTGGCAGGTGGCAGGGAGGGCATGGGCGGCGGGCCGGCCGGGCGGGGCACCTGGCCGGCCCGTGTGCCGCGTGCGTCGTACGTGCCCTCGGTGTCCATGTGCTGCCCCTCGTCCCCTGACCAGCGGTATGCGTGCGTACGGGCTCAATCTAGTGCTGCGGCCTGGGCAGTTCACCGATCCGCGCCGCGGTCCCGCCCTCCTGCCGCGCCCACGCGGAGGCGCGGCGGAGAGGATGCGCCGCTATGTCCGCCGCGGACAACGACACAGGCGCACTTCTCCCGAACGGAACATGCCGGACCCCCCGCACCACGCCTAGCCTGCGGAAGAAAGAGCGTCCCGATCCAGCCCCCAGCATTCCCCCAGGAGCCCCTCATGACCGCAATCCCGCAGGAGCGCCGCGTCGTCACCGCCATTCCCGGCCCGAAGTCGCAGGAGCTTCAGGCCCGACGTACGGCCACGGTGGCCGGTGGAGTGGGGTCCGTGCTGCCCGTCTTCACCGCGCGCGCCGGCGGCGGGATCATCGAGGACGTCGACGGCAACCGCCTCATCGACTTCGGTTCCGGCATCGCCGTGACCTCCGTGGGTGCGAGCGCCGAGGCCGTCGTGCGCCGCGCGTCCGCCCAGCTGGCCGACTTCACCCACACCTGTTTCATGGTCACGCCCTACGAGGGGTACGTCGAGGTCTGTGAGGCGCTGGCCGAGCTGACTCCGGGCGACCACGCGAAGAAGTCCGCCCTGTTCAACTCGGGCGCCGAGGCCGTCGAGAACGCCGTCAAGATCGCCCGTGCGTACACCAAGCGCCAGGCGGTCGTCGTGTTCGACCACGGCTACCACGGCCGGACGAACCTGACGATGGCGCTGACCTCGAAGAACATGCCGTACAAGCACGGCTTCGGCCCGTTCGCCCCAGAGGTCTACCGCGTCCCGGTGGCTTACGGCTACCGCTGGCCCACCGGCCCGGAGAACTGCGGTCCCGAGGCCGCCGCCCAGGCCATCGACCAGATCAGCAAGCAGATCGGTGCGGAAAACGTCGCGGCGATCATCATCGAGCCGGTGCTCGGCGAGGGCGGCTTCATCGAGCCGGCCAAGGGCTTCCTCCCGGCGATCGTGAAGTTCGCCAACGACAACGGCATCGTCTTCGTCGCCGACGAGATCCAGTCCGGCTTCTGCCGCACCGGCCAGTGGTTCGCCTGTGAGGACGAGGGCATCGTCCCGGACCTCATCACCACCGCCAAGGGCATCGCGGGCGGTCTGCCGCTCGCCGCCGTGACCGGCCGCGCCGAGATCATGGACGCTCCGCACGCGGGCGGCCTGGGCGGCACGTACGGCGGCAACCCGGTCGCCTGCGCCGGTGCGCTCGGCTCCATCGAGACGATGCGCGAGGAGGACCTCAACGGCAAGGCCAAGCGCATCGAGGAGGTCATGAAGGGCCGCCTGGCCGCGATGGCCGAGAAGTTCGAGATCATCGGTGACATCCGCGGCCGCGGGGCGATGATCGCGATCGAGCTCGTCCAGGACCGGGTGACCAAGGAGCCGAACCCGGCCGCGGCCGGCGCGCTGGCGAAGGCCTGCCACGCCGAGGGGCTGCTCGTTCTGACCTGCGGCACATACGGCAACGTGCTGCGCTTCCTGCCGCCGCTGGTCATCGGCGAGGACCTGCTGAACGAGGGCCTGGACATCCTGGAGACCGCTTTCTCCGGAGTGTGACCATGCAGTAACGGTCAGGCATTGTGAAGAAGCTGTGGGAGGCCGATGGCGGGATGGAGATCCGTCTGTCGGTCCCCCGCGCCCTGCCGTACGGTTTCTGCAGATGAGAGAAACACCCCGCCCGCGGGAAATCGCGGGCGATGCCAGGCCGGGGCTTCCCCAGTTTCGACCTGGCTGTGCCTTCGCGCACACTGACGGAGCCTCTGGCTCCGGATCTCCTCACCGATCGGACGGCCGCCCGCCCCAAACCCCCCGGGGCGCGCGGTTCACCGATCCAGGCGGCCGCCTCGGAACCACCCCCCCTGTTCCGGGGCGGCCGGCTTCTCGCCCCTCCTCGCGCCGTTCGGCCTCCGCCTGGCTCTTCGCACTCTGCGCCGTGATCTTCGCGCTGGTGACCTGGCAGGTCGTTGCCGACGGCCCGCTGCGTGCCGCCGACGAACGGTTCGGCAGGACCCTCTTCCTCCGTGGCCCCTCAAGACTTGCCGAGGTCTGCGCCGACCTCGGCAGCATCGTCGTCGCCGGGCCGGTGCTGGCCGCGGCGGTCGCGTACACCTTCTGGCGCGGACGACAGTGGCGGCCGGTGTTCTCCGCGGTCCTGGCCGTGGCCGCCGTGCCCGCGCTGGTCATTCCGCTCAAGGCCTGGACTGCCCGCCCGGGCCCGCTCTCGACGGGCACCGGCTGGTATCCGTCGGGCCATACGGCGACCGCGACGGTGGCCTACTGTGCGGCGGCTCTGCTCCTCGCCCCGCACGTCCGCAGAAGCCCGCTGCCCGCCGCGATCGCGCTGAGCACGGCGGCGGGCATCGGGCTGGTGCTGCGCGGCTATCACTGGCCACTGGACGTGGCCGCCAGCTACTGCCTGAGCGTGATGCTCCTGACGGTCAGCTACCGAAGTACGCGTCGAAGTTCCTCGAGAACTCCCATTGGCCGAAGCGGTCCCAGTTGATCGACCAGGTCATCAGCCCGCGCAGGGCGGGCCAGGTGCCGTGGGTCTGGTACGAGCCGCAGTTGGTCCTCTTCGTCAGGCAGTCCAGCGCCTTGTCGACCTCGGCCGGCGAGGTGTGGCCGTTGCCCGCGTTGACCGACGCCGGCAGCCCGATCGCGACCTGTTCGGGCCGCAGGGCAGGGAAGACCCGGGAGAGGTTCCCCGCCACCGGGAAACCGGTGAGCAGCATGTCGGTCATCGCGATGTGGAAGTCGGCGCCGCCCATCGAGTGGTACTGGTTGTCCAGGCCCATGACCGGGCCCGAGTTGTAGTCCTGGACGTGCAGCAGTGTGAGGTCGTCGCGCAGGGCGTGGATCACTGGCAGGTAGGCGCCGGCGCGCGGATCCTGGCCGCCCCACTGACCCGATCCGTAGAACTGGTAGCCGAGCTGCACGAAGAAGGTCTCCGGCGCCATGGTGAGGATGAAGTCCTCGCCGTACTTGGCCTTCAGGGACTTCAGCGCCGCGATGAGGTTGACGATGACCGGCGTCGTCGGGGAGCGGAAGTCCGAGTCGCCGGTGTTCAGGGAGAGCGAGTGGCCCTCGAAGTCGATGTCGAGGCCGTCCAGACCGTATTCGTCGATGATCTTGCTCACCGAGCTGACGAAGGTGTCGCGCGCGGCCGTGGTGGCGAGCTGGACCTGGCCGTTCTGGCCGCCGATGGAGATCAGGACCTTCTTGCCGGCCGCCTGCTTGGCCTTGATGGCCGCCTTGAAGTCGGCGGCCGATTCGACGTTGGGGCATTCACCGACCGGGCAGAGGCTGAAGCGGATGTCGCCCGAGGTGACCGAAGTGGGTTCGCCGAAGGCGAGGTTGATGACGTCCCAGGAACCGGGCACGTCGGCCATACGGGTGTATCCGGAACCGTTGGCGAAGCTCGCGTGCAGGTAGCCGACAAGGGCGTGGGCAGGAAGCTCCGAGCCGCCTCCGCCGCCCCCGCCGGTGGTCGTGGCCGTCACGGCCGGGGACTTGGCGGACTCGCCGGCGGCGTTGGTGGCGCCGACCTGGAAGCTGTACGAGGTGCTCGGCGCCAGGCCGGTTACCGTGGCCGACGTCCCGCTCACCTCGGTGACCTTGGTGCCGTTGCGGTAGACGGTGTAGCCAGTGGCTCCGGTGGCCGCGGCCCAGGACAGCCCGACCGTGGTGGAAGTGGTCGCGCCGGCCGTCAGCCCGGTGGGAGCGGCGGGCGGCTGAACGGGGTCGCCGCCGGGGCCCATGAGCGTGAGGTCGTCGACGTGGTAGGCGGGCGTCCCGTACCAGCCGTGGGTGTAGACGGTCACCGAAGCGGTCGCGGCGCCGGTCCGGAAACTTGTCGTGAGCCTCTGCCAGGTGCCCGCCGACTGGGTCCACGTGGAGACGTCGGTGGTGCCGGTGCCGGAGGCGCCGAGGTAGGCGTATCCGCCCTGCACCCAGGCACTGAGGGTGTACGTGGAGTCCGGCCTGACCGTGACGGCTTGCGAGCACTTGGCGTTGTCCTGGCCCGCGGGGGTCGCCTTGAGCGCGGAAGTCCCGCCGTGCACGGGTGTGCTGACGACGGTTCCGCTGCCCGCCGAACAACTCCAGCCGTCCAGGCCGGATTCGAAGCCGCCGTTGCGGGCGAGGTCGGTGTCGGCCGCGGCGGCCGGCCGGCCCGCGGCGACCAGGCCGGTCGCGGCGAGGGCGGCCGCCATGAGTGCGGTCAGGACGACGCGCAGGGCGGGGGGTCTGGTGGTGCGGTCCACAACTGCCTCCGGGCGTGGGGGATGAAGAGGCGGAGCGCACACAACATGGTCCAGACCAATCATCTTGTCAAGACCGCCGGCACCGACCGCGTGCGGCCTCGGTCCCCGGGTCGGAGGGTGTCGTCCCTGGCTCAGGAGGTGTCCTCCCCCGCCAGACAGGCCGCCGCTTCGTGCATCGCGAGTTCCAGTACTGCCGGGTCCGTGAGCGTGCCCGTGCCGTCCGGCAGGATCAGCCAGCGGACGCCGCCGGAGGTCCGGCCCGGGTACGGGACGACTATCCAGGTGCCACGGCCGGCGCCCCGTACGCCCGTGCCGATCCAGCGTGCCGCCGTCCCCGGGGGCACGAAGAAGCCCATCCGGGCATCCCCGAAGCCGGCGAGGACCGGCCCCGGCCGGGCGAGGATGCGAGTCAGCACGTCGAGCGTGGGATAGCCCAGCTCGCCGGGCATGATGAGGACGTCCCAGCGCCGGCCGGCGGGCAGGAGCGCCACCCCGAGGGGGTTGTGCTCCCACTCCCACCGGCACGCGTCGGGATCCGGCGCCACCGATGCCAGCCATTCGACCGCTGTCTCCGCCCCCGAGTCAGTCATCACCGAGTCTCCGTTTCCGTGTGCACTGCCGGAATCGGCAGAACGCTTCACACGGTGGGAGTGGGCACGTCGGCGGCTATGACGCGGGTTTCACCACCTGCTGGTAGTGAGCCGGGGCATACCTTGATCGCAGTAGTGCGCCCCCCGCGCACAGGGGCGCACCGGAGGCTCAGCGCTCAACCGCTCCGCGGGCTCACAGGCTCAGCTGTCGAAGCCCAGGCCGAGGCGGTCCATGGCCTTCAGCCACAGATTCCGCCGCCCGCCGTTCTCGTCGGCGCGGGCCAGGGACCACTTGGTCATGCTGATGCCGGTCCAGGCCAACGGCTCGGGCGGGAACGGCATCGGCTTGCTGCGGACCATCTCCAGCTCGGTGCGCTCGGTGTGCTCGCCCGCGAGCAGGTCCAGCATCACATCCGCGCCGAAGCGGGTCGCCCCGACTCCGAGTCCGGTGAAACCCGCCGCGTACGCGACCTTGCCCTTGTGGGCCGTGCCGAAGAAGGCCGAGAAACGCGAACAGGTGTCGATCGCGCCACCCCAGGCGTGGCTGAACCGCAGGCCCTCCAACTGGGGGAAGCAGCGGAAGAAGTGGCCGGCGAGTTTGAGGTAGGTCTCCGGGCGGTGGTCGAGGTCGGCGCTGAGCCGGCCGCCGTAGGGGTAGACCGCGTCGTAGCCGCCCCACAGGATCCGGTGGTCGGGGGTGATCCTGAAGTAGTGGAACTGGTTGGCGCTGTCACCGAGCCCCTGCCGGTTCTTCCATCCGACGGAGGCGAGCTGCTCGTCGCTGAGGGGTTCGGTCGTCAGCGCGTAGTCGTAGACGGGGACGATGTACGGGCGAACCCGCTTGACCAGCGACGGAAAGATGTTGGTGCCGAGCGCGACACCGCGCGCGAAAACCCTGCCGTAAGGAGTGCGTACCGCCATCCCGGCTCCGGAGGCAGCCAGGTCCAGGCCCGGGGTGTGCTCGTAGATCCGTACCCCGAGGCCGAGGCAGGCCTCCTTCAGGCCCCAGGCGAGCTTCGCCGGGTTCAGCATGGCGACGCCGTGCCGGTCCCAGACCCCGCCGAGGAACGTGGGCGAGTCGACCTGGGCGCGCACCGCGTCCCGGTCGAGGAACTCGGATCCGCCGAAGCCGAGTTCCTCGGCCTCTCGCTGCATCTCCCGCAGCTCTTCGACCTGGTGGGGTTCGGTGGCGACGTCGATCTCGCCGGTGCGTTCGAAGTCGCAGTCCATGCCGTAGCGGGCGACCGCCGCCTCGATGGCGTCGAGATTGCGTGCGCCGAGTTCCTCCAGCTTCGCCAGCTCGCCGGGCCAGCGGGCCAGTCCGTTGGCGAAGCCGTGGGTGAGGGACGCGGCGCAGAAGCCGCCGTTGCGGCCCGAGGCGGCCCAGCCCGCCTCGTGGCCCTCGATCAGTACGACGTCGCGCCGTGGGTCTCGCTCCTTGGCGAGGAGTGCGGTCCACAGTCCGCTGTAGCCGGCGCCGACGACGAGCAGGTCGCAGTGCTCGTCACCGGTGAGGGCGGGCTGTGGTGCCGGCCTGCCCGGGTCGTCCAGCCAGAAGGAGACGGGCCGGGCTTCGGAAAGGGATGAGGCGGGGGTCATGGCGGCTGGGGCCATGGTTTCCACTCCTTCAGCGGTTGCCGGGGACAGGTTGTCCCTAGGGTTGTGCGCTCTTCTTCCGCCGGTTGCTGATGAGCTGGCCGGCGACCACGATCAGTACGGCTATGGCGAACATGGCCGTGCCGATGACGTTGATCTGGACGGGCGTCCCGCGCTGGGCCGAGCCCCACACGAACATGGGGAAGGTGACGGTGTTGCCCGAGTTGAAGTTGGTGATGATGAAGTCGTCGAACGAGAGCGCGAACGCGAGCAGCGCACCGGCGGCGATACCGGGTGCGGCGATCGGCAGCGTGACGCGTACGAACGTCTGCACCGGACCGGCGTAGAGATCGCGCGCGGCCTCTTCGAGGCGGGGGTCCATCGACATCACCCGTGCCTTGACCGCCACCACGACGAAGCTCAGGCAGAACATGGTGTGCGCGATGAGGATGGTCCAGAACCCCAGCTCGGCGCCCAGGTTGAGGAAGAGGGTGAGGAGCGAGGCGGCCATGACCACTTCCGGCATCGCCATGGGCAGGAAGATCAGTGAGTTGATCGCGCCGCGCGCCCGGAAGCGGTAGCGGACGAGCGCGAAGGCGATCATCGAGCCGAGAACGGTCGCTCCGACCGTCGCCCAGAAGGCGATCTGGAGGGACAGGGACAGCGAGCCGCACAGGTCGGCGACACCGCATGGGTCCTTCCAGGCGTCGGTGGAGAACTCCTGCCAGGAGTAGTTGAAGCGCCCGGCCGGCTTGTTGAACGAGAACACCATCACGACGATGTTCGGCAGGATGAGGTACGCCAGCGTGAACACGCCCGCGATGACGACGAGGTTGCGCCGTATCCATTGCGTCGACTGTCGCATCAGACGAGGTCCTCCGTCCCGGCCCGGCGGATGTAGAAGGTGACCATGATCAGCACGACCGCCATGAGAATGAAGGACAGCGCGGCCGCGGTCGGGTAGTCGAGCACCCGGAGGAACTGCGACTGGATGACGTTGCCGACCATCTTGGTGTCGGTGGAGCCGAGGAGCTCGGCGTTGACGTAGTCGCCACTGGCCGGGATGAAGGTCAGCAGCGTTCCGGAGACGACGCCCGGCATCGACAGCGGGAGGGTCACCTTGCGGAAGGTGGTGGCGGGCTTCGCGTACAGGTCGCCCGCCGCTTCGTGCAGCCGCGGATCGATCCGCTCCAGTGATGTGTAGAGCGGCAGGATCATGAACGGCAGGAAGTTGTAGGTGAGGCCGCAGACCACCGCGAACGGCGTGGCCAGCAGCCGGTTGCCCTCGGTCATGCCCAGCCAGCTGGTGACGTCCAGGAAGCCGACGCTGCCCAGCACGTCGACCACCGGTCCGCCGTCCGCGAGGATCGTCTTCCAGGCGAGGGTGCGGATCAGGAAGCTGGTGAAGAAGGGCGCGATGACCAGGACCAGCAGCAGATTGCGCCACCGGCCCGCCTTGAAGGCGATCAGGTACGCCAGCGGATAGCCGAGCAGCAGACACAGGACCGTCGCCGTGCCGGCGTACAGCACCGAGCGCAGGAACTGCGGGTAGTACTCGGCCAGCGCGTCCCAGTAGGTCTGGAAGTGCCAGGTGACCTTGAAACCCTCCTCCAGGGACCCCGTCTGTACGGAGGTGGAGGCCTGGTAGACCATCGGCAGCGCGAAGAAGACGACCAGCCACAGCATGCCGGGCAGCAGCAGCCAGTAAGGCACGAACTTGCGGCGGACGGAGGGCTTGTGGACGACCGGCTCGGCGGCGGGTGGCCGGGCCGCCGGTGGTGCTTCGGTGACGGTCATGCGCTCTCCCCGACCGTCTCCACGCCCGCGTCGATGGCCTGAGCCGCGTCGAGGCCGAAGGTGTGCGCCGGGTTCCAGTGCAGGACGACCTCGGCGCCCGGGGCGAAGCGCGCGTCCCGCTCGATGTTCTGTACGTACACCTCCAGCTCCGGGCAGACCGGACTGTCGATGACGTACTGCGTCGAGACGCCGATGAAGCTGGAGTCGGCGATCCTGCCGGTGATGCGGTTGCGGCCGTCGGCGAGGGAGTCGGCGTCGTCAGCGTGCGCCAGCGAGATCTTCTCCGGGCGCACCCCGACCAGCAGTTTCCCGCCGGTGCGGGGCTGGGTGGAACACCGGCCGGCCGGCAGCCGCAGCTTGGAGTCGGCAGCCGTGACCACGATGTCGCCTCCGCTCGTCTCGGCCACTTCGGCCTCGATGAGGTTGGAGGTGCCGAGGAAGTTGGCGACAAAGGTGGTCTGCGGGTTCTCGTACAGCTCCGCGGGCGCGCCCAGCTGCTCCACCCGGCCGCCGTTCATCACCGCGACCGTGTCGGCCATGGTCATGGCCTCCTCCTGGTCGTGGGTGACATGGACGAAGGTGATGCCGACCTCGGTCTGTATTCGCTTCAGCTCGAGCTGCATCTGGCGGCGCAGCTTGAGGTCGAGAGCGCCGAGCGGCTCGTCGAGCAGGAGCACCTGCGGGTGGTTGATCAGCGCGCGGGCGACGGCGACGCGCTGCTGCTGGCCGCCGGAGAGCTGGTGCGGCTTGCGCTGCGCGAAGTCGCCGAGCTGGACGAGGTCCAGCATGTCGCCGACCTGCTTCTTCACCGACTTGACCCGGCGGCGGAGGAGGCCGAACGCGATGTTCTCGTAGATGTCCAGGTGCGGGAAGAGCGCATAGCTCTGGAAGACGGTGTTGACCGGACGCTTGTACGGCGGGAGCCCGGTGACATCCCTGTCGCCGAGGAAGACGGAGCCGGATGTGGGGTCCTCCAGTCCGGCGATCATCCGCAGGGTGGTGGTTTTCCCGCAGCCGGAGGCCCCGAGCAGGGCGAAGAAGGAGCCCTGCGGGACGGTCAGATCGAGCGGCTGTACGGCGGTGAAGGAGCCGTAGGTCTTGCTGATCCCGGAGAGGCGGACGTCGCCGCCCTCGGTCTTCGAAGCAGTCATGGGTCGCTGTCCCAGTGGTGTCGGGGGGAGAAGGGGGAGGTCAGGCGCCGATGAGCTTGGCGAACTTCTCTTCGTACGCCGTCTCTTCCTTGCTGGTGAGGGAGCGGAAGGCGCGTGACTTGGCTGCCATGGCCTTGTCCGGGAGGATCAGCGTGTTCGAGGCGAGATCCGGATCGATCTTCGCGAGTTCGGTGGCGACGCCCTCGACCGGGCAGACGTAGTTGATGTACGCGGCCAACTGCGCGGCGACCGGCAGCTCGTAGTAGTAGTCGATGAGCCGCGTGGCGTTCTGCTTGTGCCGGGCGTTGGCCGGGACCAGCAGGTTGTCGCTGGAGGTGATGTAACCGGCCGCCGGGATCGTGTACTTGATGTCCGGGTTGTCGGCCTGGAGCTGGATGATGTCACCGGCCCAGGCGAGACAGGCGGCGAGGTCGCCCTTGTCGAGGTCGGACGTGTAGTCGTTGCCGGTGAAGCGCCGGATCTGCTTCTTGTCGACGCCCTTCTGCAGCCGGCCGATGGCGGCGTCGTAGTCGGCGTCGGTGAACTTCCCCGGGTCCTTGCCCATGTCGAGGAGGGTCATGCCGACCGAGTCACGCATCTCGGTGAGGAACCCGACGCGGCCCTTGAGGGCGGGGTCGTCCAGCAGCTGCGTGACGGAGTCGACCCTGCGGCCGCCGGTCGCCTTGGAGTTGTAGGCGATGACCGTCGATATACCGGTCCAGGGGTAGGAATAGGCGCGCCCGGGATCCCAGTCGGGACTGCGGAACTGGGCGGACAGACTGGCGTACGCGTGCGGCAGCAGCGACGCGTCGAGCTTCTGCACCCAGCCCAGCCTGATCATCCGGGCGGCCAGCCAGTCGGTGACGCAGATCAGGTCGCGACCGGTGTCCTGGCCTGCGGCGAGCTGCGGCTGGATCTTGCCGAAGAACTCGACGTTGTCGTTGATGTCCTCGGTGTACTTGACCTTGATCCCGGTGCGTTTGGCGAACGCCTCCAGGGTGGGACGGCTCTTCTCGTCCTCACTGACGTCCATGTACTCGGTCCAGTTGGAGAAGCTGATCTGCTTCTCCTTGTCCGAGTGGTCGTCGGAGGCCGCTGATTCGCCCTCCCGCTTGGCGGGCGGGATACCGCAGCCGCTCAGCAGGCCGGCGCCGCCGACCGCGAGCGCGCCGACGCCCGAAGCGCGCAGCAGCGAACGGCGGGAGAGGGCTCCTCGCCCGCTCGTCAGGCTGCGCCGCGCTGCGGCCAGTTGGGCCGCGGAGAGGCTGTCGGGCTCGTACTGCTCCATGCGCTGTTCCCTCTCGGGTGGGATGTGGCTGCTGGTCGGGCGGCTGGGTGCCACGCGGCGGTAGCCGCACTTCGCTACGGTCGGTCCCCGAAGATCGTGCGGTGCCAGTCCTTCCTGACCACCGCGGTGTTGTCGTACATCACATGCTTGACCTGCGTGTACTCCTCGAAGGAATACACCGACATGTCCTTTCCGAACCCACTGGCCTTGTAGCCGCCGTGCGGCATCTCGCTGATGATCGGGATGTGGTCGTTGACCCAGACGCAGCCCGCCTTGATCTCGCGGGTTGCGCGGTTGGCGCGGTAGACGTCGCGGCTCCAGGCGGAGGCGGCGAGGCCGTACGGGGTGTCGTTGGCGAGGCGGATGCCCTCGTCGTCGGAGTCGAAGGGCAGGACCACCAGGACCGGCCCGAAGATCTCGGACTGTACGACCTCACTGTGCTGGGCCGCCCCCGTGATGAGGGTGGGGCGGTAGTAGGCGCCGTCCTTGAGATCCCCGCCCGGGGCTTCGCCACCGGTGACGACGGTGGCGTAGGCACGGGCCCGGTCGACGAATCCGGTGACCCGGTCACGCTGCGCGTGCGACACGAGCGGGCCGAGGTCGGTGGCGGGGTCGAACGGGTCGCCGAGGCGGACCGTCGCCATGAGGTCGGCCACCCCGCTCACGAAGGCGTCGTACAGCGGGCGCTGAACGTACGCGCGGGTAGCGGCGGTACAGTCCTGGCCGCTGTTGATCAGCGAGCCCGCGACCGCCCCGTGCACGGCGGCGTCCAGGTCGGCGTCGTCGAACACCACGAAGGGGGCCTTGCCGCCGAGTTCGAGGTGGAGCCGCTTCACGGTGGAGGTGGCGATCTCCGCGACCCGCTTGCCGACCGGCGTGGAGCCGGTGAAGGACGTCATGGCCACGTCCGGGTGGCCGACGAGGTGCTCGCCCGCGTCGCGACCCGCTCCGGTGACGATGTTGACGACGCCGTCGGGGATGCCCGCGCGCTGGGCGGCCTGCGCGAACATCAGCGAGGTGACGGGCGTCAGCTCGGCGGGCTTGAGGACGACGGTGTTTCCCGCGGCGACGGCCGGCAGGACCTTCCACGCGGCCATCTGCAGGGGGTAGTTCCAGGGGGCGATGGAACCGACGACTCCAATGGGCTCACGGCGGACGTACGAGGTGTGGTCCCCGCTGTACTCGCCTGCCGACTGGCCCTGGAGGTGGCGTGCGGCGCCCGCGAAGAAGGCGGTGTTGTCAACCGTGCCGGGCACGTCGAACTCCGTCGTCAGCTTGATCGGCTTGCCGCACTGGAGCGACTCGGCGTAGGCAAAGTCCTCGGCCTGCTCGGCCAGGACGCCGGCGAAGCGGTGCATGGCGTCCGAGCGCTCACCGGGGGTGCTGCCCGCCCAGCCCGGGAAGGCCTCGCGGGCGGCGGCCACGGCCGCGTCGACCTCGGCGGTGCCGGCCAGCTCGTACGTCAGGACGTTCTCGCCGGTGGCCGGGTTCACGACTGTGTACTCATGTCCCGAAGTGCCGGGCCTGAGCTGCCCGCCGATGTACTGCGCGCCGGCCGCGAAGCGGTCTTGCACCTGGAAGCGGTTGCCCATCACGCTCTCCGTAGCTTCAGCTCGAATTGAGTGCCGATCCTGGCAGAGCGGCTCCTACGCAACAAGGGATTCCGTTGTTGCCTTTTGGTTACGCGACGGATTCGGTCGACCATGTGTCGACCGGACCCGCGAATCCCGTACGAAGTGTCAGTGGCGGCTGCCATGCTCGCGTGCATGGGGAAGATCGATGAACTGATCGAGCAGGTCAGCAGGGGTTCGCGGATCAAGTATCTGCACTTCTGGGGGCACGCGCCGAGGCGCGACGGAGTGATCGGCGCGAGCTGCCTGAGCCAGTGGTGGCAGTCGCCGTTCACCGTCGACCGCGTCGAGTACGCGACGGCCGAGCACTGGATGATGGCGGCCAAGGCCCGGCTTTTCGGGGACGCCGAGGCGGAGCGCAAGGCGGTGGCGGCGGGAAATCCCGCCCTGGCGAAGAAGGCCGGGCGGCTGGTCCGCGGTTTCGACGAGGAGATATGGCAGCGCGAGCGGTTCGCGATCGTGGTCGCCGGCAGTCTGCACAAGTTCGGTCAGCACGCGGACCTGCGGGAATTCCTGCTGGGCACCGGTGACCGGGTGCTCGTCGAGGCCAGTCCGCGGGACCGGGTCTGGGGCATCGGGCTGGCCACGGACGACGAGCGGTCGCAGGATCCCGCGAGCTGGCGCGGACTCAACCTGCTCGGCTTCGCGCTGATGGAAGCGCGCGAGCAGCTGCGGGTTCAGGAGCGGCGGCTCGCGGCGTCGTCGACGACCAGCGAGGTGGAGAAGGGGTCCTCCTCGTAGCTGTCGGAGTCCTCGTCGGTGAAGGAGCCACCCGCGATGACCAGGGCGAACATACCCGCCCCCAGGACGATGCCGACGATACCGAGAATGATCCCGGCGAGCGCCTGGCCGCCATTGGTCGCCTCACCGCGGCTGACCCGGCCCCGCCCGACCATGCCGAAGATGATCGCGACCACACCGAACACGACAGCGATGATCGAGCTGCAGAAGATGCACACCGAGATGATCCCGAGCACCAGCGCGGTGACCCCCATGCCGTTCTGCGGCTGCGGCATCACGCCCCACCCCCCGTGGGCGTATCCGGGGTAGCCCTGGTACCCCGTTCCCGGGTAGTCCGGATACCCCTGGTAGCCCGGGTAGCCCTGGGGTGTGCCGTAGGGAGCGCCGTACGGAGCACCCGGCCCGCCGGCATCCGGGTAGGCCGGATAGCCGTAAGGTCCCGGTGCGGGCTGCCCCGGTCCGTTGGGCCCGATCGGCGGCGGGGGTACGGCGCCCTGGCCGGCTCCCGTGCCGCTGTCCGGGCCGGCGGCGGACATCGCGGTGACCGTGGGCTGGTCGTACACCGGGGGTATCGGCGGCGGCGCGGCCGCCGGGGGCTTGTCGAGCAACGGCTTGTCGAGCGGCACCTTCCGCTCGGGGGGCGCCCAGGGATCCAGCGGCTCGGGTTCGCCCGACGGCGGCCGGGTGTTGTCTGACATGTGCCTCCCCCATCTACGTTCCGTCATGCTAAGGCCTGGCGCCGTACCGGCACCGGCCTGCCTACGATGATCCCCGACGACCGCTTCGCTGGTAGCTCCGGAGGACCCCATGCCCGACCTGCACCCCTTCATCGCGGGACTGCCCAAGGCGGAGCTGCACGTGCACCACGTCGGGTCCGCGTCCCCGCGCATCGTCTCCGAACTGTCCGCCCGGCACCCCGACTCCAAGGTCCCCACCGACCCGGAGGCGCTGGCCGACTACTTCACCTTCACCGACTTCGCTCACTTCATCGAGGTCTACCTCTCCGTGGTGGACCTCATCCGCGATCCCGAGGACGTCCGGCTGCTGACCTTCGAGGTCGGCCGGGACATGGCCCGGCAGAACATCCGCTATGCCGAGCTGACCATCACCCCGTACAGCTCGACCCGCCGCGGCATCGACGAGCAGACCTTCATGGACGCCATCGAGGACGCGCGCAAGGCTGCCGAGGCCGAGCTCGGCGTCGTCCTGCGCTGGTGCTTCGACATCCCGGGCGAGGCCGGTCTGGAAGCGGCCGAGGAGACGGCCCGGCTCGCGGTGGACCTGCGACCGGACGGGCTGGTCTCCTTCGGGCTCGGCGGGCCCGAAATCGGTGTGCCACGCCCGCAGTTCAAGCCGTACTTCGACCGTGCGATCGCCGCCGGGCTGCACAGCGTCCCGCACGCGGGCGAGACAACGGGGCCGCAGACCATCTGGGACGCGCTCGTCGACCTGCGCGCCGAGCGCATCGGCCACGGAACCAGCGCGACGCAGGACCCCAAGCTGCTCGCCCACCTTGCCGAGCAGCGCATCGCTCTGGAGGTCTGTCCCACCTCGAACCTCGCGACCCGCGCGGTCACCGACCTCAACGCGCACCCGGTCAAGGAGATGGTCGAGGCAGGCGTGCTGGTCACCATCAACAGTGACGACCCGCCGATGTTCGGCACCGACCTGAACAACGAGTACGCGGTCGCGGCCCGGCTGCTCGGCCTGGACGAGCGGGGTCTGGCGCAGCTCGCGAAGAACGCCGTCGAGGCCTCCTTCATGGACCCGGCGGGCAAGGCGAAGCTGTCCGAGGAGATCGACACGTACACGACCACCTGGCTCGCTGGGTAGGGGGCGCCTCATGCGCACCGTCACCGCCGTGGCCCACCGCGGCGACCCGTACCGCGTCAGGGAGAACACCCTGCCGTCGCTCCGCTCCGCGCTGGCGCGGGGCGCCGACGCGGTCGAGATCGACGTGCGGGTGACGTGGGACGGCATTCCCGTACTGGTGCACGACGAGTCGCTCAAACGCCTGTGGGGCCATGACCGGCTGCTGACGCAACTGCACGCCCACGAGGTGCACACGCTCTCGGCCGGCGAAATGCCGACCCTGAGCGATGCGCTGGCCGCGACCGGGACGGCCCGCGTCATGATCGACCTTCCGGGCGCCTCCGAGGCCGCGGTGCGGACTGTGGTCGGGGTGGTGCGCGAGTGCGGGGCGCGGGACCGCGCGTACTACTGCGCGGGCCCGGCCACCATGCTGAGGGTCCGCGCCGCCGATCCGGGCGCCCAGATCGCCATGACCTGGACATCGCTGTGCCCGCCCCGCCCCGTCCTGGTCGACGCGGTGGCTCCGCGCTGGCTCAACTACCGCTTCGGCCTGGTGAGCCGGGAGCTGACCGACCGCGTCCACGCGGACGGCATGCTGGTCTCCGCCTGGACCGCCGACACCAAGCACACCATGCGCCGGCTGGTGGACCTGGGCGTCGACTCGATCACCACCAACCGTATCGACGCGCTGCGCGCCGTCCTCAGGGGCGGCTGACGGGGGCCGCTCTCCGAATGGCGTACCGCATCGCCGTACTCCTCTGCCTGAGTTGGTACGGAAGCGAGACCGGGAACCCCAGGAACACCAGGAACCGCGAAGCGCAAAGCCGCCGGGCGGCGCGGCTCCTCAGAGTCCCACGATCGCGTTCCACTCCTTGGCAAACGTCTGCCTCTCCTGCGACGTGATGTCCCGCGCGATCGCGAGGCCATCTCCTGCACCCAGTCCAGCCGTACGAAGCGGGCGGCCATCCAGTCGCTGACGACGATCACGTCCCGGCCGGTCTCCTGGTGGTTCATCAGCGCGGGACTGATCTTCCCGAAGAACTCGTCGTTGTCGTTGATCTCCTCGGTGTAGCGGACGGAGATCCCGGTGCGCTCACTGAAGGCGTCGAGCGTCGGCCGCCGGGTGGCGTCATCGTCACCGGTGTCGATGTACAGCGGCCAGTTGGCGAAGTCCAGGCTCTTGTCCCGGCCCGAACGGTCCACCGCCCCGCGGTCGCCGTGTTCGACGTACGCCGCCGGGACACCGCAGCCTGTCAGCGCCGCCACCACCGCGCCTCCGCCGAATCCGCGGAGCAACGCACGTCGGGAGAAACCGAGTTCAGCCATGCTCCCACCCTCGGTCCACGCCAACGGGGCGGGCAATAGACACAGTGTCTACTGCCCGCCCCGCAGAAGGGATCAGTGCGCCGAGCGGTGTCAGCTGTTGAGCGAGGTCATCACGTGCTTGATGCGCGTGTAGTCCTCGAAGCCGTACGCCGAGAGGTCCTTGCCGTAGCCGGACTTCTTGTAGCCGCCGTGCGGCATCTCCGCGACGAGCGGGATGTGGGTGTTGATCCACACACAGCCGAAGTCGAGGTTCTTGGACATGCGCATCGCGCGCCCGTGGTCCTTGGTCCACACCGAGGAGGCGAGGGCGTACTCGACGCCGTTCGCCCACTCCAGGGCCTGCGCCTCGTCCGAGAAGGACTGGACGGTGATGACCGGGCCGAAGACCTCGTTCTGGATGATCTCGTCGTCCTGCTTGAGGCCGGAGACGACGGTCGGGGCGTAGAAGTAGCCCTTGTCGCCGACCTGGTGGCCGCCCGCCTCGACCTTGGCATGAGCCGGCAGCCGCTCGATGAAGCCGCTGACCTGCTTCAGCTGGTTGGCGTTGTTGAGCGGGCCGTACAGCACGTCCTCATCGTCCGGCTGACCCGTCTTGGTGTCGGCGGCGGCCTTCGCCAGCGCCGACACGAACTCGTCGTGGATCGAGGCCTGGACGAGAACTCGCGTCGCGGCCGTACAGTCCTGGCCGGCGTTGAAGAAGCCCGCCACCGTGATGTCCTCGACGGCCTTGGCGATGTCGGTGTCCTCGAAGACGACGACCGGCGCCTTGCCGCCCAGCTCCAGGTGGACCCGCTTGACGTCCTTGGCCGCGCTCTCGGCGACCTGCATGCCGGCCCGCACGGAACCGGTGATGGAGGCCATCGCCGGTACCGGGTGCTCGACCATCGCCCTGCCCGTGTCGCGGTCGCCGCACAGGACGTTGAAGACGCCCTTCGGCAGGATCGAGTCCATGATCTCGGCGATCAGGACGGTCGACGCGGGGGTGGTGTCGGACGGCTTGATCACCACCGTGTTGCCCGCGGCGAGCGCCGGGGCGAACTTCCACACGGCCATCATCATCGGGTAGTTCCACGGCGCGACCTGCGCGCAGACACCGACCGGCTCGCGCCGGACGATCGAGGTCATGCCCTCCATGTACTCGCCGGCCGAGCGGCCCTCGAGCATCCGGGCCGCGCCCGCGAAGAAGCGGATCTGGTCGACCATGGGCGGGATCTCTTCGCTCGCGGTGAGGGCGAGCGGCTTGCCGGTGTTCTCCGACTCGGCGGCGATCAGCTCGTCCGCGCGTGCCTCGAAGGCGTCGGCGATCTTCAGCAGTGCTTTCTGCCGTTCGGCGGGCGTCGTGTCGCGCCAGGCCGGGAACGCGGCCGCGGCCGCGTCCATGGCGGCGTCGACGTCAGCCTGTCCGGAGAGCGGCGACGTGGCGTACACCTCGCCGGTGGCCGGGTTGACCACGTCGATGGTCCGGCCGTCGGCGGCGTCCCGGAACTCCCCGTTGATGTAGTTGCGCAGACGGCGCAGCTCGGTGGTCACTGCCACCCCTCCTGTCAGATGTCCGATGGGTGAGACATCCACCCTAGTCGCTTCGGTGACGCTTTCGACATACCCAGCAGCAACGAACTACGGATTCGGTGATATTCGAAGCCGCGAACAACGAATTTCAATGGTTATGGCTTGCGGAACCGACGAGTCCTCGTGCACAGTGAGGTCGTGGTCAGTCGAAGCGCAGATTCCAGGAACAGGTCCGGCTCCCCGTCGATCGATGCTGTCTCCCTGGCGATCATCGAGCAACTGCAGGAGGACGGACGCCGTCCCTACGCCGCCATCGGCAAGGCCGTCGGCCTCTCCGAGGCGGCGGTACGCCAGCGCGTACAGAAGCTGCTCGACCAGGGCGTCATGCAGATCGTCGCCGTCACCGACCCGCTCACCGTTGGTTTCCGGCGGCAGGCGATGGTCGGCATCAACGTCGAGGGCGATCTGGACTCCGTGGCGGACGCGCTGACGGCCATGGCCGAGTGCGAGTACGTGGTGATGACCGCGGGCTCGTTCGACCTCATGGTGGAGATCGTCTGCGAGGACGACGACCACCTGCTCGAAGTGATCAACAAAAGGATCCGCTCGCTCCCCGGCGTGCGTTCCACCGAGAGCTTCGTCTACCTGAAGCTGAAGAAGCAGACCTATATGTGGGGAACCCGATAGCCGTGAGCAAGGACCTCTCCAAGACCGCGTACGACCACCTGTGGATGCACTTCACCCGCATGTCGTCGTACGAGAACGCACCCGTGCCCACCATCGTGCGTGGCGAGGGCACCTACATCTACGACGACAAGGGCAAGCGCTACCTCGACGGTCTCTCCGGCCTGTTCGTGGTCAACGCCGGCCACGGCCGCCACGAGCTCGCCGAGGCCGCCTACAAGCAGGCCCAGGAACTCGCCTTCTTCCCGGTGTGGTCCTACGCCCACCCCAAGGCGGTCGAGCTGGCCGAGCGTCTCGCGCAGCACGCCCCGGGCGACCTGAACAAGGTCTTCTTCACCACGGGTGGCGGCGAAGCCGTCGAGACCGCCTGGAAGCTTGCCAAGCAGTACTTCAAGCTCCAGGGCAAGCACACCAAGTACAAGGTCATCTCACGCGCGGTCGCCTACCACGGCACCCCGCAGGGCGCCCTGTCCATCACCGGTCTGCCGGCCCTCAAGGCCCCCTTCGAGCCGCTGGTCCCCGGCGCGCACAAGGTCCCGAACACCAACATCTACCGGGCGCCGATCCACGGCGACGACCCCGAGGCCTTCGGCCGTTGGGCCGCCGACCAGATCGAGCAGCAGATCCTCTTCGAAGGCCCGGACACGGTCGCGGCCGTCTTCCTCGAGCCGGTGCAGAACGCCGGCGGCTGCTTCCCGCCGCCGCCCGGGTACTTCCAGCGGGTCCGTGAGATCTGCGACCAGTACGACGTGCTGCTCGTCTCGGACGAGGTCATCTGCGCCTTCGGCCGTCTCGGCACGATGTTCGCGTGCGACAAGTTCGGCTACGTACCGGACATGATCACCTGCGCCAAGGGCATGACGTCGGGCTACTCCCCGATCGGTGCCTGCATCATCTCGGACCGTCTCGCCGAGCCGTTCTACCAGGGCGAGAACACCTTCCTGCACGGCTACACCTTCGGCGGCCACCCGGTCTCCGCGGCGGTCGGCCTGGCCAACCTCGACATCTTCGAGAAGGAAGGCCTCAACCAGCACGTGCTGGACAACGAGGGTGCCTTCCTCTCCACGCTGCAGAAACTGCACGACCTGCCGATCGTCGGCGACGTCCGCGGAAACGGCTTCTTCTACGGCATCGAGCTGGTGAAGGACAAGGCCACCAAGGAGACCTTCACCGACGAGGAGACCGAGCGCGTCCTCTACGGCTTCCTCTCGAAGGCGCTGTACGACGCCGGTCTGTACTGCCGGGCCGACGACCGCGGCGACCCGGTCGTCCAGCTGGCCCCGCCGCTGATCTCCAACCAGGACACCTTCGACGAGATCGAGGGCATCCTGCGCGGCGTCCTCACGGAGGCCTGGACGAAGCTCTAGCAGCCAGACGCCAAGCGGCACCCGGCAGAGACCCCGGCGGCAACCCTCACCGCCGCCGGACCACACGGCCCGGATGCGCCCGTTCGAGTGAGAACGAGCGCGTCCGGGCCGTGTGCTGTCCGCACTCCGCAGGTTCGGATCCTTACGGTGCCTTCACGGCCCAGTGACCGACCGGCTTCGGCATCGTTCCCTCGTACGGGGGAACCGGGCAGACAGCCCGCATGCGAAGTCTCATCCGAACCGAGGTGTACGCCATGGTGGCCCCGCCTGACAACGATGTGCTCTGGGCACGCTCCCTGCACTACTCCTACAGCGGCTCGCCCGCGCTCACCGGCGTATCGCTCGGTGTCCGCGAGGGCGAGATCCTCGCCGTGAACGGACCACGCGGCTGCGGCAAGACCACCCTTCTGCGGTGCCTCTCCGGGCAGCTCGTGCCCCACGAGGGCGAGGTGTGGTTCAACAGCGCGCCCGTCCACACCATGGGTCCGCTGCTCCGGGAGCGGCTGCGCAGGGAGCGCTTCGGCTGGATCGGTCCGGAGCCCCAGCTCGTTCCGGAGCTCGCCCTCTGGGAGAACGCGGCCCTCCCGCTGCTCCTGCGCGGTGCTTCACGACGGGCCGCCAGGACCTCGGCGACGGAATGGCTGGAACGCCTCGACATCGGGGGGGAGTCCGCCCGCAAACGCCCGCACGAGGTCCCGCAGGCGCAGCGCCAGCGCGTGTCCCTCGCCCGCGCCCTGGTCACCATGCCGGCAGTGCTCTTCGCCGACGAGCCCACCGCGCCGCTGCACCGCACCGACAGCGCGCACGTGCTGCGGACCCTGACCACCGCCGCACGCTCCCACGGCCTCACCGTGCTCCTCGCCACGCATGACGCGGAGGTGGCGGGGCTCGCCGACCGGGCGGTGTCGCTGCTCGACGGGCGCCGCGTCGGCACCGGCCTGTCCACCGAGCCGGAAGGCCGTACCGCGTGCTCGCTCTCCGCCTAGCGCGTGGCTCACACCCCCTGGCCCAGCTGCGCCGGCTGATGGTGGCCGCCGCCTCGGCGGGGGTCGGCTTCCTGCTCCTGTGCACTCTGGGGAACGCGATGGCCCAGCCCGAGGGCTCTCTGGTGCGCCTGCTCTGGTGCATTGTCCCGCTGGCCGCGACCGTGCACCTCGCCGTGGCCGTCGCCCGTACGGATCCCAGTACGCGCCCCCGGCCCGGTCTCTCCGCCATCGGTCTCGGCCCGGCCAGGCTCAGCGCGGTCGCCGCCGCCTCGACCGCCGTGTCCTGCACGCTCGGCAGCATGGTGGCCCTGCTCCTCTTCCTTCACCTGCGCGGCGACCTCACCGGACTGCCCTTCGACGGCGCGGCCGCCGAACTGCTGGCGGCGGACCGCCCGCTGCCGCTCGCCGGAGCGCTGACGCTGCTGAGCCTGGTTCCACTGTGCGCGGCGACGGCCAGCGCCCTCGCGCTGCGCCCGCGCCGCGTCCCCCCGGCCGAGTCGGAGGCCGAGACCGTCACACGGCAACCGGACGGGCTGCCCTGGGGCATGGCGCTGGTCGCGGCGGGCCTGGCGGTGGAGGCGTACGCGAGCCGGGGCGGGACCGGCGCGGCGGTCGCCCTGCCGGGCCGGCCGGACGCCGGCCCGACGGGGGTCCTGGCGGGCTGGGCGCTCACGGCGCTCGGGCTGGCCCTGGCCGGCCCCGGCCTGACCTACTTCTGCGGCCGTCTGCTGCAGTCCGCCCGGCCGGGCGCGATGCGCCTGCTCGCGGGACGCGCGCTCCAGCAGGAGGCCGGCCGCATCGGCCGCCCCCTCGGGGTGCTGTGCACGGCCCTGTCCGGCGCGCTCGCCCTGGCCACCCTGTACGACGCCGGCTCGGGCGCCGACGTCCTCGGGCCGCTCACCGGCCTCGGCGTGGCCCTGGTCATGGGCTGCGCCACGGCGACACTGCTGACGGCGACCGTGGAGGCGAGGCATGCCCGTACCGAGACTACGGAAACGCTGCTGCGGCTGGGCACCCCAGTGAAACTCCTCCGCGGAGCGGCCGTGCTCCGAGCGGCAGCCCTGCTGGCTGTCTTCGCCCCGGTGACCTGGTCGATCGCCCACCTGGCAGCCCTTCCGCTGACCACTTGAGGCCCTCCCCCGGGCCCGGGCCGGGCGGTGGGGGCGGATCGCCGCACGGTTATCGTGGCGGCGTGGCTTCCGAAGACTTCGAAATCGAGACCCTGGCCGAGTTCGACCGGGTAGTCGCCCGCGGCTCGCTCAGCGGATACCGCATCCAGTCCGTCGACCTGAGCGGGCGCACGTTGCCCCTCCTGTCCGCGGACACCATGAACGCCGTCTTTCTCGGCTGCCCCATGGAGCCCGACGCCCTCGCCAAGGTGCGCGCGGACGGCGCGCTGGTCTTCCCGCCTCTCCCGGATCTGCCGTTCAATCCCTACCGCGGGCTGCTCTACACCGCGGACGAGCTGTTCGCCGGTCTCGGAACCGGCTACGAGAACACCCCCGACGCCCACGCCTACGCCTGGTTCCAGCAGGCCAAGGCGGACGGCGACATCTTCTCCTCGATGCTGCGGACCATCCACGACGACGCGATCTCCGACGCCCTCGACGAGCGCCTCCTCGACGCCCGCGTGGTGGGCGTGATGGGCGGGCACGCCATGGCACGCGGAACCGACGAGTACGCCGGGGCCGCCCGTCTCGCCCGCGAGCTGGGCCGCCGCGGCCTGACGATAGCCACCGGCGGAGGCCCGGGCGCGATGGAGGCGGCGAACCTCGGCGCGTACACCGCGCCGTTCGAGGACGAGGTGCTGGCCGAGGCGCTGGAGCTGCTCGCCAAGGCGCCGTCCTTCGTCCCGTCCGTCACCGACTGGGCGCAGGCCGCCTTCGAGGTACGCACGCGCTGGCCGCGCGGCGGCGATTCCATTGGAATCCCCACCTGGTTCTACGGGCACGAGCCGCCGAACGCCTTCGCCGGCCACATCGCCAAATACTTCGCGAACGCCACCCGCGAGGACGGCCTGCTGGCCCGCTGCACCGCCGGCGTGATCTTCCTGCCGGGTGCGGCCGGCACGGTGCAGGAGATATTCGACAACGCCACGCCGAACTACTACGAGTCGCGCGGCGAACCGACCCCGATGGTGCTGGTCAATCGCGCCCACTGGACGGAGCGGCTGCCCGCCTGGCCGCTGCTGCAGTCTCTGGCGAAGGAACGCCCGATGGCGTCGCGGATCGCCCTGGTCGACAGCGTCGCGGAAGTACCGGACGCCCTCGCGGAGCTGTCCGCTCAGCGGCAGAAGCAACTTCCGCACCGAAACGCACGTCTGGCAGTCGGAGCGGGCCCCACCCGCCCCGCCTGACCGCACGTGAACGGAGCTTTCGGTGCTCATCGGCCTTCTGACCGCTGTCGCGGCCTCGATCTGTTACGGCACGGGCTCCGTGCTGCAAGCCGTGGGCTCCCGCAAGTCCGCCCGGCGGGAGGCGGCGGCCGACGGGCTGACACAGCACGGCGGACCCAACCTGTCCTCCACCGCCAAGGCGGTGATGACCTGGGAGTTCATCGTCGGCACCATTCTGGACTTCGTCGGCTTCGGCCTCGGCGCACTGGCCGCCCGGATGCTGCCGCTGTTCCTCTCCCAGACGGTCATCAGCGCCAATCTGGTGATCACGGCAGTGCTGAGCGTCAAGCTGCTCGGGATCACTCTGACCCGCAGGGAGTGGACCTCCATCGGCGTCGTCTGCTCGGCTCTGGTGCTGCTGGCCACGGCGGCCGGCCCGGAAGGCAGTGGCCACACCCCCCTCTCCACCCACTGGTGGCTGCTGGCGGTCTCGGTGCTGCTGATGGCCGGCGGCACGGTGCTCGTACGGCTCCTCGGCGGACGCGCCGCGATCTTCGCCGGACTCCTCTCCGGCCTCGGGTTCGGCGCGCTCGGAGTGGGCGTCCGCATCCTGAACGGCATCGATCCGTACGACCTCGGCGCCCTCCTCTCGGACCCCGCCCTCTACGCGATCCTTGTGGCCGGCACCGGCGGTATGTACCTGCACACGGTCGCGCTGCAGATCGGCTCCGTGAACGGGGCCACGGCGGCGCTGGTGGTCGGCGAGACCGTACTGCCCGGCATGGTCGGCGTCTGGTGGCTGGGCGACGCCTCTCGACCCGGCTTCGCCTGGCCGGCGGTCGCCGGGTTCGCCCTGGCCGTCGCGGGGGCGGTGGCGGTGGCGTGGTTCGGTGCACCCGAGGGCGGCGAGACCGTACCGGACAAGGCGGCGCCCCGGCCGGAGCCGCACGAGTTGCTCACCCGCTGAGCGACGGACCCACGGCGACCGCCGAAAGCCGGGGACCTCGACAACCCACTGAGCGGGACCGCGCCCCCGGACCCGGGTAACCGCGCGGCTGTCAGAGGCGCCGGCCGGACTTCCGCGGGCCGCCGCTACTGCCGGCGCCCTGCGGCGGGTGGCCGCCGGGCGGCAGAACGACCACGTCCCCGGCCTCGAAGGTCACCCCCACCGTGGTCCCCTGCTCCGGGGCGTCCCGCAGCGAGCACTCCGCCTCGAGGACGGGCGCGTCGTCGGGACGCAGGAGCACGGCGACATGGGTGCCCCGGAAGGTACGCGCCTCCACCGTGCAGCGCAGGCCGTCCGACGGCGGTACCAGCCGGACGCCGGCAGGACGCACGAGGAGCCGGCAGTCGCCCTCGGGTGAGCCGTCCGGCACCGGGACCTTGCCCCAGGGGGTGTCGGCGGCCGCGCCGCTCACCGTCGCACCGACAACATTGTCGAAGCCGAGGAAGCGGGCCACGAACTCCGAGGCGGGCCGCTGCCAGACCTCCAGCGGGGAGCCGGCCTGGGCGATGCGGCCGTCCTGCATGACGACGACCCGGTCGGCGAGCGCGAAGGCCTCGCCCTGGTCGTGGGTGACGGCGAGCACGGTCGTGCCCAACCGGCCGAACAAAGCGCGCAGTTCGACGACGAGCCGTTCACGCAGACCACGGTCGAGCTGTCCGAGCGGTTCGTCGAGCATCAGCAGCTTCGGCTGCGGCGCGAGCGCGCGTGCCAGCGCGACGCGCTGCTGCTCGCCGCCGGACAACGAGGCCACGGCCCGTCGCTGGGCACCCGGCAGGCCGACGAGGTCGAGCAGCTCCTCCACCTTGCGTGCCTGTCCGGCCCGGCCCTCGCCGTGCATGCGCAGCCCGAACGCTACATTCGAGCCCACGTCCCGTTGCGGGAACAGCTGGTGGTCCTGGAACATCAGCCCGACGCCCCGGCGGTGGACGGGCACCGAGGTCTGGTCCTCGCCCGCCAGCAGCACCCGTCCCGACGCCTCCTGGAGCCCGGCGACCACGCGCAGCAGGGTCGACTTGCCGCTGCCGCTCGGCCCCAGCACGCACACGATCTCGTGTTCGGCGACCTCCAGGTCCACCGCGTCGAGCACCGCCCGCTCGCCGAACCGTACGGTCACGGAATTCAGCCGCAGCAGCGCGTCGGCATCAGCCATCAGAACTCCCCGGAGCTTTGGGTACGGATGCGTTCCAGCGCGAGCAGCGCCGCCGCGCAGACCAGCATCAGAATCGTGCTGAGGGCCATCGCCTGCCCGTAGTTGAGCTCCCCGGCCCGCCCCAGCAGCCGCGCCACCGCAACCGGAAGCGTCGGGTTGTCGGGCCGGGCGATGAAGACGGTCGCCCCGAACTCGCCCAGGGAGACCGCGAAGGCGAAGCCGGTGGCGATCAGCACCGCCCGGCGCACCATCGGCAGATCGACCTCCCGCCAGACCCGCAACGGGGACGCCCCGAGCACCGCCGCCGCTTCACGCAGCCGCCCGTCGACCGCGCGCAGTACGGGCAGCATCGTCCGTACGACGAAGGGGACGCCCACCAGCGCCTGCGCAAGCGGAACCAGGATCCAGGAGGCCCGCAGATCCAGTGGCGGCTCGTCGAGGGTGATCAGGAAGCCGAAGCCCACGGTCACGGCCGAGACGCCGAGCGGAAGCATCAGCAGCGCGTCGAAGCCGCGTACGAACCGTCCCGCGCGCCGGGTCAGCGCGGCGGCCGCGAGCCCCCCGACGACCAGGGCGATGAGCGTGGCCACCAGCGCGTACTGCAGTGAGTTCCCGACGGCTGCCAGCGGGGGGACCAGGAACGTTCCGCCGTCCGCCGAGTCCAGTGCCCGGTAGAAGGCGAAGCCGTACCCGCCCGGCCCGTCGAGCGAGCGCTCGACCAGCACACCGAGCGGCAGCAGGATCAGCACCAGTACGGTGGCGAGGACCGCGCCGAGCAGTGCCCGCTGGCCGGCGCCACTCGGCCGGTGGGCCGTCCGCGCGGGATCCACCAGCTGCAGCGCACTCTCCCGTCTGCGTACGGTCCAGGCGTGCACCGCGAGGACCGCGCCGACCGCCGCGAACTGCACCAGCGTCAGCACGGCGGCGGTGGGCAGGTCGAGCAGCTGCGCGGTCTGCCGGTAGATCTCCACCTCCAGCGTCGAGAACGCCGGGCCGCCCAGGATCTGGACGACTCCGAAAGAGGTGAAGGTGAAGAGGAAGACCATGAGCGCGGCGGCGGCCACGGCGGGGCCGAGCGCGGGCAGCGTCACTCGCCGCCAGGCCGCGAAGCGGCCGGCGCCGAGCACCCGGGCGGCTTCCTCCTGGCGCGGGTCGAGCTGGGACCAGAGACCTCCGACGGTCCGGACGACCACGGCGTAGTTGAAGAACACGTGCGCCAGCAGAATCGCCCACACCGTGGTGTCGAGCCGTACGCCCCAGGTCTCGTCCAGCAGGCCGCCGCGCCCCAGCAGGGCGAGGAACGCGGAGCCGGCCACGACCGTCGGCAGCACGAAGGGCACGGTCACGACCGCCCGCAGGAGCTGCTTGCCGGGGAAGTCGAAGCGGGCGAAGACATAGGCGCCGGGGAGCGCGAGGAGCAGTGTCAGCCCCGTGGACGCGAGCGCCTGCCACGTGGTGAACCACAGCACCTGGACGATGCCCGGCTCGCTCACCACCTCGCCGATCCGCCCGAACCGCCAGACGCCGTCGGCCTTCAGTCCACGGGCGACGATCGCAGTCACGGGATAGGCGAAGAAGACCGCGAAGAACGCGACGGGCACGGCCATCAGGCCGAGCCGCGCCGCGCTCCCGCGTCCGGCCCTCGCCGCGCCGGCGGGCCGGACGGCCTCGTCGGCCTTGTCAGTCCCTACTTCAGGACGAGCGAGGACCATGACTTGACCCACTGCTCACGGTTCTCGGCGATCTTCTCCGGAGCCACGGTCTCGGGCTTCTCGATCACCACACCGTGCTTGGTGAACAGCTCGGGCAGCTGGGCGTCCTTGACCACCGGGTTCACGAACATGTTGAGCGGCATGTCCTCCTGGAACTTCTTGCTCACCAGGAAGTCCAGCAGTGCCTTGCCGCCGGCCTCGTTCTTCGCGCCCTTCAGCAGGCCCGCGAACTCCGTCTGCCGGAAGCAGGTGCCGGTGGAGACACCGGTCGGGGCTTCCTGCGGCTGCGGCTCGGAGTACAGCACCTCGACCGGCGGGCTGGACGCGTACGAGACGACGAGCGGCCGGTCGCCCTTGGCCTTCTTGCCGCCGGCGGAGCCGGAGAAGCGCTCGTTGTACGCCTGCTCCCAGCCGTCGACGACCTCGACGCCGTTGGCCTTGAGCTTCTTCCAGTAGTCCTGCCAGCCGTCGTCGCCGTACCTGCCGGCGGTGGCGAGCAGGAAGCCGAGACCGGGCGAGGACGTCGCGGCGTTCTCGGTGACGAGCAGGTTCTTGTACTCGGGCTTGATCAGGTCGTCGAAGGACTGCGGCGGGGCGAGCTTCCTGTCCGCGAAATACTTCTTGTCGTAGTTGACGCAGATGTCACCGGTGTCGACGGGCGTGACGCGGTGCTGCTCCCGGTCGAGCTGGAGCTCCGCGGCGACCCGGTCCAGACCCTGCGCCTCGTACGAGGTGAAGAGGCCGTTGTCGAGGGCGCGCGAGAGCAGCGTGTTGTCGACGCCGAAGAAGACGTCGCCGCGCGGGGAGCCCTTGGTGAGGATCTCCTGGTTGAGGGCGGCGCCCGCGTCGCCGCTCTTCAGCACCTTGACCGTGAAGCCGGTCTCCTTGGTGAACTCCTTCAGCACGGCCGGGGAGGCGAGGAAGGAGTCGTGGCTGACGAGAGTGACGGTCCCGGACTTCGAGCCGCCGTCCGTGGCGGAGTCCTTGGACTCCCCGCAGGCGGCGAGCGTCGAGGCGCCGACAGCGGCGGCTATGGCGGTAGCCGCCAGCTTCTTGGTGGTGCTCACTGAAATTCCTCCTGGGGTGACCAGGAAGAGACGCGGCCCCGCTCACACGAGGTGAGCAGGGCGCAACAGCTTGAGTGATGACCGAACTTCCTACCCAGAATGACCTGGGCAAGGTTCAGAGGGTCTGCGACCTGACGGTTGTCGCACTCTCAGCGCTGTGGCGCTCCCCTGTCGGAATATGCAAATGTCCGACGTCAGACTACCGCTCGGACGCCGCGAGCTGGCCGCACGCTCCGTCGATCTCCTGGCCCCGGGTGTCCCGCACGGTCACGGGGACGCCGTGGGCCGCGATGGCCTCGACGAACGCCTTCTCGTCCTCGGGCCGGGAGGCGGTCCACTTGGACCCCGGCGTCGGATTCAGCGGGATGAGGTTCACATGGACCCGCTTGCCCTTGAGCAGCCGGCCGAGCAGGTCGCCCCGCCACGCCTGGTCGTTGATGTCGCGGATCAGGGCGTACTCGATGGAGATCCGGCGGCCGGACTTCTCGGCGTACTCCCAGGCGGCGTCCAGCACCTCACGTACCTTCCACCGCGTGTTCACGGGCACCAGGGTGTCGCGCAGCTCGTCGTCCGGGGCGTGCAGGGAGACCGCGAGACGGCACTTGAAGCCCTCGTCGGCGAAGCGCAGCATGGCCGGGACCAGGCCGACGGTCGAGACCGTGATGCCGCGCTGGGACAGGCCCAGGCCGTCCGGCTCCGGGTCGGTCAGCCGACGGACGGCACCGACGACCCGCTTGTAGTTGGCGAGCGGCTCGCCCATCCCCATGAAGACGATGTTGGAGAGCCGCGCCGGGCCGCCCGGGACCTCGCCGTCGCGCAGGGCGCGCATGCCGTCCACGATCTGGTGCACGATCTCGGCGGTGGACAGGTTGCGATCGAGGCCCGCCTGTCCGGTCGCGCAGAACGGGCAGTTCATTCCGCAGCCGGCCTGCGAGGAGATGCACATCGTCACCCGGTCCGGGTAGCGCATTAGGACCGACTCGACGAGCGTCCCGTCATGCAGCTTCCAGAGCGTCTTGCGGGTGGTGTCGTTGTCGCAGCTGATGTGCCGCACCACATTCATCAGGTCCGGCAGCAGCTCGCTCTGGAGCCTCCCCCGCGCCGCGGCGGGGATGTCGGTCCACTCGGCCGGGTCGTGCGCGTACCGCGCGAAGTAGTGCTGCGACAGCTGCTTGGCCCGGAACGGCTTCTCGCCGATCGCGGCCACGGCCTCGCGGCGTTCGGCGGGCGTGAGGTCGGCGAGGTGCCGCGGGGGCTTCTTGGCTCCCCGAGGCGCGACGAAAGTGAGTTCTCCAGGTACAGGCATGGTTCATCCAGTGTCGCAGATCAACTTGGGGCGCCCAGGTCAGAGGGGTGAGCGGCCGGTCACTCGCGGTCGCCCTCCGTCATAGTCGGCCAACCTCGCACGGCCCAGGGACGGCCCAGATAGCGGTTCGCAAGCAGGTGACGTCAACGTACGGGTACGCGTGGAACCCGCGTCACTGTCCTGTGTGGCCTACGTGGGAACAACGACAAGGACACCGCGACGCCGCGGAAGTCGACGGGTGCGACGGCGGACACGTGCTCATACCACTCGACCCGCGTCGGCTACAAGATGTGCTGACCGGCCGCCCGTAGATCGCCTGCAAAAGCGCCCGCCCTTCACCGGGGGCGGGCGCTTCGCTATGCGGGGTCGTACTGGTGCCGTCGGCCGCCGCGCCATTCGATGAGCACCGAGTGGATGAGCTCCTCCGGCTCCTCGGCTCCGGCCCGGCGCAGGAACTCGGCGAGGTCGGCGTCGCTGTAGGCGATGCCGAGGATTTCCCCGTCGATGCGCACGCGCCGGCCGCCGGTGGGTGACGGCGGGTAGACGATGACGGGCATGGCGACCATGGGTCAGCGCTTTTGCTACATGGCTTCCCTTTGCGGGCGGAGGTCGTGCACTTTGGCGGTGAGGGTGCCGTCGTGCTGCTCGTAGTGGGAGAGTGCCAGCCCGAGGCCGAAGAAGGTGGGCGCCCATTCGCCAACGAATATTCCCCACCGGTCGGCGCGGGCGAGGCCGGTTCCGGGTTCGGCGGTGAGTGATACGGCCCAGGTGGCGATGGATAGGCCGATGGACAGGAACGCCGCGGTGTAGGCGTGTTCGCTGCGTATGCCTTTCTCATGCATCATCTGGATCATCGTGGTTCTCCTGGTCTGTGAGGGGGCACGGCACCTCCACCAGAGTCACCCGGCTGGCGGACACTCGCACCTGGAGGCCGGTGTGCAGATCCTGCACACGCCCTCAACGCCCGCCTACTCCAGGATTGCAAACCAACTCGGTCGGGGGCCTTTCTTACACGGGAAGACACGACCACCTTCTGATCCGTAGCTCTAGCTACTAGCCAGACAGTGCGCGACCTCGCGGAGTGGTCGTCATCGGTCATCGTCGGCCACTGCCGAGCGGCCTTGAGCCCGGTCGGGCACTGAGGGTCACACGTGGGTCGCCTGGCTACGCAAGAGCGCCCGAATGGCGCCATATAGGCAGTCCGAATAATCATTTTATATCGGATTTAACTGCACCTCGCCGGGTACCTGAGGGTTCTAGAACCTGCTCAAAGTAGGAGGCGATCTTGTCCAGCTCCGTTCACCCGACCATAGAATCCCACCCCGACATCCAGGAGTTGCGTGCCCGTCATGAGCGGGCAGCGACGACACCGCGGGCACAGGCGATCGAAGCCATGGGCTTGATTACCGGCCTATACCTCGCCGCCTCGCCTTGGATCTTGGGCTTTAACGATTTCTCCACTCTGGCCGTCACCAACCTGATCACGGGTCTGGCGTATGCGCTGCTCATGGGCGGTTTCGGGCACGCCTACGAGCGCACGCACAGCATGGCCTGGGCTGCTGCCGCACTCGGCGCATGGACCGTCGTCGCACCTTGGGTTGTGGCAGGTGACGTCGACACCGCTCGGACCGTTACCAACAACATCATCGTCGGCCTGCTCGCCCTGATGCTGGCGCTCGCCGCTGCTTCCGCAGCAAGCATGCGTTCTGCCGAACGTGGGCGTCGTGCCGCATCGGGGTACGGTGCGCGCACCTGAGCGGCGATACCCGAAGTGCCCCACCGCAACTGGAGTGGGGCACTCTCCGGCGCGCTCTGACGATGGCGGACAGCTGGCGACGAGGTCGGCTGCGGGCCAGCAGATCTCGTGATCGGAACGTCGCTGTCCAGCTCAGCGGCTTGCCGCTGTTCGCAGTCCATGGTTCATGCTCGGGGCTGCTGGTGTCAGCCGGCGATGTCTCTGATCTTGACTCGGTGAGCACCGCTCGATGACTGCTTACTGGTCGTCATAAGAGCAAGTCGTTCCCGGACCGTCAGAAGCGCCGGGCAGAAGAGTGGTTGGCCGAGACAGCTGCCGAAATGTCCCGTGGTCAGTACGTCGACCCGAGAGCCGCCCGAATCACGTTCCAGCAGTACGCGGAACGCTGGATCGCCGGTCAGACAACCGACCCAACCACGCGCATCGCCGTTGAGACCCGCCTACGGCTGCACGCCTTTCCTCGTATCGGCGCGCGCCCGCTCGGGTACTTCCGTCCAGTCCACATCCGCGAGTGCGTGCGCGACTTGGAGAACGACCCGATGGCCGGCACCTAACGCCCGCACCATCCACTCCAACGTCCGCGCGGTGGTCTCGGCCGCCGTGGACGACGCACCTGGCACGAAATCCGTGCTCCGCGGCCTCCGTTCGGCCGCCCGCCGTCTCCGCCACCCGGGTCGTGCCCCGGCTCCCCTCCCAGGTTCGTGCGGTCCACGACGCACTGCCCGAGCGCTACCGGGCCATGGTCGACGTGGGCAGCGGCTGCGGACTCCGGCAGGGCGAGATCCTGGGCCTTGCAGAAGACGCTGTGCAGCTCGACAGCGACACCCTTCGGGTCACCACTCAGATCAAGCTGATCCGGGGCTCCGCCATCTTTGCGCCGCCCAAGGGCAACAAGGAGAGGGACGTCCCGCTACCGTCGTCGGTCGCCTCCGCCCTGCGACGGCACATGGAGAATCACCCGCCCGTGGGAATCAAGCTCCCGTGGATGCGGCCGGACGGGCCGCTCGTCGAGCGGCGTCTGATCTTCACCAATACCACTGACGGGATCGTCTGGCGGAGCGACGTCAACATCCAGGATTGGAAGCCCTCCCTCGCAGCCGCGGGCCTTATCCCGACTCCCGAACCCGGCGAGCCGTACGCCTCCGCCCAGCAGCACGGGATGCACGCCCTGCGCCACTTCTACGCCTCGGGCATTCCGACCCCGCGATGACGCTGCGGGTGTACGCGCAACTCATGCCTGGCAGCCGCGAACGCCCACGTAGAGCGGTGGACACAGTCCTCCGAGCCACCTGACATCCTCAGATCCAGCCTGCTCGGGGTAGGTGGGCCGGGACGGTTGTGCTCGTTGAAGCGGACCAGCGCTGCCACGCCACTTTCGGTAACCCCTTGGATACATTAAGTTTGTTACTTCTGTGATCGAAAGCGGTTGAGCATTATGGGCTACGCGTGATGTCGGCGTCATCGGCCGCGGCCGACAACGCCGCGGAACCTCTCGTCTCGCCGGTCAGTTCACACAACGAGTGGGACCCGCTGGAGGAGATCATCGTTGGGCGTCTCGACGGCGCGACGATCCCCTCCAACCATCCGGTCGTGGCCTGCAACGTCCCGCGAGGGGCGGCGCGGTTGCAGGGGCTCGCCGCCGGCTTCAAGTATCCGCGCATGCTGATCGAGCCGGCGCAGCATGAGCTCGATCAGTTCGTTACTCTCCTGCAGTCCCTCGGCATCACGGTCACGCGACCGGACGCGGTCGACCACAGGCAAAGGTTCGGCACCCCGGACTGGTCGTCGCGCGGTTTTTGCAACAGCTGTCCGCGTGACAGCATGCTCGTGATCGGCGACGAGATCATCGAGACCCCGATGGCATGGCCGTGCCGATATTTCGAGACCCACTCCTATCGCACGATCCTCAAGGACTATTTCCGGCGCGGCGCGCGCTGGACGGCGGCACCGAAGCCGCAGCTCACCGACGCACTCTTCGAGGCGGATTTCCGTATCCCCGAGGTCGGCGAGCCTATGCGCTACATCGTCACCGAGTTCGAGCCGGTGTTCGATGCGGCGGATTTCGTCCGCGCGGGACGCGACCTGTTCGTCATGCGGAGCAACGTCACCAACCAAATGGGCATCGATTGGTTGCGCCGCCACCTCGGACCCGGCTATCGCATCCATGAGATCGAGAGCCGCTGTCGCACGCCGATGCACATCGACACGACGTTCCTCTTGCTCTCGCCCGGCAAGGTTCTGATCAATCCCGAATACATCGACGTCAACCGCCTGCCCGACGTCCTGAGCTCGTGGGACATCCTGATCGCCCCCGAGCCCAACCCGATCGACGAGCGCTTGCTCAAGATCAGCTCGATGTGCGGCAAGTGGCTCAACATGAACATTCTCATGATCGACGAAAAACGGGTGATCGCGGAGCGGCACCACACCGACATGCTGCGCGCGCTCGAAGAGTGGGGGTTCGAGCCGATCCCCTGCGATCTGCTGCACTACGCGCCGTTCGGCGGCTCATTCCACTGCGCGACGCTCGATATCCGGCGTCGCGGCACGCTCGAATCCTATTTCCATTGACCGGCCGTTTCCTGCCTGCGACCGCTGTTCCGCGCCAAACGCACCCGCGCATAGGGCGCACAGGGCGCATACGAAAGGGGCTCGTCGTCCGTCGGACGGCGAGCCCCTTTCCTGCCTTTTCGGCAACTCCTCGCAGGCTCTGGACAGCGCGAAGGGTCAACTGGCTCCTACGAACACCACCAGCAGCAGCCACACCACCGGAGCGGTGGGCAGCAGCGAGTCCAGCCGGTCCATGATGCCGCCGTGACCCGGCAGCAGCGTGCCCATGTCCTTGATGCCCAGGTCGCGCTTGATCATCGACTCGCCCAGGTCGCCGAGCGTGGCGCTGACGGCCACGGCGAAGCCGAGCAGCAGCCCCTGCCACCAGGTGCCTCCGTCGATCGCGAACTCCATGCAGAGCGCGCCGGCCCCCATCGCGAAGGCCACCGCCCCGAACAGCCCTTCACGCGTCTTCCCCGGACTGATCCGGGGTGCCAGCTTGTGGGTACCGAAGCGCCACCCGACGGCGTACGCCCCGGTGTCGCTGACCACCGTCAGGACCAGGAACGTGAGCACCCGCCACGACCCGTCCTCGGCCGCCAGCATCATGGCGACGAAGGTGGCCAGGAAGGGCACGTAGAACGCCGCGAAGACGCCTGCCGTGACGTCCTTCAGGTAGCCCTCCGGCGGCTCGGTCATTCGCCAGACCAGCACCGCCAGTGCCGTGAGGGCCATGGCGACCCAGGCCCCCTCGGGCCCACGCGCATAGCCGGCCACGACCATCGCCGCACCGCCGACGGCCAGCGGCACGAGCGGGGCCTTGATGCCCCTCTTCTCGTCCAGCCGGGACGTCAGCTCCCAGAGCCCGACGACCACCGCTACCGCTATCACGCCGACGAAGACGGCCTTCACGATGAAGAGTGATGCGACGATCACCGCACCGAGGCCGACCCCCACCCCTATCGCGGCTCGCAGATCACGGCCCGCACGCTTCTTCGGGGGTGGCTGCGGGGCCGGCGTGGGGCTGGGCATGGGCTCCTGCGGCATCTCTTCACGGAACAGGGGACCGCCCAGCTGAGCGGACCCCCGGTCGCGTTCGTCGTGGTCGTCGAAGTCTCTGCCTGCGTCGGGCACGATGGGCATGGGCCGAGTCTGCTGGGCGTTATGCGCATCGTATGCGGGACCCGCCGGGACAGGCCCCTGGTCGGACGGCAGCCGGCCGCCCGCGTAACCGGCGCTCGGCGGGGCCCCCCAGGAAGAGTCGTTCATCAGACCTCGAGCAGCTCGGCTTCCTTGTGCTTGAGCAGCTCGTCCACCTGCGTGACGTACTTCGCGGTGGTGTCGTCGAGCTCCTTCTCCGCGCGGCGGACCTCGTCCTCGCCGGACTCCTTGTCCTTGACGAGCTTGTCGAGGGCTTCCTTCGCCTTGCGGCGGACGGAGCGGATCGAAATCTTCGAGTCCTCGGCCTTGCTCTTCGCGACCTTGATGTAGTCGCGGCGGCGCTCCTCGGTCAGCTCCGGAAAGTTGACCCGGATGATGCGACCGTCGTTGCTCGGGTTGACGCCTAGGTCGGAGTCGCGGATCGCCTGCTCGATATTGCGCAGCGCGCTCGCGTCGAAGGGGGTCACCACGGCCATCCGCGGCTCGGGGACTGCGAAGGAGGCGAGCTGGTTGATGGGCGTCAGCGCACCGTAGTAGTCCGCCACGATCTTGTTGAACATCGCCGGGTGCGCACGACCGGTGCGGATCGCGGCGAAGTCCTCCTTGGCGACCACGACGGCCTTCTCCATTTTCTCCTCGGCCTCGAGGAGGATTTCTTCGATCACCACTAGCTCCTGCATGTCTTGTATGGGTCCGTCAGTGCTCAGGCCCGGTGAACGTGGGGTCGCGTCTCTCCTGCACGGTGTCCCACCGGCAGGACATTGTCCATCCCCGTGGGGACGGTCCCGGATCAGGCCCGGGTGCCCTGGTCGTTCACGAGAGTGCCGATCTTCTCACCCTTGACGGCCCGCGCGATATTGCCCTCGGTCAGCAGCTCGAACACGAGGATCGGCAGCTTGTTGTCGCGACAGAGGGTGATGGCGGTGGCGTCGGCGACCTTGAGGTCGCGGGCGATCACCTCGCCGTACTCCAGCGCGTCGAACTTCACCGCGTCGGGATTCGCCTTGGGGTCGGAGTCGTAGACCCCGTCCACGCCGTTCTTCCCCATGAGGAGCGCCTCGGCGTCGATCTCCAGCGCACGCTGAGCGGCGGTGGTGTCGGTGGAGAAGTACGGCATGCCCATACCGGCGCCGAAGATGACGACGCGGCCCTTCTCCAGGTGCCGCACGGCGCGCAGCGGGATGTACGGCTCCGCGACCTGGCCCATGGTGATGGCGGTCTGGACGCGGGAGTCGATGCCCTCCTTCTCCAGGAAGTCCTGGAGGGCAAGGCAGTTCATGACCGTACCGAGCATGCCCATGTAGTCGGAGCGCGCCCGGTCCATGCCGCGCAGTTGCAGCTCTGCGCCGCGGAAGAAGTTGCCGCCGCCGATGACGACCGCGATCTCCGCGCCGTCCCGGACAACGGCGGCGATCTCGCGGGCGATGGCGTGGACGACGTCGGGGTCGACGCCGAGGCCTCCGCCGCCGGAGAAGGCCTCACCCGACAGCTTCAGCATGAAGCGACGGGCCTTCGTGTGGTCGCTCTTGTAGTCGGAAGCCTTGTGGGGGTCCGCGCCCTGATTCATGGAGATCTCCTCGTGCACATACGAAGAAGGCCATTGCCGGTGGGTCTTGCGTCCCTGTGCGGCAATGGCCTCCTCGTCAGATCTGCGGTCGTCCTGCGCGTGCGAGGCGACTGCATCAGACCCTATCGGGGTCCTCGGTCGATCGCGTACGGACTCAGATGCCGACCTTGATGCGCGTGAAGCGCTTCAGGGAGACACCGGCCTCGTCCAGGACCTTCTGGACCGACTTCTTGTTGTCCTTGGCGAACGCCTGCTCCAGCAGGACGACGTCCTTGAAGAAGCCGTTGACCCGGCCTTCGATGATCTTCGGCAGGGCGGCCTCGGGCTTGCCCTCCTCGCGCGAGGTGGCCTCGGCGACGCGGCGCTCGGCCTCGACGACCTCGGCGGGAACCTCGTCACGGGAGAGGTACTTCGGGGTGAACGCGGCGATGTGCTGCGCGACGTCCTTCGCGACCTCGGCGTTGTCCTTGTCGAGCTCGACGAGAACACCGATCTGCGGGGGCAGGTCGGGCATGGTGCGGTGCATGTACGCGGCGACGTAGCCACCGTCGAACTGCGCGAAGCGGTCCAGGACGATCTTCTCGCCGAGGTTGGCGTTGGCCTCGTCGACGTATGCCTGGACGGTCTTGCCGGGCTCGATCTCAGAGGCGAGCAGCGTCTCCAGGTCTGCCGGGGACGTTGCGGCGACGTGCTCCGCGAGCGAGTTGGCCACGGACTGGAACTTCTCGCCCTTGGCGACGAAGTCCGTCTCGCACTTCAGCTCGAGCAGGACGCCGGAGGTCTTGTCCTCGGAGATGAGGGAGACGACCGCGCCGTTCTCGGCAGAACGGCCTTCGCGCTTGGCGACGCCCTTCTGCCCCTTGATGCGCAGAGCCTCGACAGCCTTGTCGACGTTGCCGTCGGCCTCGTCGAGCGCCTTCTTGCAGTCCATCATGCCGGCGCCGGTGAGCTCACGGAGCTTCTTGACGTCAGCGGCGGTGTAGTTCGCCATGATCTGTGAATCTCTCTCAGAAGTCGTAGATCTACGGGTGGACGGCGGGGGCGGCGCTCGTGGCACCGTCCCCCGCCGTCGTCAGCCGTGCTGAGGTCGTCCGGAGAAGACTCCCCGGACGCTCGCGGTGGGTCAGGCCTGCTGGGCGTCCGCGGCCGGAGCCTCGGCAGCGGGGGCCTCGGCGGCAGCCTCGGCCGGGGCCTCGGCGGGGGCCTCGGCGGGCTTCTCGGCAGCGTCCTCGGCCGGAGCCTCGGCAGCCTGCTCGTCAGCCTTCTTGTCGCCCTCGAGCAGGTCGCGCTCCCACTCGGCGAGCGGCTCGCCGGCGGCCTTCTCGCCCGGCTTGGAGTCGCCGGTGGCGACGCCGGAACGGGCGATGAGGCCCTCGGCGACGGCGTCGGCGATCACGCGGGTGAGCAGGGTGACGGAGCGGATCGCGTCGTCGTTGCCCGGGATCTTGTAGTCGACCTCGTCGGGGTCACAGTTGGTGTCGAGGATCGCGACAACCGGAATCTTGAGCTTGCGCGCCTCACCGACGGCGATGTGCTCCTTCTTGGTGTCCACGATCCAGACGGCGCTGGGCACCTTGGACATCTCGCGGATACCGCCGAGGGTCTTCTCCAGCTTGGCCTTCTCGCGGGAGAGAACCAGGAGCTCCTTCTTGGTGAGGCCGGAGGCGGCCACGTCCTCGAAGTCGATCGCCTCAAGCTCCTTCAGACGCTGAAGGCGCTTGTAGACGGTGGAGAAGTTGGTGAGCATGCCGCCGAGCCAGCGCTGGTTGACGTACGGCATACCGACGCGCGTCGCCTGCTCGGCGATGGCCTCCTGGGCCTGCTTCTTGGTACCGACGAACATGATGGAGCCGCCGTGCGCGACGGTCTCCTTGACGAACTCGTAGGCGCGGTCGATGTACGACAGCGACTGGAGCAGGTCGATGATGTAGATGCCGTTGCGCTCGGTGAAGATGAAGCGCTTCATCTTCGGGTTCCAACGGCGGGTCTGGTGACCGAAGTGGACGCCGCTTTCCAGCAGCTCCCGCATCGTGACGACGGCCATGGCCGTACTCCTTGAGGTGCTCGGTTATCGCGTCCGCCGGACGACGGTCGCGCCTGACGCCCCGACGCGCCGTGCCACAAGGGACCGAGGAGCGCGGCCACCGGCCGATAAGGGGCTGGTGGCGGGGCGTGCGAAGTCGACCCGGTGACCCGGATCGCCACAAGAAGTGTACGGGACCCGGACAGTGCCGGGTGACGAGCCTGTCCACAACGACCCGGTTGCCCACAGATACCGACCAAGATCCACATGGGCCCGGGTCCCCGGCCAGTCTGGACGGCATGCACACCCTGTCGATCGTAGGTCTCCTCCTGCTCGTGCTCGGCGGCCCCGCGGTTTCCGCGACGAGTCCCCCGAGCATGCCGGTGGCACCCGTCGGACCAGTGACACCAGCGCCGGCAGTGGCACCGGTGCCACCGGTGCCACTGGTGCTCCTGCGTGGCTGGGAGCCGCCGTCGTCGCCGTACGCCGCGGGCCACCGCGGGGTGGACCTGGCGGCCGTGCCGGGCACGGCGGTACGGGCCGTCAGGGCGGGTCTCGTCTCCTACGCGGGCCGGGTGGCGGGCCGCGGCGTACTGTCCATCGCCCTGACGGGTACGGGCGACCCGCCGCTGCGCACGACGTACGAACCGGTGCGCCCCCTGGTGGCCGAAGGCGAGGAGGTCGCGGCCGGCCAGGTGGTGGCAGTGCTGGCGGACGGCCCCTTCCACTGCCCGTCGGGCTGCCTGCACTGGGGTCTGCGCCGCGCCGACGAGTACGTCAACCCGCTGTCACTCCTACGCCGCGGCCCGTCCCGCCTGCTGCCGGTGTTCGAGGTACCGGAGCCGTTCGGAGTCGGGGAACCGGCGACCCGGGACAGGGGTCCGCGCCGGGGCAGGGGCAGGTCCCGACGGCCAGGGGCGAAGGTCCGGCGGGCAGGGGCAAGGGACAGAGGTCCGACAGTCCGGCGGTCCGGCAGTCCGGCAGTCCGGCAGTGCGGGGCAGGGGGGCCGGCGCGGCGGTCCGTCGGCCAGTGGCCGGCAAGGGTCCGGCGGAGTAGGCGGCGTCGGGGAGCACCGAGCGGACGACTGGGGAGTGCGAGCAGGTGAGGGAAGCGGCGGCCGATAAGGGGAACCCCCGCAGGGCCGGGGCTGCCCGCGAAGCGGGGCTGCCGCCCAGCCAGGGGCTGGGCGGCAGCCCCTGGCTGGGAAGCGGGGTCAGCCCCGGACGCCCCGCAGTGCCATCGCCACGGCCGCGTCCGTGATCTGGATGGGGTCCTCCGCCGCGCCGAGCTCGATCCGGCGGACCGCGGCGTCCACGACACCCTGGAGCAGCATCGCCGCGAGCCGCGGCTGCTCGTGCCCGAGGGCACGCAGCGCCTCGCCGATCATCGTGACGAGCCCGCCGTGCGCCGCGCGGATCTTCTCCCGCGCGCCCGCGTCCAACTCGCTCGCCGAGATGGCGACAACCGCCCGGTGCCGGCGATCACCGACAAGCGCCAGCTGCTGCCGCACATACGCCTCGATCTTGCCCTCGGGCGACTCGGCCGCCTCCATCGCGGCCTCGACCTCGGCCGCCCAGACGGGAAAGTCGACCGCGCACAGCTCCTCGACGACGGCCGCGCGCGATCGGAAGTACTCATAGACGGAGGACCGGGCAAGTCCGGTGCGCTCGGCGAGGGCGGGGAAGGTCAGTGCGTCCGTTCCGCCTTCGGACAGCAGGGAACGCGCGGCATCCAGCAGGGCGCCGCGCTGCATCGTCCTGTGCTCGGCCACGGAGGCCGCTCGAATCCTGGGCACGGGTCCACTTTACGGAAGCACCGCCCCCAGGACGATGCGGCAGGGACGATTCAGCGTCCGACGTCGGCCAGCTTCGCCCGCAGCTGCAGCACCGACTTCGTGTGGATCTGGCTGACCCTGCTTTCGGTGACGCCGAGTACGTTGCCGATCTCGGCGAGCGTGAGGCCCTCGTAGTAGTAGAGGGTGACCACGGTCTTTTCGCGCTCGGGGAGCGTGTTGATGGCCCGTGCGAGCAGCCGCCGCAGCTCTCGGTCCTCCGCGACCTCCACCGGATCGTCGGCCGCGGTGTCCTCGAGCGTGTCCATGAGGCTGAGCCGGTCGCCGCCCTCTCCGCCGACGTGCAGCAGCTCTTCCAGCGCCACGACGTTCGCCAGCGACAACTGGCTGAAAACCGCGTGCAGTTCTTCGAGCGCGATGCCCATCTCGTCCGCGACTTCGCTCTCGGTGGGCGTGCGCCGCAGCTGCGCCTCCAGCGTGGCGTACGCCCGCTCGACGGCCCGCGCCTTCTGCCGCACGGAGCGAGGAATCCAGTCCAGGGCCCGCAGTTCGTCGATCATCGCGCCCCGGATCCGGGTGATCGCGTATGTCTCGAATTTGATGGACCGCTCGATGTCGAACTTCTCGATGGCGTCGATGAGTCCGAACACGCCGGAAGATACGAAGTCCGCCTGCTCGACGTTGGCCGGCAGCCCGACACTCACTCGGCCCGCGACGTATTTCACCAACGGCGAGTAGTGCAGGATCAGCTGCTCCCGCAGCCGCTCGTCGCCCGATGTCTTGTACGACCGCCACAGCTCGTCGAGCGACGAGGGCGCGGGGGGCCGCACGCTGCCGCGAGCAGCGGGGGGCACTGCGGCGCGGTCAGACCCGGAGGTGTGCTGGGGCATGCGTTGCCTTGAGCCGTTCTGCTGTGATCCGAGTGGGGACTTGTTTCTGGGGTCGAATCCTCGTGAGCGTAGCGTGACTGAAGAGTTGCAGTGCGCGAAGGGTATGGGATCGTACAGCGCGGATGCCGTACGCGGACCGGACCCGCGCAGGACGGCCGCAGCCATGTGCGCAGGCCCGGAGGGTGGCACCGAAATGACCGGACATCTCATCGGGATCACCCTTTCACCGGATCGCCCCAGGTCAAGGACCGCCTCGCCACACGATCGGGGCCTGTGCGGCAGGGGCAGTCAACTGCCAGCTGTCGCCGTGCCGTTCGACGAACCCCAGGGAGTGAAGTTCGTACAGTCTGCCGATGGTTTCGTCGGTGGTCGTACCGGCGCCCAGCGCCGCTTCGCGGACCCCGACCGGCCGTCGGCACGGCATCGCCTCGAGTACCCGAGCGGCGACGGGATCCAGCAGGTCCCGGGCCAGCACGGGTCCTCGGCGGGCGGGGGCGAGCTCGCCCATGTCACCCACTAGTTCGATCACCTCGGCGGCATCGGTGACGAGAACCCCCTCGCCACGGAGGAGTTCATGCACCCCTGCCGAGAGTCCGCTGGTGGCGGGCCCGGGCACGCCCATGGTGAAGCGGCCCAGCTTCTGCGCACTGCGCGCAGTGACGAGCGAACCGCTGCGGTACTCGGCCTCGACGACGACCGTGCCCCTCGTCAGCGCGGCGATCACGCGGTTGCGGAGGATGAACCGGCTGGGCGTGGGGTGGGCGCCCGGCGGCAACTCGCCGATGACCAGACCCTGTTCCGCGATCCGGCCGATCAACTCGGCATGCCCGCGCGGGTAGCCGACGTCCACGCCGCAGGCCAGCACGGCGACAGTCGCCCCGTCCGCCGCCAGCACCCCCCGGTGCGCCGCGCCGTCGACTCCGAAGGCCGCCCCCGACACCACCACCCAACCCCGCTCGGCGAGCCCGGTGCCGAGCGCCGCCGCCATGTGCGCCCCGTACGGCGTGCAGGCTCTGGCCCCCACGACGGCCACGGAGCGCAGGGCCCATGTCCGCAGGCTGGGCCGCCCCCGCAGCCACAGCCCGACGGGCCGGGCATCACCCAGGTCGTCGAGCTGCCCCGGCCATTCCAGGTCGCCCGGACAGATGAAGCGGCCCCCGACGGCCTCCACCGCGTCCAGGTCGCGCTCGGGGACGGCCGCGGCCGCCCGTATCCGATATCCGCCGAACCGCCGCTCCCCGACCCCGGCCGGCGCTTCCGACTCTCCGTCCGGGGAGGTCAGCCGGCGCATGAGTTCCACGGGGCCGATTTTCCTCAGCCAGCGCCCCCCGTGCTCGTCGCCGGGCTCCAGCACGCGCGTGAGCGCGGCCCTCGCCAAGCGCTCCGCCTCGGCCATGCCCCCGCCCACGCCACCGTCTTGGGTGCGGTGCGCAGCTGTGGCGACTTCCGGGGTCATACGCCTCCTCCCGCCGGGAGCGGCACCCCGCGGGCGATCCCGGTCCGCAGTTCCAGTGCCGCGGCGACATCATGCGTGTCGGGCCGCGCCTTCCCGGCGAGGTCCGCCACGGTCCAGGCGACCCGCAGCACCCGGTCCAGACCGCGGGCGGTGAGCAGTCCGCGCTCGAGGTCCCGCTCAGCCGCCATCAGAGCTCCGGGAGCGGTCTGCCAGCGGGTGCGCAACTCGTGCCCCGGGACCTCGCTGTTCGTGGTCCACGGAGTGTCCGCCAGCCGCATGGCGGCCCTCGCTCTCGCCTCCCGCACCCGCGCCGCCACTTCGGCGGTGGACTCACCACGCCCGCCCCGGCCCATGAGGTCCGAGCGGTTGACGGGCTCCACTTCGACCCGCAGATCCACCCGGTCGAGCAGCGGACCGGACAGCCGCGACTGGTAGCGGCGGATCACGGACACCGGGCACTCGCATCCGGAGCCGTGCAGCGTGTGGCGGCCGCAGGGGCAGGGGTTCGCCGCCAGCACCATGAGGAAACAGGCGGGCAGCCGTACGACTCCGGCGCTGCGTGCCACCACGACATGCCCCGACTCGAGCGGCTGGCGCAGCGCGTCCAGGGCCCGGCCGCTGAACTCCGGCGCTTCGTCGAGGAAGAGGATCCCGCGGTGGGCCAGCGAAACGGCTCCCGGCCGGGGCAACCCGTTCCCCCCGCCCACGAGCGACTGCATGGTGGCGGAGTGGTGCGGGGCGCAGTAGGGCGGAGCACTGACCAGTGGCTCACCCGGCGGAAGGATTCCCGCCACCGAGTGGACCGCCGTGACCTCCAGGGACTCCTGCTTGGTGAGAGGCGGCAGGATGGCGGGCAGCCGCTCGGCGAGCATCGTCTTGCCAGCCCCGGGGGGACCCGAGAGGAACAGGTGGTGCCCGCCTGCCGCGGCGACTTCCAGCGCCTGGCGCGCTGCCCGCTGCCCGGCGACGTCGGCAAGGTCCGGCCGGTGCCCGTCGCCCTCTCCCGGCGGCCCGGCCAGTCCCGTACCGATACCGGCCCCCGGCACCATGAGCCCGGCGAGCATGGCGTCCGGCCGGCCCTCCTCCGCGGCCGCCGTCTCCTCCGGCACAGTGGAGCCCGTAAGCACCGCGATGAGCTGCCGCAGGCTGCGGACGCCGAGCACCGAGACACCGGGCACCAGGGAGGCCTCCGCCGCGGTCTTCTCCGGCACGACCACGTGCCGGTATCCGGCGTCTGCCGCGGCGAGCACAGCGGGGAGGATCCCGCGCACAGGTCGGACCCGGCCGTCGAGGCCCAACTCGCCGATCATGACCAGGTCGGCGATCTCCTTCGGGTCGATCTTCTCCGCCGCACCGAGGACCGCGCAGGCCACCGCGAGATCAAAACCTGATCCGCTCTTGGGTACCGAAGCGGGGCTGAGCCCCACGGTGAGCTTTTTCTGCGGCCACTCGGCGCCGAAGTTCACCACGGCCGCCCTGACCCGGTCCCGGCTCTCGACCAGGCTCTTGTCCGGCAGCCCCACCAGCGTGAAGGCCGCGACCCCGGGCTCCAGATCGGCCTGCACCTCGACCACCACGCCCTCGACGCCCACCAGCGCCACCGAGCACGCACGGGCGAACCCCATCAGGCCACCCCCCGGGCGTGCTCGACCACCGGTGCTCCGCGCCGCGGCAGCAGCACTCCCACGAGGTCGATGCGGACCCCGCCCTGCGGCGGGCCCCCGTGGTCCTGCAGCCAGCGCTCGGCCAGCCGTCTCAGCCGGGCCGCCTTCACCGGCGTGACGCCCGCCATCGGGTGTTCGAACGCCCCCGCTCTGCGGGTCTTGACCTCGCAGACGACCAGGGCGTCACCGTCCCGGGCCACGATGTCGATCTCCCCGGCCCGGCAGCGCCAATTGCGCTGGATCACCGTCATCCCGGCCTCTGCCAGGCGACGCGCGGCCAGGTCCTCGCCGTACTGTCCGAGTGCGCGTCGGGCTTGCTGAGCGTTCATGTCGGCACCACCTCCGGCACCGACTCTGGCGCAACCGCCGCCCGCTAGTGGATCTTGGTGGACAACTCGCCCGTTGTGGAAAACTCAGCCACTCGGAAGTTCGAGATCGCTCTTGTTGAGCTCCTCGATATTCACGTCCTTGAACGTCAGCACCCTCACCTGCTTGACGAACCTGGCCGGCCGGTACATGTCCCAGACCCACGCGTCGGCCATCGAGACTTCGAAGAACACCTCACCCTGGACCGAGTGCACCTGCATCTCGTAGTCGTTCGTGAGGTAGAAACGCCGCTCGGTCTCGATCACGTATTTGAACAGCCCGACGACATCGCGGTACTCCCGGTAGAGCTTCAGCTCCATCTCGGTCTCGTACTTCTCGAGGTCCTCGGCGCTCATGGCATGTTCCCCTTCAGCCGTGCGTCCCCCTATTGTGCGCCAGCCCCGTACGCCCCTAAACGATTTCGGGGCCCAGGACCACCGGCTCACCCGGAGGACCCTCGTCGAGCAACCTACGCAGCAGCTCGGCGAGTCTGGTCGGGTACACCGTCTCATGGGCGGCGGACAGTTCAGCGGAGGTCCACCACCTGAGGCCCTTGAGGCTGCGCAGCTCCAGCTCCGTGTGCCCGGCAGCGAAGTCCGCCGCGGTCAGCGTCTGCGTGGTCCGTGCCAGGAAGTACCACTCGTCCTGGTCCCAGCGCCGCCCGTCAAAGGGAAACGAGCAGACCCGGCGCCACAGCACGGGCCCGAGCTCGACCTCCGTGATCCCCGTTTCCTCCGCCACCTCGCGCAGCGCGGCCTGCTCCCGGCTCTCGCCGGCCTCCAGCCCGCCGCCGGGGGTGAACCACCAGCTGTCCGACGGGTCTCCGGGCTCGTAGCCGTGCAGCAGCAGAATGCGGTCCGCCGGGTCCAGCAGGACGACCCGCGCCACCTTCCGCAGCTCACGGGCAGGCTCGCCGGCCTGTTCAGCGGGCACCGGCCCGCTCCTGCCGCCTGCGCTCCGCCCGCTTCGCCAGCGGCCCGTAGGCGGCCCCGCCGAAAATCAGGACCGCGCCGGCCACGATCGAGATCATCACCAGCCGCGCGGGACCGGGCTGCGAGATGCCGCCGGGCAGCTCGGCGAAGGCCTGCGGCCGCTCGATCGTCCCGCCGAGCGGCCACGCCGTGGCATCCACCCGGGCGCTCACCGCGCTGCGCGGTACGGCGCCCTGCCCCGCCTCCTGAAGGTGCACTCGGGAGTCGAGTGAGCCGCTGCGCTCGTCGCCCAGCAGGAACAGCTGGCCCTCGGGGACCTTGGCCTCGAACGCGGTTGTCGAGGCCCTGACCTGGTCCTGCAGATACGGTTCGTCAAGCACCTTGCCGTTGAGGGTCAGCTTGCCGTCCGCGCCGCAACAGGCGACGGTGTCGCCGCCGATCCCGACCACACGCTTCACCATCGGCATGTCACTCCACACCGAATCGGTGAAGATCACGACGTCGCCGCGTTTCACCTCGCTGCCGTCTATCCGCTCCGCGAGCACCCGGTCACCGGCGTTCACGGTCGGCGTCATGGAATCACTGGGCACGGTGTACGGCTGGTACACGAGCGCGCCCCAGACGAACCCGCCCAGGAAGAGCACACAGCCGACGGCCACGGCCAGCCCCGACAGCACACTGCCGAGGCGGCCGTGGCCGTCGCCCGTACGTCCTGTTCCGCTCATCCCAGCGCCCCCACATCCGGAGTCGACAATCGCTGATCTGAGTCGGCACCCTACCCGGCGGTACGTCCCCCGGTCAGCCTCCGCTTGCGCCACATCACCAACGGCACCGCTCCGGCCACGCTCAGCGCGCCCGCGGGTGCCATCGACACCGCGGCACTGAGCCCCGGCTGGTCGAAGGTGTCCGGGATCGGCAGCGTCGCCCAGCGGCTGACCGGCCAGGCCACCACGACGGCGCGTCCGACGACCTTGTCGACCGGTACGAAGCCCTCGTTGGCGTCCTGCATGTGGTAGCGGGAGTCCAGCGAGTTCTGCCGGTGGTCACCCATCACCCAGATCTTGCCGTCGGGCACCTTGAGCGGGCCGAACGGGCTGTCGTCGCACGGGGTGTCGCCGGGGAAGATGTACGGCTCGTTGAGCGCCTTGCCGTTGACCTTGACCGGACCGCCCTTCTTGCACTCGACGGTGTCTCCGCCGACCGCGATGGTCCGCTTGATCAAGTCCTTCTCCTCGGCCGACGGCATCAGGCCGATGAAGCTCAGAAACTTCTGCACCGGGTTCGGCTCGGGGGTCGGTTCACCGTCCAGCCAGCCGCCCGGGTCGTGGAACACAACGACCTCGCCCCGCTCCGGCTCGGCGCCGAACCACGGGGTGAGTTTGTCGACCAGTACCCGGTCACCCTGCTGCAGTGTGTTCTGCATCGAGTCGGAGGGGATCGAGAACGCCTGCACCAGGAAAGTCTTGATCAGCAGCGCCAGCAGCAGGGCGATACCGATGAGCAGGGGCAGCTCCTTCCAGAACGACCGCTGCTTCTTCACGGCTCCGTCACTCCCGTCGGTTCCGTCCGGGTCGCCCGCGCCGTCCGTCGCACTCACGGGTGACTCGGCGTGCTGATCGGGCCGCTCCTCGGGTTCGCCGTGTCCGGATCGTGCGCCGACCGCCAAATCCCCCACATCCACTCCTCACTCCGTTCCACCGCCTGCACCGAAGACGGCGCAGGCCCACCACTCCCATAACGAGCGGGAGTTCCGCAGGGCTCGGGAGCCGGATCATTCCGTTCAGATCCTGAGTAGACACACTATTCGACGGGCCGGGCGCCGCGGTCACGCCGTTACGCCCGTCGGGCACCGACGCGTACGTCTGACGCTCCTCCAGCTTTCGCCAGTTGCCGACAGGCCAGGCGATGACGACGGCTCTCCCGACGACCTCCTCCTCCGAGACCGTGCCCTGAAACCCCTCGTCGAGGTGGAAGCGGGAGTCGGCGGAGTTGGAGCGGTGATCGCCCATGACGAAGAGGCGCCCGGCCGGGACCTTCACATCGAACTTGATTTCCGAAGGAGCGTTTCCGCGGTTTACGTACGGCTCAGTGAGCGGAAGGCCGTTGACGCTGACCCGGCCGTCCTTGTCGCAGCACTTCACGCTGTCCCCGCCGACCGCGACGACGCGCTTGATCAGGTCCTGCTCGTCCTCCGACGGCAGCAGTCCGATGAAGGTGAGGCCCTGCTTGACCTGCTTGACGACCACCGGGTCGTCCTTCCTGGCCGACTGCTCCTGCTCGAGCCAGCCGCCGGGGTCCTTGAACACGACGACGTCCCCGCGCTGCGGTTGCGAGCCGAACCACGGCGTCAGCTTGTCCACCAGCACCCGGTCGCCGATCCGGATCGTCTGCTCCATCGAGCCCGAGGGGATTACGAACGCCTGCACAAGAAACGTCTTGAGGACCAGGGCTATCAGCAGAGCCACGGTTATCAGGATCGGGATCTCTTTCACGGCCGACCTGCGCCGCCGCCGCTTGACCCTGCGTGCGAGCTTGCGCCGGTCCGCCCGCCCGGGCAGGACCGGTCCCGTCGTCGGCCGGCTGCCCGTGGGCAGCCGGGTGTCCGCCCGGTGGTGCGCGCGCGGCCGACCTCGGTTACCCATGGGCTCCGCCGAGTGGTCGTACGCCGCTGAACGCGCCGGGTCTGTCCAGCGACGTCCACCGGCTGAGCGGCCAGCCGATCCAGTCGGCGCGTCCGATCACCTGGTCGACCGGAACCATGCCGCCGCCCGGCTCCCCGAGGTGGTCCCGCGAGTCGCGAGACTGCGAGCGGTGGTCGCCCAGGACCCACAGGGTCTCCAGAGGCACCACGATGTCGAACGGCACCTGTGACGGGGCGTCTCCCGGGAACAGGTACGCCTCGTCTACCGCCACTCCGTTCACGTGGACCCTCCCCTGCTTGTCGCAGCAGACCACCCGGTCACCGCCCACGCCGACCACACGCTTGACGAAGTCGGCGTCGGTCGGCTCCCCCTGTACGAAGGACCCGGTGCCGTCGAACACGACGACATCCCCGCGCTGCGGCTCGGCACCGAAACGGTACGCCAGCTTGTTGACGAGCACCCGGTCCCCGACCTGAAGGGAGGGCTCCATCGAGCGGCTGGGGATCAGGAAGGGCTGTACGACAAAAGTACTCAGCAGCAGGAGCAGCACTGTGCCCAGGCCCGCGGCGAATGCGGCCCCGCGCCACGACGAACGCGCAGAGCGCGACCCCTCGGCCGTCCCCTCGTCGGGGTCGGAAGAGTGGTCGCGCTCTGTGAGTTCAGCTTCGGTGTCCATCGGGGCCTGAGCCTATCCGGCCCGCCCGGTGGACCCGGGCGCAAGCTCAGTTGTCGCGCTTCTCCTTGATCTTCGCGGCCTTGCCGCGCAGCTCACGGAGGTAGTACAGCTTCGCGCGGCGGACGTCACCGCGGGTGACGAGCTCGATCTTCTCGAAGATCGGGCTGTGCACGGGGAAGGTGCGCTCGACGCCGACGCTGAAGGAGACCTTGCGGACCGTGAAGGTCTCGCTGATGCCCGAGCCCTGGCGGCGGATGACGACGCCCTTGAACTGCTGGATACGGGAGCGGTTGCCCTCGATCACGCGGACGTGAACGTTGACGGTGTCACCGGCGCGGAAGGGCGGAAGGTCGCTGCGCAGCGAGGCGGCGTTGACGTCGTCGAGCAGGTGAGACATGTTTTCGTCTGCTTTCTTCGCACGATGCCACAGGTCATCGGGCGGGAGATCGTAATGAGAGTCGGGTGCCGCTTCGCCGGGCGGGCGTCTTTCCCCCTGTGGCAGGGGCGCACGCCGGACGTACAGCAGCGGCCTATTCTTCCACGGCCTCCGGCCTGCGCCAAAATCGACCGTCGGGACCGGGCCGCCATCCGAGGATGCTCAGCATCTCCCGGTCCTTCTTGTCGAAGGCGGACGCCTCGCAACGCTCGATCAGATCCGGCCTGTTGAGTGCGGTACGCCGGAAGGCCTCGTCCCGGCGCCAGCGGGCGATCTTCCCGTGATGGCCGCTGAGCAGCACATCGGGAATCGTGCGTCCGCGCCACTCCGGCGGCTTCGTGTAGACCGGGCCCTCCAGCAGGTTGGCCATCTCGCCGGGCGCGAAGGAGTCGTCCCGGTGCGATTCGGCGTTACCGAGGACTCCCGGCAGCAGCCGCGCCACAGCCTCCGTGATCACCAGGACCGCGGCTTCCCCGCCGGCCAGCACATAGTCCCCGATGGACACCTCGTACACGGGCATCCTGGTCGCGTACTCCTCGACCACGCGCCGGTCGATGCCCTCGTACCGGGCGGGGGTGAAGACCAGCCAGGGGCGCTCGGACAGTTCGACCGCGAGTTCCTGCGTGAACGGGCGGCCGCTGGGCGTGGGCACCACGAGGACCGGGCCGTGCGCACCCGCCTCGTAACCGGAGGCCAGAGCGTCGTCGAGCGCCTCTCCCCAGGGCTCCGTCTTCATGACCATGCCAGGGCCGCCACCGTAGGGGGTGTCGTCGACCGTGTTGTGCCGGTCGTACGTCCATTCCCGCAGGTCGTGAACGTGTACGTCGAGACGGCCACGGGCGCGGGCCTTACCGACCAGGGAGACCTTCAGGGGTTCCAGGTACTCGGGGAAGATCGTGACGACGTCGAGCCGCATCAGTCTTCGTCCCGGCTCGAGTCGATCACCGCGCGGTCGTCGATCAGCCCGGGCGGCGGGTCGATGACCGCCCGCTGGGCCTCCAGATCGATCCCGGTCACGATCTCCTCCACGAAGGGGATCATCACCTCGCTGCCGTCGGGCCGCTCCACGATGAAGAGGTCCTGGGACGGCAGATGCGAGATCTCGGTGATGCGGCCGACCTCTGTGCCGTCCGCGAGCACGACGTCCAGGTCCATCAGCTGGTGGTCGTAGTACTCCTCGGGGTCCTCCGGCATCTCCTGCGGGTCGACGTCGGCGATCAGCAGCGTATTCCGCAGGGCCTCGGCAGCCGTACGGTCCTTGACGCCCTCGAAGCGCAGCAGCAGCCGGCCGCTGTGCACCCGGCCGGCCTCGATGGTCAGCGGTCCCACGGAGGCGGGGTCGGTGGCGAGCACCGCACCGGGACCGAGCCGCAGCTCCGGCTCGTCCGTACGCACCTCGACGGTGACCTCACCCTTGATTCCGTGGGCGCGGCCGATCCGCGCGACTACCAACTGCACTCTGACCCCTCTTTGCGGCTGAACCGCCGCCGCTCTCGCGGAGGCGGTTGATCTCCATCGTGGTTACTCAACGGATGGTTTCGGGCGACTGATGGTTAGGGACGACAAAGGCCGGGGCGGGCCCGCAGGCCCTCCCCGGCCCGAGCCGGTGTCCAACTTTGTTCAGCGGACCTGATCCACGTCGACGAGGTCGACGCGGATGCCACGGCCGCCGATGGCTCCCACGACGGTGCGCAGGGCGCGTGCGGTGCGGCCGTTGCGGCCGATCACCTTGCCGAGGTCATCGGGGTGGACCCGGACCTCGAGCACACGCCCGCGGCGCAGGTCGCGTGAGGCGACCTGAACTTCGTCCGGGTTGTCGACGATGCCCTTCACGAGGTGCTCGAGAGCCTCCTCGAGCATGCTCAGGCCTCGGTCGACTCGGTGGACTCGGCTGCGTCCGCAGCCTCGTCCGCCTTCTTGTCGGCCTTCTTCGCCTTCGGGGTGATCGCCTCACCCTTCGGCTCGTCGCCCTCGAGGCCCTTGGCGAAGGCGTCGAACGCGGCACGCTTGTCGGCCTTGGGCTCGGCGACGAGCAGCGGCGCCGGGGCCGGCAGGCCCTTGTGCTTCTGCCAGTCACCGGTGAGCTTGAGGATTGCGAGAACCGGCTCGGTCGGCTGCGCGCCGACACTCAGCCAGTACTGCGCACGCTCCGAGTCGACCTCGATGCGCGACGGGTTCTGCACCGGGTGGTACAGGCCGATCTCCTCGATGGCCCGGCCGTCACGGCGGGTACGGGAGTCGGCGACGACGATGCGGTAGTGAGGCGAACGGATCTTGCCCAGACGCTTCAGCTTGATCTTGACTGCCACGGAAGTGGTGTCTCCTGGTCTTGACGTGGTTGGGCACAACAAGATGCCACGTGGGGTTGCGGTACTCGGGTGCCCGATGGACGCGTCAGCCGGAGGCGAGAGGGTTCCTGTGCGGCTGTCGAGTACAGCTAGCCATTGTGCCACACACCAGCGGCGCGTCCTTACGCAGCGCCCTTGCGCAGCGCCCCTACCCCGCGGCGCCCACAGCCACGGCTTCCGGGATGCGGAAAGGCTTGCCGCATCCGCCGCAGACGATCGGCGCCTGGGCGAGCACGGACGGGACGACCCGCACATTGCGTCCGCAGTCGCAGACCGCCTTCACCCGGACACCGCCTCCGGAGGACCCGTGCCGGGCGGCCGGTCCGCGGAAGCTGCGCTTGGTGTCGGCGGCCGTCGCCGCGGTGTGCGCCTTGAGGGCCTTCTGCAGCCGGTCCATGGTGGGCCGGTAGCGCTTCTTCGCCTCGGGATTGAGCGTGACCAGGGAGAAACCGCTGCTCGGGTGCGGCTCCTCGGAGTGGTCGAGCCCCATCTCCTCGGCGATCGCCAGGAATCTGCGGTTGTGGTAGCGGCCGGCGCGCGAGGTGTCGCGGACCCCCCGGGCGGCGGCGATGCCATGGACTGCCTCGTGCAGCAGTCGTTCGAAGGAGAGCTCGGCGCCGCAGGCGGACGAGGACTCTCCGATCAGGGACTCGGGCGCGGCAAGGTCCGGCAGCTCGGGGTGGTACCGCTGAATATCGGCCCACGCCCCTGCCAGCTCTGCGGCGAGAACAGGTGGTGTCGTGCTCACGTCGTGACAACGAGCCGAGGTGCCCTGGTGTTCCGATTCCGGGCCATCCCAAATAATTTGCACGTACCCGTCAGTTGCCGCTCATGCGTCGCGACGAGGGCGGGTGCGCCGATCTGCGGAGGAGTCGCGCAGCTCGCAACAAGCCGGTACGTACCGGCGCGTACGCCCCGGCGCGTAGACAAAGTCCGCACACCGAGGCGTCGGTTCCCCCCATTACGTCCGGGGCGGAACAGCAGACTCAGTAGGCACGCGCCACGATGGCGACAGTACCCGGGGCGTCGTCCGCCCCCGGTACCGAACCGTCCTCCGCGACGAGACACCGTACGGACACCGCCTGCTCGGCGAGCTTCGCCTCACCCTCCGGGCCGAGGTCGGCCCACGGGATGCGTGCCCAGCCGCCCGCGACGGCGGCCTCCGCGGCCTCCTCGATGGTGCGTACGTCGCTGGTACGGGACTCGCGGCGCTCCCGCGACTCGAGCAGCAGTTGCGCCTGGTCCTCCTCCAGGACCTTGGGGAGCAGGTCGGCCAGTGCCTCGATCTGCACGGGAGTCTTGCCGCCGGGAATGCGGCGGGCCAGCATCGCGGTGCCCGCCTCGAGGTCGCGGGGGCCGACCTCGATCCGCACGGGCACACCCTTGAGCTCCCAGTCCACCGCGCGGCGCCCGAAAGGGGTGTCGGTGCGGTCGTCGACCTGTACACGCAGGCCTGCCGCCCTCAGCCGGTCGCCGAGCTCCCGGACCTTGGCGACCGCCTCGTCACCCTTGATGGCCATGACGACGACCTGGACGGAGGCGAGACGCGGCGGGACGCGCAGCCCGTTGTCGTCGCCGTGCGACATGATCAGCCCGCCGACCATGCGGGTCGAGGTGCCCCACGAGGTCTGCCACACCAGCTCCTGCTTGCTGTCCTTGGACAGGTACTGCGTGTTGAAGGCCTTGGCGAAGTTCTGGCCGAGTTCGTGGCTCGTACCCATCTGCAGCGCCTTGCCGTCGCCCATCATCCCTTCGAGGGTGAGGGTGTTGATGGCGCCCGCGAAGCGCTCCCTGGCGGTCTTGCGGCCGAGAACGACGTCGATGCCGAGAACATTGACCATGAAGTCGGCGTAGACGTTGCGGTGGATGTGCGCGGCGTAGTCGCGGGCGTCCTCGTACGTGGCGTGCGCGGTGTGGCCCTCCTGCCAGAGGAATTCGGTCGTCCGGAGGAAGACGCGCGGCCGCATCTCCCAACGCACCACATTCGCCCACTGGTTGATGAGGAGGGGCAGGTCCCGGTAGCTCTGCACCCACTTCGAGAAGTACTCGTTGATGATCGTCTCGGAGGTCGGCCGGACGACGACGGGCTCCTCCAGCTCTTTGCCGCCGCCGTGCGTGACGACCGCCAGCTCGGGCGCGAAGCCCTCGACGTGCTCGGCCTCCCTCGTCAGGTACGACTGCGGGATGAAGAGCGGGAAGTACGCGTTCTGGGCGCCGGCGTCCTTGATGCGGGCGTCCATCTCCTGCTGCATGCGCTCCCACAGCCCGTAGCCGTACGGGCGGATGACCATCGTGCCGCGTACCGGGCCGTTGTCGGCCAGCTCGGCCTTGTTGATCAGGTCCTGGTACCAGCGGGGGAAATCCTCCGCCTGGGGCGTGAGAACGGGAGCCTTTGCCATGGCGCGAATGGTACGGCTCCGGCGCCCGCGAGCGTGAATCGAGCCGCCCCACTGGACGCGGGCGCGAATGCGCAGTTCCCTGGCATACAGGGGGAAGCACGAGCGCACATACAACGGGGGGCTGTCCACTTTCGGGGCACAGCTGACCTCTCGGCGGATTGGGGCGCTTTCTATGACACCTACGCTCGTCCGGCACCATCCGGTTGCGGCAGCGGCTTCCAGCGGGGAGCGGGCCGCACAGGCCCGTGACTGGGCCGAAATCCAGGAACGGATGCTGGTGCCGCTCTACGAAGCGGTGTACGAACGGCTGGAGGTCGGCCGTGACACGCGGCTGCTCGGCCTCAGCTGCGGTTCCGGGCTCGCGCTGCTCCTGGCGGCGTCCCGTGGCGTTCGGGTCACGGGCGTCGACGCGGACGGCGAGCGCCTCGCGCTGGCGCGCGAGCGGCTCGCCCCGGAGCGGACCGAGGGCGCGCGCGACGATGCCGCGCACCTGGTGCAGGGCGGACCCGCCGAAGCCGCGGAGGCCGGCGGTCCCGCCTACAACCTGGTGACCGCCTTCCAGCCCATCGGCTGTGCGGCTGGTGACAGCGAGGGCCTGGTGCCCTCGCTGGAGGCCGCGGCCGGGCTGGCGGAGCGGGGCAGCTCGGTGGTGCTGGCCGGCTGGGGTCCGCCGGAGCGCTGCACCACCTCGGCGGTGCTACGGGTGGCGACCCGGCTCTCGGACCGGATGCGTACGCCCGGCGGGTGGCGGCCCGCCCTCCGGGACGACCTGGAGGACGTGGCCCAGCGCGCAGGACTGAAACCGGACGGCTCGGGCCGGGTGGCATGCCCGTTCGGCTACGCGGATTTGGATAGCGCGATACGGGGGCTCCTGTCGACCGGCCTGTTCGAGGCCGCCCGTCGGGCCACCGACCAGGCGCAGGTGGAGAAGGAGCTCACCGAGGCGCTGCACCCGCATGTGCGCCGCGACGGCACCGTGTGGATGCCGAACGTCTTCCGCTACCTGATCGCCCGTACGCACTAGAGACGCGAAAGGAGCCCACGACCCCTGGGGGTCGTGGGCTCCTTTCGCGTTCGGTGCGTCAGCCCATGAACTTCTTGAACTCGTCCGGGAGTTCGAAGTCCTGGGTCTGCTGCCCGGCCGGCAGGCCGAAGGCGCCACCCGCCTGGGCGGCCTCCTCGCGGCGCGCGGCCGCGGCCTGCTCCTCGGCCTTGCGCTTCATCGGGTTACCGCTCTTGCGCTTGCCCTTGGCCTGCTTCTGCTGCTTCTTCTGCCGGCCCGGACCGCCACCCATGCCCGGCATCCCCGGCATGCCCGGCATACCGCCGCCCTGGGCCATGCGCGACATCATCTTGCGCGCCTCGAAGAACCGCTCCACCAGGTTCTTCACCGCGCTGACGTCGACACCCGAGCCCTTGGCGATACGCGCCCGGCGCGAGCCGTTGATGATGGTCGGGTCCTGGCGCTCGCCCGGCGTCATCGACTTGATGACCGCGGCCGTGCGGTCCACGTCCCGCTCGTCGATGTTGTTGATCTGGTCCTTGATCTGTCCCATGCCGGGCAGCATCCCGAGCAGCTTCGAGATCGACCCCATCTTCCTGACCTGCTCCATCTGAGCCAGGAAGTCGTCGAGCGTGAACTCCTTGGGGCCCTTCGCCAGCTTGGCCGCCATCTTCTCGGCCTCGGCCTGGCTGAAGGTCTGCTCGGCCTTCTCGATCAGGCTGAGCATGTCGCCCATACCGAGGATGCGGGACGCCATGCGGTCCGGGTGGAACGCGTCGAACTCGTCCAGCTTCTCGCCGTTGGAGGCGAACATGATCTGGCGGCCGGTGACGTGCGCGATCGAGAGCGCGGCACCACCACGGGCGTCGCCGTCCAGCTTGGACAGCACCACACCGTCGAAGCCGACGCCGTCACGGAACGCCTCGGCCGTGTTGACCGCGTCCTGACCGATCATCGCGTCGACGACGAAGAGCACCTCGTCGGGGCTGACGGCGTCGCGGATGTCCGCGGCCTGCTGCATCAGCTCCTGGTCGATGCCGAGGCGGCCGGCGGTGTCGACGACGACGACGTCGTACTGCTTGGAGCGGGCGTACTCGATGGAGTCCTTGGCGACCTGGACCGGGTCACCGACGCCGTTGCCGGGCTCCGGGGCGTACACGGCGACGCCGGCGCGCTCCGCGACCACGCTCAGCTGGTTGACCGCGTTGGGGCGCTGAAGGTCACACGCGACGAGCAGCGGCGTATGGCCCTGGCCCTTCAGCCAGAGGCCGAGCTTTCCGGCGAGGGTCGTCTTACCGGCACCCTGCAGACCCGCGAGCATGATCACGGTCGGAGCGGTCTTGGCGAATCGCAGCCGGCGGGTCTCGCCGCCGAGGATGCCGACGAGCTCCTCGTTGACGATCTTGATGACCTGCTGGGCTGGATTCAGTGCCTGTGAGACCTCGGAGCCGGCCGCCCGCTCCTTCACCTGCTTGATGAAGGCCCGTACCACGGGAAGCGCGACGTCCGCCTCGAGCAGGGCGATGCGGATTTCCCGTGCCGTGGCGTCGATGTCCGCCTCGCTGAGGCGCCCCTTCCCCCGGAGGTTCTTGAACGTCGCTGCAAGGCGGTCGGAGAGGGTATCGAACACAGTGGTCGCAGATCCTCGGCTCGGTGGCGGTGGTCGGCCTCCAGGGTATCTGGCGCGAGCAACAAGAGACCCTCGCCCACCGTATTCGGCGGGCGAGGGCGGGACCCCCGCGTGGGCGGGGAGCAATGTCGCATCCATGTCGGCCTAGGACAGCCGGCCCGGATCACCCCCGCATCGGCGGGGACACAACTGTCCAACGCCCGGCACGGCGAGGAGTTACGCGCGCAGCGCCTCCTCCAGCGTCCGGGCGACTTCCGCGGCGTCCTTCTCGGAGAGGGGTGCGCCTTTCGCGCCCGTGACGTAAAACGCATCCACCGCGTTCGCGCCCAGCGTGCTCACGTGGGCGCTGCGGACCCGTACCTCCGACGACTCCAGCGCCCGGCCGATCCGGTGCAGCAGGCCAGGCGCGTCCTGTGCCCGCACCTCGATCACCGTCGCGAGCCTGGAACCCGCCGGCGCGACCGTCACCCGTGGCGGCGGAGCCGTCACCCCGCGCCGCCGGGGATAGGCCGCCTCCCGCTCGGCGAGCCGGGCCGGGATGTCAAGCGAGCCGTCCAGAGCCCGGACGAGGTCGGCGCGGAGCCGCGCCGGCTGCGGCAGCGAGCCGAACTCCGCGGCCACCCGCCAGCTCAGCAGCAGGACACCGCCCGTGGCGGCCGGCTCTCCGAGCTCCCCGGGCAGCTCGACGGACCGGAGGTCCGCCGCGCGCACGGTCAGCCGGTGCAGCGCCAGGACGCCGGCCGCCGCCGGGAGGACACCGGGCTGGTCCGGCACGGCGATGAGCAGCTCGACGCCGACCGGTTCCGGCTCGCCGCCCTGCGTGGCCTCCGCCTGGGCATGCAGCGCCAGGACGGCCGCCCCCGTGCGGTGTGCCTCGATCGCGAGCCGTTCCTGTTCCGCGCTCGGAGCCACCTCGTCGGGCGCGTCGGGCTCGTCACCGGCCAGCACCGCCGCGACCCGGGTGACCAGGTCGGCGACGAGCGAACCCCGCCAGGTGCTCCATGCCGCCGGCCCGGTGGCCAGCGCGTCGGCCTCGGTGAGGGCGTGCAGGAGCTCCAGCGTTCCGACAGACCCGACGGCGGAGGCCACCGCACGCACCGTGGCCGGATCGTCCAGATCCCGCCGGGTGGCGGTCTCGATCAGCAGCAGGTGGTGGCGCACCAGGGTGGCGAGCACCGCCACGTCGTTCCGGTCGAAGCCGATCCGCGCGGCCACGTCCCGGGCGATGACCTCTCCGGCGACGGAGTGGTCACCCGGCCAGCCCTTGCCGATGTCGTGCAGCAGGGCTGCCACCAGCAGCAGGTCGGGGCGGCCGACCCGCCGCGTCAGCGAAGAAGCCCGTACCGCCGTCTCCACCAGGTGCCGGTCGACGGTCCAGGTGTGTACGGGGTTGCGCTGCGGCCGGCACCGGACCCGCTCCCAGTCCGGCAGCAGCCGGGTGATCAGGCCCTCGGCCTCCAGCGCCTCCCACACGGCGACAGTCGGCTCACCCGCGCCGAGCAGGGTGACGAGCTGCTCGCGCGCCTCGGCGGGCCAGGGCACGGGCAGTGGCCGAGCCAGGTTGAGCCGGCGGACCGCGTGCATCGAGATCGGCAGCCCGGACTGGGCGGCGGCCGCGGCGGCACGCAGCGGCAGCACGGGGTCGCGTTCGGGCCGTGCCGCGAGGGCGAGTACGACTTCGCCGTCCTGCTCGACGACGCCCTCGGCGAGCGGGGCGCGCTCCGCGGCGGCCTTCGGCCCGCCTCCGAGGAGGGTGCGCAGCCGCGGCCGGGACGACCGGGAGCGCAGTACCCGGTTCACCTCGCGCCAGGTGACGTCACTGGCGTACGAGACGGTGCGTGCCGCCTCGTACACCTGGCGGAGCAGGGCGTCGGCGTCCAGCAGCCCCAGATCCCGAGCGACCTGCTCCTGTTCCTGGAGGGCGAGCCGGTCGGTGGCCCGTCCGGTGGCGAGGTGCAGCGCGTCCCGTGCGTCGAGCAGCTTCCGCCGCGCCTCGGCCAGCCCCTCGCGGGGCGCGTCGGCGAGCCATGACGCGGCGACAGCACGCAGGGCCGTGGCGTCCCGCAGGCCGCCGCGGGCCTCCTTGAGGTCGGGCTCCAGCAGGAACTGGAGCTCGCCCTGCCGCTCGGCGCGTTCCTGGCACAGCTCGTTCAGTTGGGGCAGCCGCTTGGGCGCCTGGTTGCGCCAGTCGGCAAGTACGGCCGTCCGGAGTCCGGCGGTGAGCCCGAGGTCACCGGCGACCGGCCGCGCGTCGAGCAGACCCAGCTGGACCTTCAGATCCTCGCCGGCGGTCTTACGTGCCTCAGCGGGCGTCCTTACGGAATGGTCGAGGGCGAGGCCCAGATCCCACACGGGGTACCAGATCCGGTCCGCCAGCGAGGCCAGCGCGCCGGCGTCGCCACTGCCGTCGTGCAGCAGAAGCAGATCGAGGTCGCTGCGCGGGGACAGTTCGCCGCGCCCGTACCCGCCGACGGCGACCAGCGCCGCGCCGCGTACTCCCGTCTCCTGCGCCGCGCCCGTGAACAGCGCGGACAGCCAGTCGTCGGTCAGCCCGGCCAGCCCGGAACGGCGCGGCGGCCCGGACCGCGACTCCTCCTGGAGGAGTCGCAGCCGGGCCGCCGCATAGCCGCTGGGTCCCGAGTCTGCTTGCTCAGTGGTGTCTTCGAGGCTCGTCACCCAGTAGCTCCGTTTCGTGGCCGATTCTGCGAGTCAGAGCGCGTCCGGGCCGCGCTCGCCCGTCCGGACCCGGACGGCCGTCTCGACCGGCACGCTCCACACCTTGCCGTCACCGATCTTGCCGGTACGGGCGGCCTTGACGACGACTTCGATGAGCTGTTCGGCGTCCTCGTCCTCGACCAGCACCTCGATGCGGATCTTCGGTACGAGATCGACGGTGTACTCCGCGCCGCGGTAGACCTCGGTGTGGCCGCGCTGCCGTCCGTACCCGCTGGCCTCCGTCACCGTGAGCCCGTGAACGCCGAAGGCCTGCAGGGCCTCCTTGATCTCGTCCAGCCGGTGCGGCTTCACGACTGCTGTGATGAGCTTCATGCGTCCACCTTCTTGTTCTGCGGCGCGGCCGCCGCCGTCTCGTCCTGGACCGGGGCGGTGACGGCCGTACTCCGGGAGGACGAGCCGCCGCCGGCTCCGCTGAAGTCGTACGCGGTCTCGGCGTGCTCGACCTGGTCGATGCCGGAGACCTCGTCGTCCTCGGTGACCCGCATCCCCATCGTCTTGTCGATCAGGAGGGCGAGAACCGCGGACGCGACCAGAGAGTAGGCCAGGACGGAGAAGACACCGATGGCCTGCTTGCCGAGTTGCTCCAGCCCGCCGCCGTAGAAGAGGCCCGCGACGTCGGACTGCACACCGCCGGTGGCGAAGAGGCCGACGAGGAGCGAGCCGGCGACACCGCCGACGAGGTGGACGCCGATGACGTCGAGGGAGTCGTCGTATCCGAACTTGTACTTCAGGCCCACTGCCATGGCGCACAGGACGCCGGCGATGGCTCCGACGGCGATCGCGCCGAGGGGGCTGACCGCACCGCCGGACGGGGTGATCGCGACGAGGCCCGCGACCGCACCGGAGGCGGCGCCGAGCGTGGTGAACGAACCGTGGCGCAGCTTCTCGTAAGCCAGCCAGGCGAGCATCGCCGCGGCGGTGGCGACCTGCGTGTTGACGAACATCACCGCGCCGACACCGTCGTCGTTGCCGAGCCAGGAGCCCGCGTTGAAGCCGAACCAGCCGAACCACAGGAGACCGGCACCGAGCATCACCAGCGGGAGGCTGTGCGGACGCATCGGGTCCCGCTTGAAGCCGACACGCTTGCCGATGACCAGGATCACGCCGAGGGCCGCGGCACCGGCGTTGATGTGGACGGCCGTACCACCGGCGAAGTCGATCACACCCATTTCGAAGAGCCAGCCGCCCGCGCCCCACACCCAGTGGGCGACGGGGAAGTACACGACGGTGACCCAGAGCGTGATGAACAGCGCCCAGGCGGTGAACTTCACGCGGTCGGCCAGGGCGCCGCTGATCAGTGCCGGCGTGATGATGGCGAACATCAGCTGGAACACGGCGAACACGTAGATGGGGATGGTGTAGCCGTCCCAGAGCTGTGTGAGGCCGATACCGCTGAGTCCGACGAAGTCGGAGGACCAGCCGATGAGGCCGGACGAGTCGGTGCCGAAGGCGAGGCTGAACCCGTACAGCACCCACAGGATCGTGACGATCCCGAGGCTGATGAAGCTCATCATGAGCATGTTGAGGCTGCTCTTGACGCGGACCATGCCTCCGTAGAAGAAGGCAAGGCCCGGCGTCATCAGCATGACCAGGGCGGAGCAGATGAGCATGAACCCGGTGTTGGCGGCAGACAGCTCGGGGGCGTCTGCGGCAAGCGTCGTGATGCCTGGAGGCATCGGCGTCTCCTCGTCGTCGGTACGGCCGCGTGCGGGCGGAGCGTGAAGACTTGCGGCTGAAGGGGCGGACCGGTTATGCGCCATGAGGTTGCAGCAGCGCGGTTTCGGTCGATGCCGCACGATGTTTCGCGCCAGTGACGAAGAGGTCGGGCGTGTTACGCCCCTATGAACTGCCGGGTCGCGGGGCGTCGCTTTCGTTATCGTGCCGCAACCGGCATCGGGGGCCGCCCGCCCAAGACGAGACCGGCCGCGGCAGCACCCGGTTGACCTGGCGTGAGGGAGCCGGTCGGGCTTTACGGGGTTACTGTCGCGGCCGGCGCACGAGGGGCCCGGCGACGGGCCTCAGACCGCCTCCGCGGATTCGGGCAGCTGGGCGGCGAGGTGATCGGTCAGCCGGACCACCTCGGCCACGTCCCCGAAGTCCCTGGCGGCCACGTCCACGGTCTTGCGCAGCCTGGTGTTGACCCGCTCGGACCGGACCCGCTTGGCCACGCCGAGGGCCCGTTCCGCCAGGACCGTGCACTGTTCGGGCTCGCGCTGCATGAGGTGCACGGTGGCCATGCCGATCAGGTTGAGCGCGTAGGAACGCTGGTGCACGTCGTCCTTGCCGAACAGCTCGACGGCGCGCTGCATCACCGGTTCGGCGAGGGATGCGTAGGTGGGGCTGCGCCCCGCCACATAGGCCAGGTCACGGTAGGAGTGGGCGTTCTCGCCGTTCAGCTCGGCCTCGGAGAAGAAGCGGATCCAGTCCGGCTCGGGCTCGCCGTCGAGGGCCGAGTCGCTGAAGGTGTCCTCGGCCATCCGGACGGCCCGCTTGCACCGGCTGGGCTGGCCCATGTTGGCGTACGCCCGGGCCTCCATCGCATACAGCATCGCCTGGGTGCGCGGGGTGGCGCAGTCGCGGCTGCCGTACTGCGCGAGATGGATGAGTTCGAGCGCGTCCTCGGGGCGTCCGAGGTGAATCATCTGGCGGCTCATGTTGGAGAGGATGAACGAGCCGAGGGGCTTGTCCTCCGCCTCCTTCGCGGCGTGCAGGGCGAGGACGAAGTACTTCTGGGCGGTGGGCTGGAGGCCTACGTCGTAACTCATCCAGCCGGCCAGTTCGGCGAGTTCGGCGGCGACTTTGAAGAGCCGCTTGGCGGTGTCCGCCGGCTGAGGTTCCTGGAGCAGGTCGGTCACCTCGTGAAGCTGGCCGACAACCGCCTTGCGTCGCAGGCCGCCGCCGCACTGGGCGTCCCACTGCCGGAACATCACCGTGGTGGACTCCAGCAGGTCCAGTTCCGGCTTGGACAGCCGGGAGGGGCGGCGCGCGGCGGCCGCGGTCTCCGGCAGGCCGAGGCCGGTGGCGGGGACGGGCACCAGCCAGCGCTGCATCGGTTCGATGAGGGAGGGGCCGGCGGCCAGGGCGAGCGACGTGCCGAGGAAACCGCGCCGCGCGAGCATCAGGTCACTGCGGGAGTACTCGCTGAGCAGCTGGACGGTCTCCGGACCCGCCCAGGGCAGGTCGACGCCGGACACCGAGGGTGACTGGTGTGCGGTACGCAGGCCGAGGTCCTCGATGGCGACGACGGTCCCGAATCGCTCGGAGAAGAGCTCGGAGAGGATGCGCGGGATCGGCTCGCGGGGCTGCTCGCCGTCGAGCCAGCGGCGTACGCGTGAGGTGTCCGTGCTGATGTGGTGGGCGCCCATCTGGCGGGCCCGGCGGTTCACTTGGCGCGCCAGTTCACCCTTCGACCAGCCACTGCGTACGAACCACGAAGCCAGCTGCTCGTTGGGGCGCTTCTCAGCGTTCGTACCGCTTCCGCCGTTGCCGCCCACTGGACGCCCCCATCCCGCTCTGCCACTTTGTGCGAACCCGTATCAGAATGCCGCGAGTTGCGGCCGCCTGTCCCGTGGAACCACCCACTCGAACAGGAAACCGAGTTGCCTCCGGCATACCCATGCCCGCACACAACTCAGGGTTTTGTGCACTGAAAGTAATCCTACGATCACGCCTTCGGCCATGGCGATTCCAGAAACGCCACCATTCGCCACCCCTTCGAATGAACTCGCGTGCGGCTGGTCGCGATTCACTTGACACAGGACGGTCAGGAGTTGGCGGAACGGTGTACGCCAGGGCGCCCGCCTCGCGCTCGCACTCCCCCCTCGTACCGCTGCACGCCGGCACCGGCGGACGCGACGGTGCGTCACCTGGGGACTCCTGGTCGTAACCACCGGCGCGTTCTACCCGTTGGAGGGGGCATGGGCTTCACGATCGGCGGCATCCGGGAGATGCGGTCCGGCTCACGTCGCCGCGGCCGCACGACAGAGTGCACAGCGGTGGCCGAGTACACCGGACTGTGGGGCTGGGACGCGGTCCCCGGCGCGCGAGCGGCCGCCGGGGTCTGCTCCTGCGGCGACGCGCGGTGCGGGTCGCCCGGCGCCCACCCGCTGGCGTTCGCCGGCGAGGTGCACGCGGGGGCCACCCTCGACGAAGTCTCCAAGGCATGGGGCGAGTTCCCCGGTGCCTCGGTCCTGCTGCCTGTCGGGCGGTCCTTCGACGTCCTCGACGTGGCGGAAGCAGCCGGGCGTCGCGCGCTCGTCCGGCTCGAGCGGATGGGGCTGCCCCTCGGCCCGGTCACGGTCACTCCGGACGGCCGCGCCCAATTCTTCGTCGCCCCCGGCGCCGCCGAGGAACTTCCCCAGCTGCTCTACCGCATGGGCTGGGACGACGCCGACCTCGACCTGCGAGGGCTCGGCCGCGGCACCCATGTGACCGCCCCGCCGTCCGACCACGGCGGCCTGGGGCCGGTCGGCTGGCTGCGCCCGCCGGCCCTGGAGACGGCCGGCCGGCCTCCGCAGGCCCGGCTGCTGCTCGGCACCCTGGCGTACATCTGCCACCGCTCGGCGGCGTGAGGGCGGACGGTTCCGGACGCGGATGGGCCCCACCGCATGTGCCACGCGGTGGGGCCCATCTCCGTACGAATCGATTCCGCGTACGAACGAGTCGGCGTACGAGACGCTAGTCGCCGATCAGCGCGTCCACGAACGCCTCCGGCTCGAACGGCGCCAGGTCGTCCGCGCCCTCCCCCAGGCCCACCAGTTTCACCGGTACGCCGAGCTCGCGCTGGACCGCGATCACGATGCCGCCCTTGGCCGTACCGTCGAGCTTGGTCAGCACGATGCCGGTGATGTCCACGACCTCTGCGAAGACCCGCGCCTGCACCAGGCCGTTCTGGCCCGTCGTGGCGTCCAGCACGAGCAGCACTTCGTCCAGCGGTCCGTGCTTCTCGACGACGCGCTTGACCTTGCCCAGCTCGTCCATCAGTCCGGTCTTGGTGTGCAGCCGGCCGGCGGTGTCGATGAGGACGACGTCGGCGCCCTCCGCGATGCCCTCCTTGACCGCGTCGAAGGCGACCGACGCCGGGTCGCCGCCCTCGGGTCCGCGGATCGTCCGCGCGCCGACCCGGTCGCCCCAGGTCTGCAGCTGATCGGTGGCCGCGGCCCGGAACGTGTCGGCGGCGCCGAGCACCACACTGCGCCCGTCGGCCACCAGGACGCGGGCGAGCTTGCCGGTGGTGGTGGTCTTGCCGGTGCCGTTGACCCCGACGACCATGACGACACCGGGGGTGTCCAGGCCGCTCTCGGTCTTCACCGCGCGGTCGGCATCGGTGCCGATGAGCTTGAGCAGCTCCTCGCGGAGCAGGAGGCGCAGGTCCTCCGGAGTACGTGTGCCGAGCACCTTGACCCGCTCGCGCAGCCGCCCGACCAGCTCCTGGGTGGGAGCGACACCGACGTCTGCCGTGAGCAGGGTGTCCTCGATCTCCTCCCAGGTCTCCTCGTCGAGGTGCTCGCGGGAGAGCAGCGTGAGAAGGCCCTTGCCCAGCGTGTTCTGAGAGCGGGAGAGCCGGGCGCGCAGCCGAACGAGACGGCCGGCGGTGGGCTCGGGCACCTCGATCGCGGGCGCGGGCGGCGCCGCGACCACCGGATCTTCGACGGCGGCGGGTTCGGCGACGGCCGTCGAGGCGTCGGGGAGATCCACCTCCTCGATCGTCCGGCGTGGCTCTTCGACCGTCGGTGCGGCGTCCTCACCGACCTGAGGTTCGGCGGGCGGGGCAGTGATGGTCGGCGTACTCGACGGTGCCGCGGGCGGCAGCTGCTTCTTCTTGCGGCTGCTGACCACGAGCCCGCTGATCGCGCCGACCGCGACCAGGGCGATGACTACAGCAAGGATGAGGATTTCCATAACGGATCCAGTATCGGCCACGACCGTGCCGGACCAAGCGACCTGGAGCTTCCCACAAACACGAATGCCGCAATTTGTGTCTTCCGGGACACATATCGGAAGATGTGGTTTCCCCTCCCCCCTCCCTCACGGAGTATGCATGCCTGCCGAGCCCGACGGCGCGATAGAGACCCGCGGCCTGGAGCCCGTCCCCGACGACGAGCGCACGGGCCGCGTCCGTGAACTCTTCCCCACCTGGGTAGCTGCCAACATCAGCGTGCTGCTGCTCACCATGGGCGCCGGTCTGGTGGTGTTCAACGGGCTCAACATCTGGCAGATCCTCGTCGTGGCCCTCACCGCACCCGTCGTCTCGTACGGGATCGTCGGCCTGATCTCGATCGCGGGCAAGCGCGGCGGCTCACCCGGTATGGCCCTCTCCCGCGCGGTCTTCGGCCAGCGGGGCAACCTGTTCCCCGGCTCGCTGATCTGGGTCGCGCGCTGGGGCTGGGAGACGATCAACGCCGTCACCGGTGCGTACGCGCTGCTGACCGTGCTGGATCTGCTGTTCGGTATCAGGAGCAACACGGGACTCATCGTCGTGACCCTGCTGCTCTTCGTCGGCTGCACCTTCCTCGTCTCGGGGCTCGGCATCAACGCGCTGCGGGTGTGCAGCAAGTGGTCGACCTACCTCTTCGGCGGCTTCAGCGTGCTGGTGCTGGCCTACCTGATCGCGGGCACCGACTGGTCGGCCGTCTTCGGCAAGCCGGCCGGTTCGACCGCGATGATGATCGCCGGCATCGGCACGATCGCCGCGGGCGGCATCAGCTGGGTCCCCTCGGGCCCGGACTTCACCCGCTACCTGCCGCGCAAGGCGTCGTCGAAGGGGATGGTCGGAGCCACGGTGGGCGGAGCGGGCGTGGTCGTCCTGCCGATGGTGCTGATGGGCGCGGTCATGGCCGTCGGCACGCCCGACCTGGCCTCGGCCTCCGACCCCGTCTCGTTCATCGGCGAGCTTCTCCCGACCTGGCTCGCCGTTCCGTACCTGCTGATCGCCCTGGTCGGCATGCTGCTGATCAACTCGATGTCGATGTACTCGGCCGGGTTCACCGCGCAGACGCTGGGCATCAGGGTCCCGCGCGCCTGGGCGGTCAGCGTGAACGCCGTCATCAGCCTGGTCTTCGGCTTCCTGCTGATGGTGGTGGCCACGAGCTTCTTCGGCTCGTTCATCTCCTTCCTGACGCTGCTCGCGGTGGCTTTCTCGGCATGGATCGGCGTCTTCGGCGTGGACATGCTGCGCCGCCGCACGTACGACGGCGCGGCCCTGATGGACACGACCCGCACCAGCGCGTACTGGTACCGGGGCGGCTTCGCCTGGCAGGCCATGGCGGCGTGGGCCCTCGCGCTGTCCGTGGGCCTGCTCTTCACCAAGGTCGACTGGTTCGCCGGCCCGCTGTCCGCCGGATGGATCGGCGAGAACGGCCTGGGCTGGGCGGTCACCGTGCTCGTCGCGGCTCTGCTGTACGCGGTGCTGCCGCGGACGGCCGCCGTGGAGCCCGCCCCCGCCGTCGCGGCGGAGCCGGAGCGTGCCGAAACCCTGTCTATCTGACGCTACGTCAGCTAGCGTCGTTCTTCGCCAGCCTGCCTGCCTGCGTGCCGCGCCCGGCGAAGGGGGACGTTCCTCATGGCCATCACCGTCGTCCGGTTCAACCTCGTGGACCCCGACGCCACCCCCGAATCGCTTTCGGCCCGCTACCGGGCCGCCCTGGAGATGGCCGCGTACGCCGATGACCGGGGCATCGCCACCCTCCAGACGGAGGAGCACCACGGCGTGGCCAATGGCTGGCTGCCCTCTCCCTTCGTGTTCGCGGGCTCGGTCTTCGGCGCCACCCGCCGGATCGCCGTCACCGTCTCCGCGATCATCGGGCCGCTTTACGACCCGCTGAGGCTGGCCGAGGACATCGCCGTACTCGACCTGGTCAGCGGCGGCCGGCTGGTCACGGTCGCGGGCATCGGCTACCGGCCCGAGGAGTACGAGCAGCACGGGGTCGAGTGGAGCCGGCGCGGCAGGCTCCAGGACGAGGTGCTGGAGACGCTGCTGCAGGCGTGGACCGGGGAGTCGTTCCCGTACCGCGGCCGTACGGTACGCGTCACCCCCCGCCCGTACACCCGGCCGCACCCACTGCTGCTGGTCGGCGGCAGTTCACAGGCCGCGGCCCGCCGCGCCGCCCGTCTCGGTCTGCCGTTCTTCCCCAGCGCGCACCTGCCCGAGCTGGAGGGGTACTACCGCGCGCGGCTGGCGGAGTACGACACCGAGGGCTGGATCATGATGCCCGCCCCCGAGACCCCGCTGCTCCACATCGCCGAGGACCCCGACCGGGCCTGGGCCGTATACGGGGAGCACTACCTGCACGAGGCCCGCACGTACTCCTCCTGGCAGTCGAAGGACATCCGCTCGGCGGTGCGCTCGGCCGCCACCACCGTGGAGGAGCTGCGCGCCGAGGGGGTCTACCGGATCCTGACGCCGGACGAGTGCGTCGCGTTCGCGGAGTCGCGCGGCGACGCGGGCAGCCTGGTGCTGCACCCGCTGTGCGGCGGCATGCCGCTGGACGAAGGCTGGCGCAGCCTGCATCTGCTGTGCGAACGGGTACTGCCCCGGCTCAAGGACTGAGCCGGGGCAGTTTCCGTGGCCGAGGAGACGGGCAGCGGGGATTAGCCCATCTCCTCCAACGCCTTGCCCTTGGTCTCCTTGACGTACTTGAGCACGAAGGGGATCGAGAGCACGGCGAAGATCGTGTAGATGATGTATGTACCCGACAGGCTCCAGTCGGACAGGCTCGGGAAGCTCGCGGTGATGGCCCAGTTGGCGATCCACTGCGCGGCGGCGGCGACGCCGAGCGCGGCGGCGCGGATCCGGTTCGGGAACATCTCGCCGAGGAGGACCCAGACCACGACACCCCACGACAGTGCGAAGAACAGCACGAAGACATGGGCCGCGGCCAGCGCGACGACGCCTTGGGTAGGGGGCAGTTTGCCGTCGACGAGGTCCGCGGAGAAGGCCCACGCCTCCAGCGCGAGGGCGATGGCCATACCGGCGGAGCCAATGAGCGCGAGCGGCTTGCGGCCGATCCGGTCTACGAAGATCATCGCGATCACGGTGCCGACGATGTTGATGATCGACGTGGTGAACGACCAGAAGAACGAGTCACTCGGGTTGATCCCCACCGACTGCCAGAGCGTCGCCGAGTAGTAGAAGGCGACGTTGATGCCGACGAGCTGCTGGAAGACCGACAGTCCGATGCCGACCCAGACGATCGGCAAAAAGTAGAAGCGGCCGCCGAGCAGATCCTTGAACACCGGCTTGTGCTCACGGTGCATGGCGTGCTCGATCTCGGCGACGCGGGCGTCGAGATCGACCCCCTTGCCCTCGACGTCGGCCAGGATTTTCTTCGCCCGCTCGATCTTGCCCACGGAGATCAGGAAGCGGGGGGACTCCGGAATGGCGAAGGAGAGCAGCCCGTACAGCGTGGCCGGGATCACCATCACGCCGAGCATGACCTGCCAGGCCTCGATGCCGAGGACCTCGTTGCGGTCGCCGCCGGCCCAGTTGAGGATGCCCCAGTTGACGAGCTGGGAGACGGCGATGCCGACGACGATGGCGGCCTGCTGGAAGGAGCCGAGCCGGCCGCGGTACGCGGGCGGGGAGACCTCGGCGATGTACGCCGGGCCGATCACGGAGGCCATACCGATCGCGATACCGCCGAGCACGCGCCAGAACGCGAGGTCCCAGAGGGTGAATGGCAACGCGGAGCCGATGGCGCTTGCCGCGAAGAGTACGGCGGCGATCTGCATCACGCGGATTCGGCCGATCCGGTCGGCGAGGCGGCCGGCAGTGGCGGCGCCGATGGCGCAGCCGATCAGCGCGATCGCGATGACCTGGCCGAGGGTGCCCGAGCCGATCCCGTACTTCTCACCGATGCCGCCCACCGCACCGTTGATGACGGCACTGTCGTAGCCGAACAGGAAGCCGCCCATGGCGGCCGCGGCGGTGATGAAGACGACATGGCCCAAGTGTTCAGGCCGAGGGGAACTGCCTCCGGAAGGCGACGCCTGAGCGGTGCTGGTCAACATGGTCTCCTCGTGCCCGCCTGGGGCGCGGACATGTGGGGGGCGAACGCTTCTAGTGGCTCACGAGTTCTCGTCAGCCACTACTTGAAGGCAAAACTGGCGCTGCCGAGACTATGCCTTCAAGCTTCGAAGACAATACCCGGCCAACTTGAGCGTTCAGGCAGTTTGCCGCGCGATTCCTTCAAGGCTTGAAGATTTCGTGGAGGTCAGCGCAGGCGCTGGCTGATGACCTTGGACACCCCGTCGCCCTGCATGGAGACGCCGTACAGCGCGTCCGCGACCTCCATCGTCCGCTTCTGGTGGGTGATGACGATCAGCTGGGAGCTCTCCTGAAGCTCCTCCATGATCCGGATCAGCCGCTGCAGGTTCGTGTCGTCGAGCGCGGCCTCGACCTCGTCCATGACATAGAACGGGCTGGGCCTGGCTTTGAAGATGGACACCAGGAGGGCCACGGCGGTCAGCGACCGCTCGCCGCCGGACAGCAGCGAGAGCCGCTTGACCTTCTTGCCGGGCGGGCGCGCCTCGACATCGACACCCGTGGCCAGCATGTTCTCGGGATCCGTGAGGATCAGCCGGCCCTCACCCCCCGGGAAGAGCCGTGAGAAGACGCCCTCGAACTCCCGCGCGGTGTCCCGGTACGCCTCGGTGAAGACCTGCTCGACACGCTCGTCGACCTCCTTGACCACCTGCAGCAGATCGGCCCGGGTCTTCTTCAGGTCTTCAAGCTGCTCGGTGAGGAACTTGTGCCGTTCCTCCAGCGCCGCGAACTCCTCGAGCGCCAGCGGATTCACCTTGCCGAGCTGCTGGTACGCCCGTTCGGCCGCCTTCAGCCGCTTCTCCTGCTGCGCCCGGACGAAGCGAACAGGCTGGTTCCGCGGATGCGCGGGGTCCTCCGGCAGCTCCTCCCCTTCCGCGGGCGGCGAAGGCGGCACCAGTTGGTCGGGCCCGTACTCGGCAACCAGGCCGGCCGGCTCCACCCCCAGTTCCTCCAGAGCCTTCGCCTCGAGCTGCTCGATACGCAGCCGCTTCTCGGCGCCCAGCACCTCGCCACGGTGTACCGAGTCCGTGAGCTTGTCGAGCTCGCCCTTCAGTTCGCGTCCCTGGTTCCGCTCGGCCGTCAGGTCCTGTTCGCGGGCGGCCTTGGCGCTCTCCGCCGCCGTCCGCTCCTCCCCGGCGCGTACGAGCGACACCTCCACGTGCGCCAGTAGCTGGCGGGCACCGGAGGCGACCGCGGACGCCACCTCTGCCTCGTGCCGCAGCCGGGCGCGCCGCTGTTCCGCGCGCGCTCGCGCCTCGCGCTCCGCGCGCGCCCCACGGTCGAGGGCGTCGGCCCGGCCCGCCAGCCCCTTCACGCGCTCCTCGTGCGTACGGACCTGGAGCCGGGCCTCCATCTCGGTCTGCCGGGCGTTGGCGCCGTCCGCGGCCAGCCGGTCGCGCACGGAGGTGTCGGGTTCCTCCTCCACGGGCATCTCCTCGGCGACCAGGAGCCTCTCGGCCAGCTCCTCCGCCTCCGCGGTCGCCCGCTCCAGCGCCTCCTGCGCCTTGGCCGCCGCCGCGGTGCTCCTCTCGGCCTCGCCCGCCGCGCCGCGCGCCTGGCCCGCGAGCCGCCCCAGCTGCTGGGCGACTCCGGACTTCGCCTGCTCGGCGGCCCGGCGCCGCTCGCCCAGCTCCTCGACCAGCGCCGCACAGCCCGCCCGCCGTTCCCCCGCCCGGTGCTGCTCCTGCGCCAGCTCCTCGCACCGTACGGCCAGCTCGGAGAGCTCGGCCGCCGCCTCGTCGACGGACGCCTGCACCTCCAGGAGGCTCGGCGCCCCCGCCGACCCGCCCTGCGCGAAGTGCGCGCCGAGTACATCGCCCTCGGCGGTGACGGCGGTGAGCGCGGGCTGCGCGGCGACGAGATCCTCCGCGTCCTCCAGCGTCCCGACGACCACGACGTCCCGCAGCAACCGCCGCAGTGCGGACATGAGCTCGGCGGGCGCCTGCACGAGATCGGCGGCGAAAGGCGGTGGGGAGCCGGCCCCGTTCAGCGCGCCGGGGCTCGCGGCCCGGCCGGGGACGGCCTCGGGGACCGGGGATCCGCTCAGCAGCATCGCCGCGCGGCCGGCGTCCTGTTTGCGGAGCAGGCGGATAGCCTCGGCCGCCGTCGACGGGCCGGATACGGCGATCGCATCCGCCGCCGCGCCCAGCGCCGCGGCCACCGGGACCTCGAAGCCCGGAGTCACGGTGAGCAGTTCGGCGGCCGGGCCGAGCAGACCGGTCAACCGGTCCTGCGCCTCCAGCAGGGCGCCGGTGCCGTCCCTGCGGCGCAGCCCCATGGCCAGCGCGTCGTGGCGGGCGGAGGTGGCGGCCCGGCGCCTCTCGGCGGCCGTGGCCGCCTCGCGCGCGGAGCCGAGGTCCGACTCCGCCTCCGCCAGCGCCCGCTTGGCGGCGTCGTACTGCTCGGCCAGCGCCGAGTCGTCGGCGTCCAGCCCGTCCACTTCGGCCTGGAGCTGCTCGTACTCCTCCTGCGCTGCTACCGCGCGCTCCCGCGCCGAGTCCCGCGCCTCGGCGAGCCGGTCGATCTCGGCCTGGGCCGAGCCGGCCCGGCTGCGGGCGGCGTTGACCTGCCCGTGCAACCGGGCGAGCCCTTCGCGCCTGTCGGCGATGGACCGGGCCACATCCTTGAGCCGCCGCTCCTCCCGAGTCAGTTCGCGCTCCAGTTCGGAGCGGTGCGTGACCGTGTCCTCCAGTGCCCGCTGGGCCGCCTCCAGAGCAGCCTCCAGCTCCGCCTCCTGCTCGCGGATGCGCGCGGCCTCGCGTTCCATGTCCTCGGGGTCGCGGCCGCGACGCTCGTCGGGCGGGGCGGCGGTCGCGCTTTTGACCCGGGCGTCGGCAAGGCCGATCGTGCCGCGCACCCGTTCGGCGAGCTGCGACAGCTCGTACCAGGTCTGCTGGGCCCGTTGCAGCCGCGGCGCCAGTCGGCGTACCTCGTCCTCCAGCGCGGCCTCCCGCTGGAGCGCCGTCCGCAGTTCGGCCTCGGCAGCCTCCTTGCGTGCCTTGAGTGCGGCCTCGTCGGCGACCTCGGCGTTCAGCGCGTCGCGCAGCGTGACGAGGTCGTCGGCGAGCAGCCGCAGCCGGGCGTCGCGCAGATCGGCCTGGATGACGGCGGCGCGCCGCGCGACCGCGGCCTGCCGGCCCAGCGGCTTGAGCTGCCGCCGCAGCTCGTCGGTCAGGTCCTGTACGCGGGCCAGGTTGGCCTGCATCGCGTCGAGCTTCCGCAGCGCCTTCTCCTTGCGCTTGCGGTGCTTGAGGACGCCGGCGGCCTCTTCGATGAAAGCCCGCCGTCCCATCGGATCGGCGTGCAGTACGGAGTCGAGCTGGCCCTGCCCCACGATGACGTGCATTTCGCGGCCGATACCGGAGTCGGACAGCAACTCCTGGATGTCCAGCAGCCGGCAGGTGTCGCCATTGATCTGATATTCGCTGCCGCCGTTGCGGAACATGATCCGCGTAATGGTGACCTCGGCGTACTCGATGGGGAGCGCACCGTCGGAATTGTCGATGGTGAGGGACACCTCGGCCCGGCCGAGCGGGGGCCGCCCGGTGGTGCCGGCGAAGATCACGTCCTCCATCTTGCCGCCGCGCAGCGACTTGGCCCCCTGTTCACCCATCACCCACGACAGCGCGTCCACGACGTTGGACTTGCCGGAGCCGTTGGGACCGACGACGCAGGTGATGCCGGGCTCGAAGCGCAGCGTCGTCGCGGAGGCGAAGGATTTGAACCCGCGGAGGGTCATGGCCTTGAGGTGCACGCCGCCGGACTCTACCTTTCACGTTCGGTTTCGCCCATGAAGGTGCAGGGCACATTCGACGGTAAAGGGAAGCAGGCGCAAGGCCGGAGCTCGGTGAATCCGGAAAGAGCCGGGTGGATCCGGAAAGAAAGAAGGGACGCCGAAGCGTCCCTTGCACATCTTGCATGTTGTAGGAGTCAGCGGCTGAATGGGCAAGCCCGACCGGCCAGGGGCCGGGGTCAGGTGAGCGCAGGCTCCGACTGGGGTACGTCGATGTCGATGCTGTCCAGCAGCGAGTCTCCGTGCTGAGCGGCGGCGGTCAACGCGTCGTTCTCGGACTGGATCCGCATAAGCTCGGACTCCAGGTCCTGGACGCGCTGCTGAAGCCGTCGCATCTCGGCGAGGAGTCGCGGGTCGGAGCCGCCGACGTAACCGAGAAGCGCCTTTGCCATGATGGATGGTCCTCCACACTGAGTGACCGACCGAAGCGGTGTGGGTCGTGAGGGAAATCGCACCCGCGGTGCTCGGCAGCGCTTGTCATCACTGCGGTTCTACTGCCAAACAGCTAAGGTGCGCGGGGCTTCCAGCGTCTCACCAAAAAGTTTGACGGTCAACACGATCACGCCCCGTATCGGCGGGCGACCCGGGGGCCAGGGGCCGCGTAGACAGCGGCGCCGGCTCTCCGTCGGGGCCCTCGGGGCGTGGAGATCATCCTTACTCCGGCAGCCTTCCATGAGATGCCGTTCTTTGGCAACCACCTGCTGATTTCCGTCCTGAGCGCGGGTCCGGGGACACCACCCCGGCACCCACCGCAGCGGCTCGGGTCAGCGGACGGAGAAGCCGTCGTAGCCACCGCGCGGGACGTCCCAGATCTCCGTGACTCCGTCGACCCTGCCGGGTGTGTCGGCCGAGCGCAGCCAGTCGAGCAAACGGTGGCAATTCTCACGTCGGCCCTCGGCCACCACCTGCACCCGGCCGTCGTCGAGATTGACGGCGAAGCCGCTGAGGCCACCGATCTCCAAAGCGTTTGCCCTGGTGAACCAGCGGAAGCCCACTCCTTGTACACGGCCGCGTACCCAAGCGGTGAGCCGCACGTCTTCGTTCATGCGTGCACGCTAGCCGGAGGAATGCTCAGGGAGCACTTCGCGAATCACCCTCATGGCGTACAGTCCCGGCTCAATGAGTCTCACCCGTATGGCTGAGTCACGTTGACACCGATCGCAAGGAAGGCACGCCAGATGGGACGTCATCGACGCTCCGCCGCCGGGCCCGGCGCCGACGATTACGCGGCCCCCACGGCAGGCAGGCATCGCGGTGCGGTACGCCGCAAGAAGGCCACCCCCATGCGGACCGGGCTGCTCGGCGCCTCCGCGGCCGTGGCGCTGGGCGCCGTGGCGGTCACCTCCGGGCTGCTGCCGGTGGGCGACAACTACACCCTCGGCGGCAGCAGCGACTCCGGCGGTGTGCGCGCCGGGAGCCCGAGCGACCTCGCCTCGCAGCAGGGCGGGTTCCAGGACCTCCCCTCAGAGCGCCCCACGACCTCCACCGGGTCCGGTCGGACTCCTTCGGCGTCGGAGACGCCCAGGCCGAAGCCGACTCCGACCCCGAGCAAGACCTCCGCCACGCCGACGGAGAAGAAGCCGTCGGCCGAGGCGCCCTCCCAGAAGCCCAAGCCGAAGCCGACCCCCGAACAGAGGGCCTCGAAGACGCCCAGCAAGGCTGCCCCGCCCGTCAGAGTTCCCTCGGGCACAAGCGCCGCGGAGGCCGCGGTCCTCACCCTGGTCAACCAGGAGCGGGCCCAGGCGGGCTGCCGTCCGGTGAAGGCGGACGCGGAGCTCGCCGACCTGGCCGGCGACTTCAGCGAGGACATGGCCCAGCGCAGCTTCTTCGACCACACGGACCCGGACGGGGCGACCCCCTGGGACCGCGCGGCGAAGGCCGGCGTCACCGGTCTGGGCGGCGAGAACATCGCGCGCGGCCAGGCCGACGCCGAGGCCGTGATGGAAGCCTGGATGAACAGCCCCGGCCACAGGGCGAACATACTCAACTGCGACTACAAGACCCTTGGTGTCGGTGCACACTTCGCGCCGGGCGGCCCCTGGTGGACGCAGGACTTCGGCTTCTGAGACAGCCGCAGGTCACAGACTTACCGGCCCTTCCGGGCCGCCTCAGGGCCGTCGTCGGCAGCGTCTTCGTTCTTGAAGACGCGATGGACGACGGCCCTCGTGCGTGCCTCACTCGCAGGCCCGGGTGTGCGTCGTTGCGCAACGTGAAGCCCGCGTCATGCCCGGGTCATGATGGCGGACACGGGGGATCGTCCAGGCGGCCGCACCGCGGACCGGGGAGCCCATGAGGGCTGGTCTGCTGAGGCCTTGGTCCACTCAGCCGTGGACCTTTCGCTTCACCTCTTCGCCCGCCTTGTTGTAGGTGATCCACTCACCGGACTTCTTGCCGAGGTTGTACGTCCCCTCGTCCAGCATGTTGCCGACTCGCTTCGGAAGCTGGAAAGCCCAAGCCCTGATTGAGCCTCAGACTCCTCCCGTCGCAGACGCGATCAGCGGCGCCTCCGGGGCCGGAAGGGGTGCCCGGATGCGGCCGGACGAGCGAGGCGGGGCGTCCCCAATGTCAGCCGGCGGTGGCCACGCGGCCCGTGGCCGGCCGTCCTGGAGGCACGCGAGAGCTACGACGAGGCGCGCGGCGGGCGCTGACAGCGCGGGCAGAAGTAGCTGGACCGGTTCATCCACGGCCGGCGGCGCATGGCTGTGCCGCAGCGGCGGCACGGCTCGTCCTCGCGCCCGTACGCGTCGAGCGAGCGGTCGAAGTAGCCCGACTCGCCGTTCACGTTGACGTACAGACTGTCGAAGCTGGTGCCTCCGACGGCGAGAGCCTCGTTCATCACATCCCGCACATGGCCGAGGAGTTCGGCGCTGCGGGGCCGGGTGAGCGACGCGGTCGGGCGCTCGTAGTGCAGCCTGGCGCGCCAGAGCGCTTCGTCCGCGTAGATGTTGCCGACCCCGCTGATCAGCGACTGGTCGAGCAGTGCCCGCTTGATGGTCGTACGGCGCAGCCGCAGAGCGGTGTGGTACGCCGCCTCCTCGAAGGCGGGGTCGAGCGGATCGCGGGCGATGTGCGCGATGACATCCGGGAGGCCGTCAGGGGTGTTCTCGTGGAGGGACAGCCCGCCGAAGGTCCGCTGGTCGACGAAGCGCAGTTCGGTACCCAGGGCATCGGCGAAACGGATCCGGATGCGGAGGTGCTTCTCGTCCGCCGCGTCCTGCGGCTGGACAAGGAGCTGTCCGCTCATGCCGAGGTGACCGAGGACGGAGAAGTCCCGGTCCTCCAACGGCAGCCACAGGTACTTGCCACGCCGGCGCGCGACGCCGAAGCGGTGGCTCTGGAGGCGGTCCACGAAGTCCTCGGCGCCCGCGAGGTGCCGGCGCACGGCGCGCGGGTGCAGTACCTGCACGTCGGCAACGGTGCGCCCGGCGACCCAGCGCTCGAGACCGCGCCGCACCACTTCGACCTCGGGCAGCTCGGGCACGTGCGGTCTCCTGGGGAGGGAATGGCTGAGGGTTACGAGGGCGGGCGCCGGCAGCGTACCGGCCCGGGAGAGGAACCGCCCGCGGGAACGGAACAGCTCCGCCCGCTCCCAAGGGGCGGGCGGAGCCGGTGAAACCGGGCGTCAGGCCGTGGCCGCGTCCGGAGCGGGGGACGAGATGCCCTCCTCCTCCGGGGTTGCCTCGGCGGCAACCTCCGCGGCCCTGGCCTCGGCGGCCAGCCGCTCGTCCGCGGCCGCGCGGATGGCGCGCCACGCGGACTCCGCCGCCTGCTGTTCCGCTTCCTTCTTGCTGCGGCCGGTGCCGGTGCCGTACGAGACACCACCGACGCGGGCAGCAGCAGTGAAGGTCTTCTCGTGGTCCGGGCCCGTCTCGGTGACCAGGTACTCGGGGACCCCGAGGCCCTCGCTCGCGGTGAGTTCCTGGAGGCTGGTCTTCCAGTCCAGGCCTGCACCGAGGTTCGAGGACTTCTCGATCAGCGGGTCGAAGAGCCGGTGCACCAGCTCCGAGGCCGCGTCGAGGCCCTGGTCGAGATAGACCGCGCCGATCACCGCTTCAAGGGTGTCGGCGAGGATGGATGCCTTGTCCCGGCCGCCCGTACCCTCTTCACCCCGGCCGAGCCGGATGAAGGAACCCAGGTCCAGGCCTCGGCCGACCCCCGCCAGCGCACGCGAATTGACCACCGCGGCCCGCAACTTGGCCAGCTGGCCTTCGGGCAGGTCGGGGTGGGTGCGGTACAGCGTGTCCGTGACCACCAGACCGAGCACGGAGTCCCCGAGGAACTCCAGACGCTCGTTGGTCGGCAGACCGCCGTTCTCGTACGCGTACGAACGGTGCGTCAGCGCACGCACCAGAAGGGCGGACTCGAGCTGATACCCGAGCCGCCCTTCCAGAAGCGTGTGGGACGAGGCTGCGTTGATCGTGTCTGTCTGCTTGTCGGCCAGTTCAGACATAGCGCCTCTCACCTGCCGCTCAGACCTCGAGGACCTGGCGCTTGTTGTAGGTGCCGCAGCTGGGGCACGCGATGTGCTGCTGCTTCGGCTCCTGGCAACGCTCGCACGAAACCAGGGTGGGGACCGCAGCCTTCCACTGCGACCGGCGGTGGCGCGTGTTGCTGCGCGACATCTTCCGCTTCGGAACAGCCACGGCTACTTCTCCTGCTTCTCGTCGACGCCCGACTCGGCGCCGCTCATGTTGTCCTTCTCGCCGTCCTGGATGGTCCCGGCGAGTCCCTGCAGTGCCGCCCAACGGATGTCGACGGCGTCGTGGTGGTGGTCCGGATTGTCGTTCAGCCCCACTCCGCATTGGGAGCACAGGCCGAGACAGTCCTCCCGGCACACCGGCTGCAGCGGCAGTGCGAGCACCACCGCGTCACGCAGCACAGGTTCGAGGTCGAACAAGCCGTCCTCGATGAAGAGCCTGTCCTCGTCGTCCTCGGCGTCGGCGACGGGTGCCGCTTTGACACGGCCCCGGTCGTCGGCGTCAGGGTACGAGAACATCTCCTGGAAGTCCGCTTCGAGCTCTTGCTCCAGCGGCTCCAGACACCTTACGCACTCCCCCTTGGCCGACGCACGGACGGTGCCTGTGACAAGCACCCCTTCCATGACCGACTCCAGGCGGAGGTCGAGCTCCATCGGAGCGTCTTCCGGCACTCCGATGACCCCGTCGAGACCGAAGTCCCTGGGGGCCGCGATCTCGCGGGACAGCCGCTGCAGAGCACCAGGACGCCGACCCAGCTCGTGTGTGTCGAACACAAGAGGGTTGCGGTGGTCGAGGTGGGTGTTCAGGACTGTTCCCGCTTTCCGATCGCTGTGGGGGTGGCCGCCACGCGATGAATGACCAGGCGGGCAGCCGAGATCGCGGACGTACTCGCGACCGAAGAGCCAGGATACTGGACGCTTCGCTCAGGGCCCAATCCGGAGCCCGGCGCCCCGGCCGCCCTAGCGTCCCTGCTCGTACTCGCGCAGCTGATCGAGGTTGATCATGCTCGTGTCGAAGAAGCTGGTCTCGTCGAGCGCGGCCTGCTGCTGCGGCTGCTGCTGCGCGTAGCCCTGGTCGTAGCCCTGCTGCTGATAGGCGGCGTAGGCGTCCTGCTGGGGCTGCTGGTACGCGTACGGATCCTGCTGCGCGTACGCCGGCTGCTGCTGGTAGCCGTACGGGTCCTGCTGCGGCTGCTCGGGCTGCTGGTACGGGTAGGGGTCCTGCTGCTGCGCGTACGCGGGCTGCTGCTGGACCGGGATCACCGGCTGCGGTTCCGCCAGGTCCGCGAGGAAGTCCGCGTCGCTGCCGTGCTGCTGCGGCCCGGAGCCGTCCTGGGCGGCCATGTGGGCACCGAGGTCGTCACTGGCCACCCGGCCGTGCAGTTTCTGGCGACCCCGGCCGACCGCGTCGAGGGTCTTGGACAGGACGGCCTCGAAGGCGCCCAGCTTGGTGTCGACGTACTCGTCGGCCCGCTGCCGCAGCGTCTCGGGGTCCTGGCTGCGCTCCGGGGCATCCTCGTAGTCCGGGTCGGAGTAGTCGGGGTAGCCCTGCCCGTCCGGGCCGGGCGCGCGGCCGAGGAGCTTCTCGCGGCCGCGGTCCACCGAGCCGATCGTCTTGGTGAGGACGACCTCGAAGTTCGCCAGCTTGCTGTCGACGTAGTCGTCGGCCTCGGCGCGGATCTCCTCGGCCTCCCGGCGGGCGTCGGCGAGGATCCGGTCGGCCTCGTCCCGCGACTGCCGCGCGACCTCGGTGTCGGAAATCAGCGAACCGCGCTGGGCGTGTGCCGACTCGATGATCCGCTCGGCCTCCTGGCGGGCCTGCTCGACCAGCTGCTCCCGACCGCCGATCAGTTCCTGGGCCTGCGCGAGGGAGCCGGGCAGGGCCTGCCGTACCTCTTCCAGCATGGCGAGCAGCTCGGCACGGTTGACCACGCACGAGGCCGACATGGGCATGGACCGGGCGCTGCCGACCGCCTCGACGATCTCGTCGAGCTTCTTCTGCACGTCCACCTGTGCTCGCCACTCTCTACCTGGATCGGAGACGGACGGGACGACTGTACGGCCAGTCGGCACCCGTCCGACACCGGGTGACGGGCAGTCAGCACGTCACTTCCGGCCGAGCCGCTCGATGAGGGCCCGGTGGACGGCGGGCGGCAGCAGGTGGGCGACGTCGCCGCCCCAGGCCGCGACCTCCTTGACCAGGCTGGAGGAGAGGAAGCTGTAGGTCGGGTTGGTCGGGACGAACAGGGTCTCGACGCCCGAGAGCCCGTTGTTCATCTGGGCCATCTGCAGCTCGTAGTCGAAGTCGCTGACCGCCCGCAGGCCCTTGACGATGGCCGGGATGTCGCGCTGCTTGCAGAAGTCGACGAGGAGGCCGTGGAAGGCTTCGACCTCGACGTTGCCATAGTCGGCGGTAACCTCGCGGATCAGCTCGATCCGCTCCTCGATGGTGAAGAGGCCCTGCTTCGACTGATTGATCATCACGGCCACGTGTACGACGTCGTACAGCCTGGAGGCGCGGGCGATGATGTCGAGGTGTCCATTGGTGATGGGGTCGAATGACCCCGGACAGACGGCGCGGCGCAACTGAAGTCCCTCGCTCTCCGGTCCGGTCATCGTGCGTCTTCGCACGTAGAGGCGGCGCGACCGTACCAAAGCGTGCCCTCGCCATAACGACGGGCCCGCAGTGGCTCGAAGCCGTCCGGCCACTGGAATTCGCCGCCCCTTGTGCTGCGCTCCACGGTGACGAGCGCATCGTCCGTGAGCCAGCCCTGGGAGCGGAGTGTGAGGAGGATCTCGCCAAGATCGTCGCCCACGACGGTGTACGGCGGATCGAGAAAGACCACGTCGTACGGGGTGCTGGGGGCCGAACCCGAGACGATCTGCTCCGCTTTGCCTGATCTGACCTCGGCGCCGGGCAGGCCGACCGCGCGGATGTTCTCCCGGATGGTGCGGGCCGCCCGGCCGTCCGCCTCGACGAGCAGCGCGTGCGCGGCGCCGCGGGACAGCGCCTCCAGGCCGACGGCACCCGATCCGCCGTAGAGATCGAGCACCCGCGCGCCCTGCAGTGAGCCGAGCAGGGACTCCCAGGTCGAGAACAGCCCCTCACGCGCCCGGTCGGATGTGGGGCGGGTGCCGTTGCCCGGCGGGACGGCGAGGCGGCGCCCACCGGCCGCGCCGGCAATCACGCGGGTCATCTGAGTCTGAGTCCTTCGGGGGAGGGCGGATGAGCTGATGGACGGCTGGACGGGACGGCTGAGCAAGCGGCTGGGCGGACCTGTCGGCGGACTGCTCAGGGCCTGCTCGGCGGACTGCTTAAACGATAGGCCGTCGGCCCCGCGGCCACTCCCCCGCCGTCTCAGCCCTTTTCCAGGAACTGCTCGCGCTCGGTGTCCACCAGCGCGTTCAGGGCAGTGCGCAGCTCCGGGTGATTCTCCAGGCCGGGGTCGGCCGAGACGGTCGCGACCGCCTCCTCACGGGCCTCCGCGATGATCTCCTCGTCATCGATGACCGCAAGCATCCGGAGCGAGGACCGCACGCCCGACTGCGCCTGGCCCAGCACATCGCCCTCGCGGCGCTGCTCCAGGTCGATCCGGGACAGCTCGAACCCGTCGAGCGTGGCGGCCACGGCGTTCAGCCGAGCCCTGGCCGGGCTCCCCTCCGGCATCTCGCTCACCAGCAGACAGAGGCCGGGGGCGGAGCCCCGGCCCACCCGGCCGCGCAGCTGGTGCAGCTGGGAGACGCCGAACCGGTCCGCATCCATGATCACCATGGCGGTGGCGTTGGGGACGTTCACGCCGACCTCGATGACGGTTGTGGCCACCAGCACATCCACCTCGCCGGCCGCGAACCGGCGCATCACGCCGTCCTTGTCGTCCGGCTGCATCCTGCCGTGCAGGACCTCGACGCGCAGTCCCTTCAGGGGCCCCGAGGCGATCTGCTCGGCGATCTCCAGCACCGCGAGCGGCGGGCGCTTCTCGGCCTCGTCCTCCGGCGAGGCGGACTTCTTCCCCGTCTCGTCCTCGCCGTCCCCGATACGCGGGCAGACGACGTACGCCTGGTGGCCCTTCTCCACCTCTTCACGCACGCGCTCCCAGGTGCGCGCGAGGAAGTGCGGCTTGTCCCTGGCCGGTACGACATGGCTGGCGATGGGCGACCGGCCGGCCGGCAGCTGGTCCAGCACCGAGGTCTCCAGATCTCCGAAGACGGTCATCGCGACCGTGCGCGGGATCGGCGTCGCCGTCATCACCAGCAGGTGGGGCGGCTGCTTCCCCTTCGAGCGCAGGGCGTCGCGCTGCTCGACGCCGAACCGGTGCTGTTCGTCGACCACGACCAGGCCCAGGTCGTGGAACTGCACCTTGTCCTCGATGAGGGCGTGCGTTCCGATGACGATCCCGGCCTCGCCGGTGACCAGGTCGAGCAACGCCTGCCGGCGAGCGGCCGCTCCCATCGACCCGGTGAGCAGCACCACCTTGGTGCCCTGCTCGGAGCCGCCGAGCATGCCACCCTCGGCCAGTTCGCCCATCATCTCGGTCACCGACCGGTGGTGCTGCTGGGCCAGCACCTCGGTGGGCGCGAGCATCGCCGCCTGGCCGCCCGCGTCCACGACCGTGAGCATCGCGCGCAGCGCGACAAGGGTCTTGCCCGAGCCGACTTCGCCCTGGAGCAGCCGGTGCATGGGGTGCTCGGTGGCGAGGTCCGTGAAGATCTCGGCGGTCACCTTCCGCTGGCCCTCTGTGAGCGTGAAGGGCAGCTCGGCGTCGAAGGCGTCGAGCAGTCCGCCGGCCACCGGCTTCCTGGCCACCGCGGGCAGTTGGGTGTCCGCGTACCGACGCCGGGCGAGAACGACCTGGAGGACGAACGCCTCGTCCCACTTGAGTCGGCCCCTGGCGCCGGCGATGTCGGCCTTCGTCCGCGGCCGGTGGACCGCCTGCAGTGCTTCCTGGAGGGTGGCGAGCCCGCGGCCTTCCCGCAGCGAGGGCGGGAGCGGGTCGACGGCTTCCTGGGCACGGGGCAGGACCGCGTCCACCGCCTTGGAGATCTTCCACGACTCGAGCTGCTTGCAGGCGGGATAGATCGGGATCAGCTGGTTGGCGAACGCGTCCACCGCGTCCTCGGCGCTCGCGGCACCCAGCGGCTCGTACGCGGGATGGGCGAGCTGGAGCTTGCGGTTGAACATGGTCACCTTGCCGGCGAACATGGCGCGGCTGCCGGGCAGCAGTTCCTTGTGGGGCTTGTGGATCCCCTTGCCGAAGAAGACCAGTTGCAGCCGGCCGCTGCCGTCGGTGATCGTCACCTCGAGCCGCTGGCCTCGGCCCTGGTTGAACTTCAGTACGCGGGCGTCCGCGACCTGGGCGACCACCGTGACGTGCTCGTCCAGCGGCAGCTCGGAGAGCGGGGTGAGCTCGCCCCGCTCGGCGTACCGCCGGGGGTAGTGGTGCAGCAGGTCACCGACCGTGTGCAGGCCGAGGTGCTCGGCCATCACCTTGGCGGTGGCGGGGCCGAGCGTCTTCTTCAGGGGTTCGTCGAACGCGGACACGCGATCCATTGCACACCATGGCGCTGACATACGGCGCGGATGCAGGGCGGCAGCGGGAAGCTGCGTCGCGGCTACTCGACGCCGATCAGCAGCGGGGCGGCGTGGCAGCCGCCCGGATAGACCACGGTGTCCACCGCGAGATGGCCGTCCCGTACGTACGCCACCAGGTGTTCCGCGACCTGGTCGGGCATGTCCGCGCCGACGACCAGGGTGACCAGTTCACCGCCGGCCGCCAGCATGCGGTCCAGCACCGTTTCCGCCGTCGCGGCGAGGTCGGAGCCGATCACCGCCACGTCGCCGTCGATCAGCCCGAGCACGTCCCCCGCCTGGCAGACGCCGGCCATGGTCCACGACTGCCGCTCGGCCACGGCCAGTTCGGCATAGCGGGTGGCGCCCGCCGCGGCCGTCATCGCCACCACGTCCTCGTCGAAACAGCGGTCCGGTTCGTGGACGGCGAGGGCCGCCAGGCCCTGGACCGCGGAGCGGGTGGGGATGAGCGCGACGCGTACACCCTCGGTGCGGGCCTGTTCGGCGGCCGCCGCCGCGGTGTGGCGCAGGTCGGCGTCGTTCGGCAGCAGTACGACCTCACGGGCGTGCGCGCGCCGGATCGCGTCGACCAGTTCGCCGCTGGCCGGCGGCTCGCCGGGGCGGGCCATAACGGTCGTCGCGCCCGCCTCGGCGCACAGCCCGGCCAGGCCCTCGCCGGGGACGACCGAGACGACTGCGCGCTGCACCTGCTCGGGCGGCGCGGCCGGGCGGTCGCCGAAGTGGGTGATCCGGATGCGGTACGGCCGGCCGGCCTCGACGCCGGCCTCCACGGCGGCACCCGCGTCGTCCACGTGGACGTGTACGTTCCACAGACCTTCGCCGCCGACGACGACGAGGGAGTCGCCCAGGCCGTCGAGCCGCGCACGCAGCCGCGCGACCGCTTCGTCGTCCGCTTCGAGCAGGTAGATCACCTCGAAGGCGGGTCCTTCCTCCACCTGCTCCGTGTCGCCGTCGGCGGCGCAGTCGAGCGCCACGCGGTGCGAGGCCGCCGGTTCCGCGGGAGCGTCCCCGGAGAGGACCTCGACCAGCGCCGCGAGCACCGTGAGCAGCCCGCGGCCGCCGGCGTCGACGACGCCCGCACGCCTGAGCACGGCCAGCTGGCCGGGGGTCGCGTCCAGCGCGACACAGGCCCCGTCGTACGCCGCGCGCGCCACGGCGGCGGCGTCGCCGGAAGCCCCCTCCGCCGCGTCGGCGGCCGCGGCGGCCACCGTGAGGACCGTGCCCTCGACGGGGTGCGCCACCGCACCGTACGCGGATTCGGCGGCCCGGCGCAGGGCCGCCGCCAGCCCGGCGTCCGTCAGCACCTCCGCCATGCCGCGGAACAGCTGCGCGAGGATCGTGCCGGAGTTGCCGCGGGCGCCGATGAGGGCACCGTGCGCCATGGCACGTACGGCGTCGTTCAGCGAGGGCACCGAGCCGTCCGCGACCGCCTCGTGGGCGGCGAACACCGCTTCGACCGCCTGCGCGGCGGACTCGACGGTCATGTACAGATTGGTTCCGGTGTCCCCGTCCGCGACCGGGTAGACGTTGATCGCGTCGATCTCCGAACGGGCCCGGCCCAGCGCCGTCAGCGCCCGTGAACTCCAGCTGCGCACCGCATCGGCGTCGAGGGTGGGCGGCGTGTGCGGCACCTGGCGTCCTCCTATGGGCGGCGGGGGTTGCACCGCAGGGTAACGACGGGGCGGGGGACGGTCCGGGGCGGGGGCCGTGGCAGCCATGGTAGTTTCGTTCTACGGGAGCAGCCGTTGTATGCTGCTCCGGTTGCCCGACGAAAGTCGGGCCATTCCCCCCGGCAAGCCAACGATCTTCAGATCCCGGCGCGCCGGGAATTCACTGTAAGTGCATCTGAAGTCTTTGGAGTGACCCGTGGCTGCCAACTGCGACGTTTGCGGCAAGGGGCCGAGCTTCGGCAACAACATTTCGCACTCGCACCGCCGTACGTCCCGTCGCTGGAATCCCAACATCCAGCGCGTGCGTGCCGTGGTCGGTCGGACGCCGAAGCGGCTCAACGTCTGCACCTCGTGCATCAAGGCCGGCAAGGTCTCGCGCTGACGGTCTCGTCGTAGCGCAGCCCTTCTGGTTGCCTGGAAAGCCGGTCCACCTCGGTGGGCCGGCTTTTTGCCGTGCCCGTCCTCTCAGCGAAGACGCCAGGCGTGGTCCACCGGGCCGATGCCGCCGCCCAGCGCGAACCCGGCGGCGATGGCGCCCGTGACGTACTCCTTGGCCGCCTTGACCGCCTGCGGCACCTCCAGTCCCTTCGCCAGTCCTGAGGCGACCGCACTCGCCAGTGTGCAGCCGGTGCCGTGCGTGTGCCGGTTGTCGTGGCGGGGCGCCCGCAGCCAGTGCTCCTCGCCGCCGTCCGTGAGCAGGTCCACCGCGTCTCCCGCGAGATGGCCGCCCTTGACGAGCGCCCAACGCGGCCCGAATTCCAGTACGGCGTCGGCGGCCCGGCGCATATCGGCCTCCGACTCCACCTGTACGCCGGTGAGCTGGGCGACCTCGTCGAGGTTGGGGGTGGCCACCGTCGCGGCCGGCAGGAGCTCCGACCGTACGGAATCGAGCGCGGACGCCGCCAGCAGGGGATCGCCATGCTTGGAGACGCCCACCGGATCCACGACGACAGGGGCGTCCGTGTCCGCCAGGAGCTCCGCCACGGTCCGCACGAGCCCGGCCGACGAGAGCATCCCGGTCTTGACCGCCTGCACGCCGATGTCGTCGACGACACTGCGGTACTGGGCACGGACCGCTTCGGCGGGCAGCTCCCACGCGCCCTGGACGCCGAGGGAGTTCTGCGCGGTCACCGCGGTGAGCACGCTCATGCCGTGCACGCCGAGCGCCAGCATGGTCTTGAGATCGGCCTGGATGCCCGCACCGCCGCCGGAGTCGGATCCGGCGACGGTGAGGACACGGGGAGGCACAGGTATCGGCATGCCCAGAATCTACTTGGCGTCCTCGATGTCCCCGAAGTGGTCCCAGCCGCCCTTGCTCGTCCAGGGCGCCCCGTCCACCGTCACCTGCGGCAGCGCCGACGGATTGAGGACCTCTCCGATCACCTTCCAGCGGGCCGGCAGCTTCACGTCCGGCGGGAAGGTCGCCACGATCGCGTGGTCCTCTCCCCCGGTGAGCACCCACTGCAATGGGTCGACGCCCACCGCCTGCCCGATGTCGTTCATCTGCGTGGGGATGTCGATGGCGCCGGAGCGCAGGTCGATACGGACCTTGCTGGCCTCGGCGATGTGTCCGAGGTCGGCCACGAGTCCGTCGCTGACGTCGGTCATCGCGGTGGCGCCGAGCCCGGCTGCCGCGGGGCCCGCGTGGTACGGCGGCTCCGGGCGCCGGTGGGCCTCGACGAACGCGCGCGGGGAGCGGAAGCCGCGCGACAGCACCGCGTATCCGGCGGCCGACCAGCCCAGCCAGCCGGTCACGGCGACCACGTCACCCGGCTGGGCCCCGGCGCGGGTGACCGGTTCGTGGTTGCGCAGATCGCCGAGCGCGGTGATCGCGACGGTGATCGTCTCGCCGCGCACGACATCGCCGCCGACCACGGCCGCGCCCGCCACCTGGCACTCGTCCCGGATGCCGTCCATCAGCTCGGCGGGCCAGGTGACCGGGAGTTCGGCGGGAACGACGAGGCCCAGGAGCAGCGCGGTCGGCACCGCGCCCATGGCGGCGATGTCGGCCAGGTTCTGGGCTGCGGCCTTCCGGCCGACGTCGTACGCCGTGGACCAGTCGCGGCGGAAGTGCCGTCCCTCGAGCAGGATGTCCGTACTCGCCACGACCCTGCGGTCCGGTGCGGCCACGACCGCGGCGTCGTCGCCGGGCCCCAGCCGTACCGCCGGGGTGGTGGTGAGCCGGGAGGTGAGCTCTCTGATCAGCCCGAACTCCCCCAACTCCCCCACGGTGCCCTTCATCGGTGTGCCCCTTCTGCCCCAGTGCGCTTGCGGTCGCGAGCCGTCACTGCTGTAGGTACCGTCAACTTGTACGTCAACTTGTGTTCTCCGTACGCCGCACTGCGTGCGTCCCTGATCGCGCAGGTCTCCCCGCTGCCCTCGGCGACGCGATACGGTGGCGTCTCTTCTCCCCACATGATCCTCGTGGCCGCCCTGGAGGTTCCGTGGTACAGGCGTACATCCTTATTCAGACCGAGGTGGGCAAGGCGTCGACTGTCGCCGAGACCATCGGCAAGATCCCGGGGGTGATCCAGGCCGAGGACGTGACCGGTCCCTACGACGTCATCGTGCGCGCGCAGGCCGAGACAGTCGACGCGCTCGGCCGCATGGTGGTCGCCAAGGTCCAGCAAGTGGACGGCATCACCCGCACCCTGACCTGCCCCGTCGTACATCTCTAGTCCCCGTCTACTCTTGGCCGGTGACGACTTCACGCCGCCGGCTTCTGCGCCGCCCCCACCGCTGCCTGCCCGCTGTCGTGCTGCTGCTGGCCGCCGCGGGCTGCTCCTCCACGGACGGCAGCGCAGTGCCGGCGGTTCCCACCCCGGACGCGGAGGCCGCGAAGATCTGCCGTGCGCTGCACAAGGAGCTGCCGCAGACCGTCGCCGGCCTCGAGCGGAACGATTCCGGGACCGGCTCCGAACTGACCGCCGAGTGGGGAGACGCGGCGATCGTACTGCGCTGCGGGATCCCCCGGCCCGAGAAGATGAACGATCCCCGCGCGGAGGGGATCGAGGTGAACGGCGTCAACTGGCTGCTGGAGGAGCGCCAGGGCGACGGTCCCCGGTTCACCACCACGTACCGCAAGGCGTATGTGCAGATCTCGATGGCGAAGCGGTACGCCCATGACGCGACGCCGCTGGCGGCCTTCGCGGGCCCCGTCGCGAAGACGGTGCCCGCGAGCATCTAGGCTTTGTCCGGGCGATCTTGTCGGGCCCGCGACGACAGCTACGGCACCTCGCTGCGTTCTCGGAGTCGCCCAAGTACGTCCGGTACGAGGGCGATGCTCCGCCTTGCGATGCACCACATCTGACGCTGCGGGCCGATCCTCGAAGATCGCCCGGACAGGGCCTGGGCACGTCCGGCCGGCTCCGCTAGCGCAGACCCGTCGGCCGGCGCAGCGCCGCCTGGATCAGCCGGTCCACCAGCTCCGGGTAGCTCACGCCGCTCTCCTGCCACATCCGCGGGTACATGGAGATCGGGGTGAAGCCCGGCATGGTGTTGATCTCGTTGATGACGAACTCGCCGTTGTCCTGCAGGAAGAAGTCCGCGCGGACCAGGCCCTCGCAGGACGCGGCGTCGAAGGCCTCGACCGCGAGCCGCTGCACCTCGGCCGTCTGCTCGTCCGTGAGCGGTGCCGGCACGATGCCGGACGCGGAGTCGATGTACTTGGCCTCGAAGTCGTAGAAGTCGTGACTCGTGACCGGCGGGATCTCGGCGGGCACGCTGGCGCGCGGGCCGTCCTCGAACTCGAGCACGCCGCACTCGATCTCACGGCCGCGCAGCAGCGACTCGACGAGAATCTTCGGGTCGTGGCGCTGCGCCTCCTCGATCGCCTCGTCGAGGCCGGACAGGTCGTCGACCTTCGTGATGCCCATCGACGACCCGCCGCGGGCGGGCTTGATGAAGAGCGGCCAGCCGTGCTCGCCCGCGAAGTCGACGATCTTCTTGCGGGCCGCGGCGGGGTCGGCCTGCCACTCCCGGGGACGGATCACCTCGTACGGGCCGACCGGCAGCCCGAAGGAGAGGAAGACCCGCTTCATGTACTCCTTGTCCTGGCCGACGGCCGAGGCGAGCACACCCGAGCCGACGTACGGGACGCCGGAGAGTTCCAGCAGCCCCTGCAAGGTGCCGTCCTCACCGTACGGGCCGTGCAGCATGGGGAAGACGACGTCGACCTCGCCCAGCACCTTGGGCACAGAGCCCGGCTCGTTGTAGACGACCTCGCGGTTGGCCGGGTCCACGGAGAGCACGACGCCGCCCTCGGCGGACTCGGCGAGCTGCTCGACGTTCGGCAGCCGGCGCTCGGCGATGGCCATCCGATCGGGCTCGTCGGCGGTCAGCGCCCAGCGGCCGTCCGTGGTGATGCCGATGGGCAGCACCTCGTACTTCGTCCGGTCGATGGATCGCAGGACAGCACCGGCCGTGACCACCGAGATGGCGTGTTCGGAGCTACGACCGCCGAACACGACGGCGACGCGCGGCTTGCGCGACTGCTCAGGGCTCTGGGGGGAGTTCTCGCTGCTCATATCGCGATGAGACTACCGGTTGGTTCAGGACAAGTCAGCGGCGCTCGGGCTTGGCGCTGCGTGACATCAGTTCCTTGAGCGCCACGATCGGCGGCTTGCCGTTGTGGACGATGTCCACGACCGTGTCCGTGATGGGCATGTCGACACCGTGGCGGCGGGCCAGATCGGCCACCGACTCACATGATTTGACGCCCTCAGCTGTCTGCTCGGTGACCGCGATGGTCTCCTCGAGCGTCATGCCGCGGCCCAGGTTGGTGCCGAAGGTGTGGTTGCGCGAGAGCGGCGAGGAACACGTGGCGACCAGATCTCCGAGGCCCGCCAGGCCCGAGAAGGTCAGCGGGTCGGCGCCCATCGCGAGTCCGAGGCGGGTGGTTTCGGCCAGGCCTCGGGTGATGAGCGAGCCCTTGGCGTTGTCGCCGAGGCCCATGCCGTCCGCGATGCCGACGGCCAGCCCGATCACGTTCTTGACCGCGCCGCCGAGTTCGCAGCCGACGACATCGGTGTTGGTGTAGGGACGGAAGTACGGGGTGTGGCACACGGCCTGGAGCCGGGTGGCCACCGCCTCGTCGCGGCAGGCGACCACCGCCGCCGCCGGACGGCGCGCGGCGATCTCCTTGGCCAGGTTGGGGCCGGTGATGACCGCGACCCGGTCGGCCGGCGCCTTGGCCACCTCCTCGATGACCTCGCTCATCCGCTTGGCGGTGCCGAGTTCGATGCCCTTCATCAAGGAGACGAGCACGGTCTCGGAGGGCAGCAGCGGTGCCCACTCCGCGAGGTTCGCGCGCAGCGTCTGCGAGGGCACCGCGAGGACGGTGAACTCGGCGCCCCGGGCGGCCTCGGCCGCGTCGGTGGTGGCCCGGATCGCCGGGGGCAGCTCTATGCCCGGCAGGTAGTCGGGGTTGGTACGGCCGTTGTTGATGGCGTCGGTGAGTTCGGGGCGACGGCCCCAGAGGGTCACCTCGCAGCCCGCGTCCGCCAGGACCATGCCGAAGGCCGTGCCCCAGGAGCCCGTTCCGTAGACGGCTGCCTTGACCGGGTGGCTCATTACTTCGCGCCCTCTTCCGCGGCCCTGCGCCGCTGTTCTGCCCGGGCCTTGCGATGGTCGTACGGCTCGGCGGGGGCGGGTACTCCGCGAAGCTCCACCAGCAGGTCGGTGATCGCGGCCATGATGGTTTCGGTTGCTTCCCGCAGTACTTCCGGGGTGGGGTCGAGCCCGTAGAACCTGGAGAGGTCTACCGGTGGGCCGGCGAGCACCTGGAGCGTCTTGCGCGGGAAGAGCCGCAGCTTGTCCTCCTTGGCGTACGGCGGCATCGCCAGGTTCGCGCCCCACTGCGCGACGGGGATGACGGGTGCCTTCGTCATCAGCGCCACACGGGCCGCTCCTGTCTTGCCCGCCATCGGCCACATGCCGGGGTCGCGCGTCAGGGTTCCCTCGGGATAGAACGCGACGCATTCACCGCGTTCGATGGCGTCCACGGCGGCGCGGAACGCGTCCAGGGCGTTGGTCGTCTCCCGGTACACGGGGATCTGGCCGGTCCCGTGAAGGATCTTGCCGACGAAGGGGGCGTCGAAGAGTGCGGCCTTGGCCAGCAGCCGGGGAACGCGTCCGCTGTTGTACTGGAAGTGCCCGTAGGAGAGCGGGTCCAGGTACGAGTTGTGATTGACCGCGGTGATAAATCCCCCGTCGGCCGGAATGTGTTGCATTCCCCGCCAGTCCCGCTTGAACAGAACCACCAGCGGCGGTTTTGCGATGGCCGCCGCCAGGCGGTACCAGAAGCCGATTCTGCGGCGGGACACGCGGACACCTTCCTCTATGACCTGGTGGCGTCTTGAAGCACCCGGTCGGCCGGACAAGTGTCGCCCCACGTCCGTGGTCTGTCGAGGACACCGTACGCCCCGGCTGCCGGGGCCTGGGCTCCGGGATACCGCGATCGCAGGCGACAATGAGAGCCGAGACGTCACGACCGTGCCCGAGGGAAGGACACGTCACGAACACCGGCTGGAGCCTGGTCGTACCGCTGAAGCCCCTCGTCCTGGCCAAGAGCAGACTCGCCGCGGCCGCGGACGACGCTCTGCGGCCGGGACTCGCCCTCGCCTTCGCCCAGGACACCGTCGCCGCGGCACTGGCCTGCTCCGCGGTCCGGGATGTGGTGGTCGTCACGGACGACGTCCTGGCGGCCGCGGAACTGACGGCGCTGGGCGCCCGCATAGAACCGGACGCCCCCGCGGCCGGTCTCAACGCGGCACTGGCGCACGGGGCGCGTTCCGCGCGCGCGGCGCGGGCCGGCGCCGCGATCGCCGTGCTGAACGCCGATCTCCCAGCGCTGCGGCCCGCCGAATTGCTACGGGTGCTCGATGCCGCGGCGGTATTTCCTCGTGCATTTCTGGCGGATGCGGCGGGAATCGGAACAACTCTGCTTTCCGCTGCGCCGCACGTGGAATTGTCGCCGTCGTTCGGCGGCCCGTCCCGGGCGCGCCATTCGGCCTCGGGAGCGGCGGAAATCCGGCTCGACGGCGTCGATTCCGTACGGCAGGACGTGGACACGCTGGAAGATCTGCGGGCCGCCGTGGCCCTGGGCGTGGGCCCGCGCACCACCGCCCGCTCGGCCCGGTTCATGGCGGACTTCGACCCGGCCGGGGGGCCGGCGTGACGGGGGCGGACATCCCCTAGGCTGCGGGCATGCAGGCGACCGCGTACACGTACGACCCCGAAACCCGCAGCGGCAGTGTGCTGCTCGACGACGGCACCCCGGTGCCCTTCGACGCCCCGGCCTTCGACGCCGGCGGCCTGCGGCTGCTGCGTCCCGGCCAGCGCGTACGGATCGAGGTCGACGGCGAAGGCGAGTCGCGCCGGATCACGCTGGTGACGCTGCAGACCTTCTGAACCCGGAAAACACCGCGGGCCGGGCTCCCTGAGGGGAGTCCGGCCCGGTGCGTGAGTGGCCCTGGCCAGCTGCTACTGCCTGGCGGTGGCCTTCTTGGCGGTGGTCTTGCGCGCGGTCGCCTTCTTGGCCGGCGCCTTCTTCGCGGTGGCCTTCTTGGCCGGTGCGGTCTTCTTGGCGGCGGCCTTCTTGGCGGTCGTCTTCGCCGGAGCCGCCTTCTTGGCCGTCGTGGTCTTCTTCGCGGCCGCCGTGGTCTTCTTGGCAGCCGTCTTCTTGGCCGTGGTCTTCGCCGCGGTGGTCTTCTTCGCCGTCGCCTTCTTGGCGGTGGCCTTCTTGGCCGCGGCCTTGGCGGTCGTACGCGTGGGAGCTCCGCCCGAAAGGCTGCCCTTGGGGGCCTTCTTGACGGAGACCTCGCCGCCCCTGGGCAGCTTCTTCGAGCCGCTCACCAGGTCCTTGAAACCCTGTCCCGCGCGGAATCGGGGGACGGAGGTCTTCTTGACCCTTACGCGCTCACCCGTCTGCGGGTTGCGGGCGTAGCGGGCCGGACGGTCGACCTTCTCGAACGAACCGAAGCCGGTGACCGAAACCCGCTCGCCACCGACCACGGCGCGGACGATCGCGTCGAGTACCGCGTCGACAGCGTCTGCGGCCTGCTGACGGCCGCCGACCTTGTCGGCAATCGCTTCTACGAGCTGCGCCTTGTTCACGTCTTCCCCTTCGGAGACATTGCCAGAACGAATGTGTTCAAGCTTTTTCGCACGTTAGGCAGATATATACCGCAAATCAAACACGAAACGGGCTAATCACCCTAGTGCCGCAACGAAGTGGGCCGTTGCGGAGTTCCTTCGCATCAGTCGTCTTCGGGGAATCGACCCTCGTCGAGGTCCTTCATCAACCGGTCAAGACGCCTTGCCGCATCAGCGAGATCGTGTTTGGCCGCGGCCGTGACGACCAGCAGCTTCCGGGTCAGCGCCATCCTTACGCCCTCCGGGACTTGCAGTGTGCGCACCCTTGCGTGTGCTTCTTTCAACCGGTCCGCGACGATCTCGTAGAGCTCGAGTTGACTGTCGCCTTCCATACACAGATTGTGCCATCTGGGGCGAGTTGTCGCCTCACTGGCCCTCAACGACAACTGCGCCCCCTGCCGTGGTGGCAGGGGGCGCAGTGGCGAAGCGGTGTGGGATAAGTGCTGCTCAGGCCTGAATCGTGCGTGGTTTGAAGGCCGGCCGGGAGGCTTCGTAGGCCGCGATGTCCCCTTCGTTCTGAAGGGTGAGGGAGATGTCGTCCAGACCCTCCAGCAGTCGCCAGCGCGCGTTCTCGTCGAGCTCGAACTCAGCGGTGACGGAGTCGGCTCGGACCTCGCGGGCCACCAAGTCCACGGTGATCTCGACCGTCGGGTCCGCCTCGGTCAGCTGCCAGAGCCGCTCGACGGTCTCCTGCGGCAGAACGACGGTCAGCAGACCGTTCTTGAGCGAGTTGCCGCGGAAGATGTCGGCGAAGCGCGAGGAGATGACGGTCTTGAAGCCGTAATTCTGCAGGGCCCAGACCGCGTGCTCGCGTGATGAGCCGGTGCCGAAGTCCGGACCCGCCACCAGGACCGTGGCGCCCTTGCGCTCGGGGCGGTTGAGGATGAACGCGTCGTCCTTGCGCCAGGCCTCGAAAAGCCCGTCCTCGAATCCGTCGCGGGTGACCTTCTTCAGCCAGTGGGCCGGGATGATCTGGTCGGTGTCGACGTTGCTGCGGCGCAGCGGGACGGCCCGCCCGGTGTGCGTGGTGAAAGCTTCCATGGGTTATCGCGCTCCAGCAGGCGTACGGGCGTCGGCGTCGGACAGGTCGGCGGGCGAGGCCAGATGGCCCAGCACCGCGGTGGCGGCGGCGACCTGGGGCGAGACCAGGTGGGTACGGCCGCCCTTGCCCTGCCTGCCCTCGAAGTTGCGGTTGGACGTGGACGCGGAACGCTCGCCAGGGGCCAGTTGGTCGGGGTTCATGCCCAGGCACATCGAGCAGCCCGCGTGCCGCCATTCGGCGCCGGCCTCGGTGAAGACCTTGTTCAGGCCCTCCTCGACGGCCTGCAGGGCGACCCGTACCGAGCCGGGGACGACCAACATCCGCACGCCGTCGGCGACCTTGCGGCCGTCCAGGATCTCGGCGGCGGCACGCAGGTCCTCGATGCGGCCGTTGGTGCACGAACCTACGAAGACGGTGTCCACGTTGATGTCGCGCAGCGCCTGTCCGGCGGTCAACCCCATGTACTCCAGGGCCTTTTCGGCCGCCAGCCGCTCCGAAGCGTCCTCGTACGAGGCCGGATCGGGGACGTTCGCCGACAGCGGCGCGCCCTGACCGGGGTTCGTACCCCAGGTGACGAACGGCGACAGTTCGGAGGCGTTGATGAAGACCTCGGCGTCGAAGACCGCGTCGTCGTCGGTGCGCAGCGTCTGCCAGTACGCGACGGCGGCGTCCCAGTCCGCACCCTCCGGGGCGTGGTCGCGGCCCTGCAGGTAGTCGAAGGTGGTCCGGTCGGGGGCGATCATGCCCGCGCGGGCACCGGCCTCGATCGACATGTTGCAGATGGTCATCCGGGCTTCCATCGACAGCTTCTCGATGGCAGAGCCGCGGTACTCCAGGATGTAGCCCTGGCCGCCGCCGGTACCGATCCTCGCGATGATCGCCAGGATCAGGTCCTTGGCGGTGACGCCGTCCGGCAGCTCGCCCTCGACGGTGATCGCCATGGTCTTCGGGCGGGCCAGGGGCAGCGTCTGGGTAGCCAGGACGTGCTCGACCTGGCTGGTGCCGATGCCGAAGGCCAGGGCACCGAAGGCGCCGTGCGTGGACGTGTGACTGTCACCGCAGACGACGGTGGTGCCGGGCTGGGTCAGTCCGAGCTGCGGTCCCACCACGTGGACGACGCCCTGCTCGACATCGCCCAGCGGGTGGAGGCGTACGCCGAAGTCGGCGCAGTTCTTGCGCAGCGTCTCCAACTGCGCACGGGAGACCGGGTCCGCGATCGGCTTGTCGATGTCGAGGGTGGGGGTGTTGTGATCCTCGGTGGCGATGGTGAGGTCGAGGCGCCGCACCTGGCGGCCGTTCTGCCGCAGGCCGTCGAAGGCCTGGGGGCTGGTGACCTCGTGCAGCAGGTGCAGATCGATGAAGAGGAGGTCGGGCTCGCCTTCGGCGCGCCGGACGACATGGTCGTCCCAGACCTTCTCCGCGAGTGTCCTACCCATCGCTTTCCCTCCGGCCGGCATCTTGTGCCGGCGCAACTAGAGATGTGGTGCGCCCTCGCCCGGTCCCCACGTGCCGGACTTCGGCCGCGAACCCGTTGGTACGCGGGCTCGCAACTCCAGACTGACGGGTTCCGGGAAAAATTGAACTTGCGTTTCACACTGTGAGACGTGAATATCGTTGCATGGACAACTCTAGCGGCGTCGGCGTTCTCGACAAGGCAGCTCTGGTTTTGAGCGCTCTGGAGTCCGGTCCGGCCACCCTCGCCGGGCTGGTCGCGGCGACAGGGCTCGCGCGACCCACGGCACATCGCCTGGCCGTGGCACTGGAACACCACCGGATGGTGGCGAGGGACATGCAGGGCCGCTTCATCCTCGGCCCGCGGCTGGCCGAGCTCGCCGCCGCGGCGGGCGAGGACCGGCTGCTGGCCACGGCGGGGCCGGTACTCACGCATCTGCGTGACGTCACGGGCGAGAGCGCGCAGCTCTATCGCCGGCAAGGTGACATGCGGATCTGCGTGGCGGCGGCGGAACGGCTGTCCGGACTCCGGGACACCGTGCCGGTCGGCTCCACACTGCCGATGAAGGCCGGTTCCGCGGCCCAGATCCTGATGGCCTGGGAGGAGCCGGAGCGGCTGCACCGGGGCCTGCAGGGGGCACGCTTCACGGCGACGGCCCTGTCGGGTGTACGGCGCCGGGGCTGGGCGCAGTCGATCGGCGAGCGCGAGCCGGGCGTGGCCTCGGTCTCCGCTCCCGTACGCGGGCCCTCGAACCGTGTGGTGGCAGCCGTATCGGTCTCCGGGCCGATCGAGCGCCTGACCCGCCACCCGGGCCGGATGCACGCCCAGGCGGTCATCGACGCGGCCGCACGCCTCTCGGAGGCCCTGCGCCGCTCGGGCTGAGCGGATGGCGCCGGACCGGGGGGCCGCACCCCGACAGCCGCCGCGCGGACGCGACCGCGCGGCGGGCCAGGTCGCACGGGCTCCGGCTTTCCCGTGGACTGCCGTGGGCTACGAAGCGAGCCGGTCGGCCGCGCGATCGCCGCGCCTGCCCACCGGAGTGACGCCGGTGGCCTCCCCCAGGCCGAACTCCGGCATGTTGACGTAGACGCTCTCGTACGAGCCCGACGGCACGACATAGGTCTCGTGCCAGAACCCGACATCGCCCTTTCCGTTGCGCATCCGGCGATTGAAGGCGGCCCAGGCGGGGCGGTGCTGCTTGTCCTGCGCCGAGGCGTACGCCAGCAGCTTGTCCTTCGAGTCCCAGTACTGGACGACGTACAGCAGCCGCGGCCCGCCCAGCAGCGCCCGGAAGCCGATCAGCCCGCCACCCTTTTCCTGTGACAGCTCTTTCAGCATCCGCGGCATCGCCGTGAACACCGGCCACCAGGTTCGAAGAGCTCGGAACCTGTTGATCCGCATCCCGATGAGGAAAACGGTCACCTCGCCCTCCGCCGCCGCGGTCATCCGCCCCTCAATTGGCTTGCCGGTCATGACGGTCCCCCTTGCATCGACAGTTGGATAGTGTCGCTATCCATGATTGGATAGTGCCACTCTCCAATGAAGGGCGCAAGCGATGCGACTGGCGGAGCTCAGCGAACGCAGCGGGATCTCCACCGCCACGATCAAGTACTACCTGCGTGAACGGCTGCTCAGGCCGGGCAGACGGGTCAGCGCGACGCAGGCCGAGTACGACGAAAGTCATCTGCGCCGACTCCGGCTGGTACGCGCGCTGATACAGGTCGGCGGGATGCCGGTGGCCACCGCACGGGAGGTGCTGGCGGCCGTCGAGGACGATTCCCTCGACCACCACATGCGGCTGGGCGCCGCTGTCTGGGCGCTCCCGGCCGAGCCCCAGCCGGCCGAGCCGGACGCCGTGGACGACGCCGCACGCCGGGCTGCCGACGCCCTGCTGCGGCGCCTCGGCTGGACATACGGCTGTGAGGTGGGGGCCCTCTCCCCCGCGTACCGAATGCTGGTCGCCGCGATTGCCGGGCTGTCCCGGACCGGGTACCCGTGCGACGTGGAACAACTGCTGCCGTACGCGAAGCTGGCCGGCCAACTCGCGGTCACCGACCTGGACATGGTCGAGCAGTACGAGACGCCGGAGGAGCAGGTGGAGGCGGCGGTGGCCCTGACCGTCCTCTACGAGCCGGTACTGCTCAGCCTGCGCCGGCTCGCCGAGGCCGAGGAGTCCAACAGGCGGTTCGGCAGCGGTGGTTGAAAGCGAGAAGGCCCTCCGCGATGCGGAGGGCCTTCTCGGTGCGTACCCCCGACCGGATTCGAACCGGCGCTACCGCCTTGAGAGGGCGGCGTGCTAGGCCGCTACACAACGGGGGCGTGCTTGATGGCAGATCGAACGATCTCGACTGCGCTGGGCTACCAGGACTCGAACCTAGACTAAATGAACCAGAATCACTCGTGCTGCCAATTACACCATAGCCCATGGTGGTTTAGACCAGTACCCCCGACCGGATTCGAACCGGCGCTACCGCCTTGAGAGGGCGGCGTGCTAGGCCGCTACACAACGGGGGCCCTAGCGATCCTGCATCGCGATCAACGGGTGCGACCCTGGGTGATCACGCGGGAAGGATCTGTACCCCCGACCGGATTCGAACCGGCGCTACTGCCTTGAGAGGGCAGCGTGCTAGGCCGCTACACAACGGGGGCTCGTACAGAAGATGTCCTGCGATGTTCTGCGCTGGGCTACCAGGACTCGAACCTAGACTAACTGAACCAGAATCAGTCGTGCTGCCAATTACACCATAGCCCACCAAAACGCAACCCCCCTGAGGGGGTTTGTTTGGTTTGCGCTTCCCGGTCCGGCCTCTCGGCCTGCTCGGGCGGCGCAGGAAGAACATTACCCGATGGCGGACGGCGCTCCAAAACGGGTATAGCCGTGCAGCAGGGCCGGGAGCTGGTCCAGGGCCGTGATCCGGTGCACTCCGGGAGGGACGGGCTGCGAGGTGCGGGAACGGTCGAGCCAGACACCCGTCAGCCCCGCGTCCCGGGCCCCGCACGCATCGATGTCGATCTTGTCACCGACGTAGGCGATGTCACACGGCGGCAGCCCCAGCGCCTGGCAGGCGGCGAGGAAGGCCCCGGCGGCCGGCTTGCTGACGCCGAGGTCCTCGGCGCAGAGCAGCACCTCGAAGCGGTCGCGCAGTCCCAGGGTGCGCAGCTTGTGGTCCTGATTGGCGGTGCTGGAGTTGGACAGCACGCCGTGCCGGTAACGGGGCGTGAGGATGTCGAGTACGGGCAGCACGTCCGGAAAGATCGCCCAGGCGGCACGGTAGTGGGTGATGTACCGGTCGAACCACTCGTCGGCCTCGGCATCGCTCAGCGACGCCCCGCCGAGAAAGTCCCGGACCCGGTCACGCCGCTGCTGCTGAAAGCTGACGCCTCCGGCGGCGAAGCGGGCCCAGTGGAGCTCGGTGAGCTCCCGCCAGACGGCGAGGGCCTCACCCACGGATTCGTATCCGTCGGCCAAGCCCTCGGCGGTGAGATGGCTCTGCATACCGGTGGTGTCGGCGCCGGCGTAGTCGAAGAGGGTGTCGTCGATGTCCCAGAGGACCGCGCGAATCGGCATGGTGTGAAGTTACTCCGTCGTGCGGCGAGCCCGGGGGAATCGCACGGGGACCGCGGGCACAGAAGATGATCTCCTTAGTCGCCCTGGCAGTCGGGGAAGGACTCGGCGCAGGCCCGGCATGGATGCTGAACGGTTCGCACCCCAGCAGCGGCCACCGACAACGCCGCAGGGGCGGCAGCCTGTGCGGCTGCCGCCCCTGCGGTGTACGGAGGAGCAGTTACGCGGCGGCGAGCTTCTCCAGTGCCGCGTCGATGCGCGACAGCGTGCGCTCGCGGCCCAGCACCTCCAGCGACTCGAACAGCGGCAGTCCGACCGTGCGGCCGGTGACCGCGACGCGCACCGGGGCCTGGGCCTTACCGAGCTTCAGACCGTGCTCCTCGCCGGCCGCGAGGACCGCGTTCTTCAGGGCCTCGGCGTTCCAGTCCGCGTCCCCCAGCTTGGCGCGGGCCGTGCGCAGCAGGGCGTCGGAGCCCTCCTTCATCGCCTTCGCCCAGGACGCCTCGTCCTCGACCGGCTCGTCGAGGAAGAGGAAGTCCACGTTGGCCGTGATGTCGGAGAGGACCGTCAGACGGGTCTGCGCGTGCGGGGCGATCTCCTCGAACGCCGCCCGGTCGAAGGCCTCCGGCCGCCACGGGGCGTGCGGGGCCTTCAGCCACGGGCCGCAGGCCTCGATGAAGTCCTTCACGTCCATCTCACGCAGGTGCGTGGCGTTGATGTACTCGCACTTCTTGAGGTCGAAGCGCGCCGGGTTGGCATTGACGTCGGAGATGTCGAACGTGGCGACCATCTCCTCCATGGAGAAGATGTCGCGGTCCTCGGAGAGGGACCAGCCCAGCAGCGACAGGTAGTTGAGGAGGCCCTCCGGGAGGAAGCCGCGCTCCCGGTAGAGGTTCAGCGACGCCTCCGGGTCACGCTTGGAGAGCTTCTTGTTGCCCTCGCCCATGACGTACGGCAGGTGACCGAACTGCGGGGTGGTGCCGTTGCCGACGCCGATCTCCGCGAGCGCCTTGTAGAGCGCGATCTGCCGTGGGGTGGAGGACAGCAGGTCCTCGCCGCGGAGCACGTGCGTGATCTGCATCAGCGCGTCGTCGACGGGGTTGACGAGCGTGTAGAGCGGGGCGCCGTTGGCACGGACGATGCCGAAGTCCGGGACGTTGTCCTGGGTGAAGGTGAGTTCGCCGCGAACCAGGTCGTTGAAGGTGATCGGCCCGTCGGGCATCCGGAACCGGACGATGGCCGGGCGGCCCTCCGCCTTGTACCGCGCGATGCGCTCGGCGCTGAGATTGCGGCACGTGCCGTCGTACCCGGAGGGCTTGCCGGCGGCGCGGGCCGCGTCGCGGCGGGCTTCCAGCTCGACGGCGGTGCAGTAGCACTCGTACGCGTGGCCGGCGTCCTGGAGCTTGTTCGCGACGTCCGCGTAGATGTCCATGCGCTGCGACTGGCGGTACGGGGCATGCGGGCCGCCCACCTCGGGACCCTCGTCCCAGTCGAGGCCGAGCCAGCGCAGCGAGTCGAGCAGCTGGTTGTACGACTCCTCGGAGTCGCGCGCCGCGTCGGTGTCCTCGATACGGAAGACCAGGGTGCCGCCGTGGTGGCGGGCGAACGCCCAGTTGAAGAGGGCGGTGCGGACCAGACCCACGTGCGGGTTGCCGGTCGGCGAGGGACAGAAACGTACGCGGACGGGTCCGTTAGCCACGCTTGATCACCTTGTTGGTGAGAGTGCCGATGCCTTCGATGGTGACGGCGACCTCGTCGCCGACGTTGAGGGGGCCGACCCCTGCCGGGGTGCCCGTGAGGATGACGTCGCCGGGGAGCAGCGTCATGGCCTCGGTGATGTGGACGATCAGGTCCTCGATGGAGCGGACCATCTCGCTCGTCCGGCCGAGCTGGCGTTGTTCACCGTTGACCGTGCACTGGATGGCGAGGTCGCTCGGGTCGAGGTCGGTCTCCACCCAGGGGCCCAGTGGGCAGGCGCTGTCGAAGCCCTTGGCACGGGCCCACTGCTTCTCGCGCTTCTGGACGTCGCGAGCGGTGACGTCGTTGGCGCAGGTGTAGCCGAGGATGACGTCCTTGACGCGCTCGCGCGGGACCTCGCGGCACATCCGGCCGATGACGACGGCCAGCTCGGCCTCGTGCTGGAGGTCGTCGGAGAAGGACGGATACGCGATGGGGTCGCCGGGGCCGGTCACCGAGGTGGACGGCTTGAAGAAGGCGATCGGAACGTCGGGGACCTCGTTCCCGAGCTCCGCCGCGTGCTCGGCGTAGTTGCGGCCGATGGCCACGACCTTGCTGGGCAGCACGGGCGGCAGCAGCCTGACCTTGCTCAGCGGAACCTTCGTACCGGAGAGCTCGAATTCGCCGAACGGGATGCCCTTGATGATGTCGAGGACGAGATCGTCGGGGGATTGGCCCTCGACCGCGCCGAAGGCGACATTGCCGTCGATGGAGAACCTGGCGATGCGCACGGGATGCTGTCGCCCCTCACTTGCTGGCTGACTGGAGACTGACGCTCCAGGCTAACGCGGGGGCGGGCTGAGGCCGTGCGCCATGCGTGCCGGTCAGGCGGTGGGTGCGTCCATCAGGATGGTGCGGCGCGGGTTGGCGGTCTGGGCGGGGAGGTCGGCGGAGTGCTCCGGCTGCTCCACCACGGTCTGCAGTTCGGCGGCGTCGTCGAGGTGCGCCAGCGTCGTGCGCCGGGGGTTGGCTATGTTGCGGAACATCATCGTCGTCTTCATGTGCCGTACGGACCCTGTCGGTTGCGGGCGTCGCGGAGACGCCGGTTGTCGGATGTGCCATCCCTGTAAAGCGTCAGGCTAAACACCCAGTTACCCGCCGACGGCGCCAACTGACAACGATCTGTATGTGAGTTTGCTCACGAGCTGACCGGCATTACGGGCATAACGGTCGGACAACTCGGCACCAGGAAACGGACATTGCGCCATTGAAGGCAGTATTCCGCTCCTGATCATCGCGACTGGGACACCCCGCCCCCGTAAGCGATTGGCTAACAGAAGTCCGATATCGGCAGAATCATTATGCACGTCTTGTAGCGCAGCCATTACATGGTGTCACCCAGGTCACAGCCTGGTGCTGGGACCTTGTTGGAGATCCGGCACTGTGCTGGAATTCCTCGGACCGCCGCGGGTTTCAGCCGGCGCGCAGGGGCGCAACGCAGCGCCAGAGCGGCGGTAAGAAGGGGAGACGCGCCGGTCACCGACGACCACCATGGGGCCGTTAGTGCCCCACGACTCGACACCGTCCCGCCGTTACGCGGAGGGACGCCTGGTCCAGAGGTTGCGACGCTAGTGCAGGGACGTTTCAAGAGGGATGGCAGCGCTGCGGCGGAGCAGGAGCCGCGCGGCGGGACCGACCGTGGCTCCTCGCCCCAGCACGCCCAGAACCAGGGGCCGGCGACGGTCAAGGACGGAAGCGGAGGCCCGCGCCCGGGTGCCAAGGGCGGTGAACCCCCGGCCGCGCCCAAGGCGAAGGCCAGGGCGAAGTCGCCCAGTGGGCCGGGCTCGCGAATAGCCCTGCAGAACTGGCGCATCAGCACCCGGCTGGTGTCACTGCTGGCACTTCCGGTGGTCGCGGCGACCTCGCTCGGCGGGCTCCGTATCAACGAGTCGATGAACGACATCGACCAGCTGGAGCACATGCAGCTGCTGACCAACATGACCAAGCAGGCGACCGCGCTCGCTGCCGCGCTCCAGGAGGAGCGCGACAAAACCGCGGGTCCCCTGAGCGCGGCTCCCGAGGCGCCGAACGGCACGGTCGACGGCGTCCGCGAGAAGACGGACAAGGCCGTGCAGGCGTTCAGCGGCGCGACCGCCGAGGTCAAGAACACCGAGAACGACGAGACGCTCGAAAGCATCCGCGGCAACGTGGTCCAGATCGCGCGCCAGCTCAGCACTCTCGAGGAAATCCGCAAGGACGCCTACAAGTCCACCTCCCAGCCGACGATCAGCAAGTACAGCCAGCTGATCACCTCGCTGCTCAGCCTCTCGCAGGACATGGCCCAGGCGACCAGCAACCCGGAGATGATCCAGCGGACGCGTGCCCTGGCGGCGTTCTCCTCCGCCAAGGAGTACGCGTCGATCCAGCGCGCGGTCATCGCGGCGGCTCTCCCGCGCAGCGGTATCACCAAGCTCAACGAGAACGACCGGCTCTACGGTCTGGACAACTTCCAGAACGAGGACAAGGCCCGCCAGATCTTCGAAGTCGCCTACCAGGGCAAGGCCGAGGAACTGACGGCCCCGCTGACCGACGGCAACACCGAGATCGCGGGCGCCGACAAGTACGCGAAGCGCGTACTGAGCAATCCCGGCCAGATCGAGAAGGAGACGTCCTACACGTCCTGGCTGGACTGGTACGACGCGGACGACAACAAGATCCAGGCCATGAAGACCATCGAGCTCACCCTGCTCGAGGACATGGAGCAGAAGGCCCGCGAGCTGCGGAACGAGTCCGAGCGCGAAGCCTTCATCAACGGTGCGCTGATCCTGCTCGTCCTCGGTGTCTCGCTCGTCGGCGCCTTCGTCGTGGCCCGCTCCATGATCCGGTCGCTGCGCCGCCTGCAGGACACCGCCACCAGCGTCGCCCAGGAACGCCTGCCCGAGCTGGTCAAGCAGCTCTCCGAGTCGGACCCGCAGGACGTCGACACCTCGGTCGAGTCCGTCGGTGTGCACTCCCGGGACGAGATCGGCCAGGTGGCCGCGGCCTTCGACGACGTGCACCGCGAGGCCGTCCGCCTCGCCGCCGAACAGGCGCTGCTGCGAGGCAACGTCAACGCGATGTTCACCAACCTCTCGCGCCGCAGCCAGGGTCTGATCCAGCGCCAGCTCTCGCTCATCTCCGAGCTGGAGTCGCGCGAGGCCGACCCGGACCAGCTGTCCTCGCTCTTCAAGCTCGACCACCTCGCGACCCGCATGCGCCGTAACGGCGAGAACCTCCTCGTCCTCGCGGGCGAGGAGCCGGGCCGCCGGTGGACCCGCCCCGTCCCGCTGGTCGACGTGCTCCGCGCCGCCGCCTCCGAGGTGGAGCAGTACGAGCGCATCGAACTGGCCGCGGTCCCGGCGACCGAGGTGGCCGGCCGAGTCGTCAACGACCTCGTGCACCTCCTCGCCGAGCTGCTCGAGAACGCGACCTCGTTCTCCTCGCCGCAGACCAAGGTCAAGGTCACCGGTCACGCCCTGCCCGACGGCCGGGTGCTCATCGAGATCCACGACACCGGTATCGGCCTCTCGCCCGAGGACCTAGCGGCGATCAACGAGCGGCTCGCCTCTCCGCCCACCGTTGACGTCTCGGTCTCGCGCCGCATGGGTCTGTTCGTGGTCGGCCGCCTGTCCCTGCGGCACGGCATCCGGATCCAGCTGCGCCCCTCCGACTCCGGTGGAACGACCGCACTCGTCATGCTCCCGGTCGATGTCGCCCAGGGCGGCAAGAAGGCCCCGGCCAAGCCGGGGGCCCCGGGCGGACAGCCGCCGCAGGGGGCCGGTATGGCCGCGCCGCCCGCTGCGGGCGGACGTCTCGCCGGCAACGCCGGTGCTCAGCGTGGCCAGGTTCCGGGCTCCGGTTCGCGCGCCGCACTTCCCGGCAGGGACGGTGCGCCGCGTCAGAACCAGAGCGCGGGACAGGGCGCGGGACAGGGCGGGAACGCCTTCGGTGCCGGTGGCCCGATGGGCGGCCGCGGCAACGCGGGCAGCTCGGGCACCGCACAGGGCCGTCCCGGCGCCGGCCACCAGGGCCAGGCACAGAACCCGGGCCAGGGTCAGAACCAGGGTCAGGGTGCCTTCCAGCAGCTCGGCTTCGAGCGTCCCAAGCCGGGCGGCCGGGCGGCCGCCGGCGGCGACCAGCCGCAGAAGGGCCAGCCGCAGCTGCCGCCGCGCAGCACCCCCAGGGCCGAACTGCCCGGCGGGAACCCGCAGCAGGCGCAGCGCCCGGCGACCACCAGCTGGGGCAACGACCAGACGCCGGACACCCCGCGCGGCCACGACGACCGGCAGGGTCCCGGCGCCACCGCCGAGTTCGCCCGGCCGGACTACAACGCCGCGCCGCCGCAGGGCAACAGCGCCACGGGCCAGTTCGAGCGCCCGGATGTGCGCGGTCCGGTGAACCCGGCGCCGACGGGGCAGTACCCGCGTCCGGACGCCGGCGGTCTCCAGGACCCGGCGTCGACGGCCCAGTTCGAGCGACCCGGCTTCCCGGCCCAGCGACCGGTCAACCCGACCGGTGCGTACGGGCAGCAGAACGGCCAACAGGGCGGCCGCCAGAACGGTCAGCAGAGCGGTCGGCAGGGCACTCCGAACAACCTGCGCCCGGCCGGCGGCCACACCCCGCCCGCGGCTCCGCGGCAGCCCGCAGGCAGGCTGCCGCAGGCCCACCAGCCGGAGGCGCTGCCGCCGGCCGGTCCCGGGGACGGCCGTACGCCGCTGTTCGACACGCTCGAATCCAACTGGTTCCGCGGCACGGAGGGCGAGCAGCCCGGCGCACCGCAGGCACCCGCCGTATCCCAGCAGCCGCAGCAGCCTCCGGCCCACCAGCCGGCGCCTGTTCAGCGGCGGCCGGAGCGCGGTGCCGACAATGCGAGTGGCGCCGCCTGGCGCACCTCGCCGAACGACGAACTCGTACGGCAGGCTGAGCGGGTCAGGCAGCCCGCTGCCGGCGGTGTCACCACCTCCGGTCTGCCGCGTCGGGTCCCGCGTGCGAACCTTGTCGCGGGCACGGCTCAGCAGCAGTCCGGCCAGACCGGTCCGCAGGTTTCGCGTGCGCCCGATGACGTACGCGGCCGGCTGACCAATCTCCGTCGGGGCATTCAGCAGGGTCGTCAGGCCGGTAGCGGCCCGTCGACCGGCAGTCATCACTTCGGCCCCACTCACCAGCAGGAGCGTTAGTTGAGTTCGATGAGCCAGGCGGCACAGAACCTGAACTGGTTGATCACCAACTTTGTGGACAACACCCCCGGGGTGTCCCACACAGTGGTGGTCTCCGCCGACGGACTTCTTCTGGCGATGTCCGAAGGATTTCCACGTGACCGCGCCGATCAGCTCGCGGCGGTGGCCTCCGGCCTCACCTCGCTGACGGCCGGCGCCTCCCGCATCTTCGAAGGCGGCGCGGTGGCTCAGACCGTGGTCGAGATGGAGCGCGGTTTCCTCTTCCTGATGTCCGTTTCGGACGGTTCGTCACTGGCCGTCCTCGCCCACCCCGAGTGCGACATCGGCCTGGTCGGTTACGAGATGGCCCTCCTCGTCGACCGCGCCGGCACCGTTCTCACCCCGGACCTGCGCGCCGAACTCCAGGGGAGCCTGCTCCACTAGGCCGCCACGGAGAACCTGCGCGCCCCACGCACAAGGTTTTTGCCCGAGAACACCACCGTCCGGCCGTTCACGTCCCCCCCACCGGCCTTGTCTGACGGCACGCTGACCACCTGCTGTCCCGCCCGGAGGACTCATGACCCCGCCCCCCGCCTCTCACGATTCGTACGGCGCGCATCACGCGTCGTACGACGGTGAAGGCGACCAGCCGCTGGTTCGTCCGTACGCGATGACCGGCGGCCGGACCCGGCCGCGCTACCAGCTCGCCATCGAGGCCCTGGTGAGTACCACGGCCGACCCGGCGCACCTCGCGGGGTTGCTCCCCGAGCACCAGCGGATCTGCCACCTGTGCCGTGAAGTGAAGTCGGTGGCGGAGATCTCCGCGCTGCTGTCGATGCCGTTGGGTGTGGCCCGCATTCTGGTCGCCGACCTGGCGGAGGCCGGGATGGTGGCCATTCACCAGCCGGGCAATGGAGAGGCCGGCGGCACGCCGGATGTAACGCTGCTGGAAAGGGTGCTCAGTGGACTTCGCAAGCTCTAGCGGCGGAGCGGCCCGCTCCACTACCTCCGCGAAGATCGTGGTGGCAGGGGGCTTCGGCGTGG
>NZ_JBFBAS010000018.1:0-126844 GCF_040682335.1 Streptomyces sp. NPDC051219
GATCGGACTGAGCGGCTTCTTACGCTCGTTCACTCCGCGGCCGCCTCAAGCGCTTTCTGCGCGCGGTTCCTCGCGGAGCGGCGCCCGTACAGGCGGGCGCAGAACGAGGTCAGGACCTCGGTCATGTCGCGGACCAGGTCGTCTTCGACCTCGCCCTCGTCGAGGATGACCAGGCGACGTCCGTGCGCGGCCAGCGCGGCCTCGACGAGTTCGACGTTCATCCGCCCGAGGCGGTCCTTGTGCTCGACGACCACCGTACCTTTGCCCAGGTCAGGCGGAGTGGCCAACTGTGGTACTCAGGATGGCCAAGTAGGCCACAGTCACATCAGTGATAGTCCGCCATGCACAGCGATAGTTGGCACGTGCTATCCCGTGCCCCGAGGATCGAGGGGTCTCATCGAAGCCCGTCCCGGCGGTCCGGGCGGGTTCAGCGGTCCGGGCGCCTGAAGCTCTGCACGCACCCGGACCACCCTCGAGGGGGCTCAGCTCCGGCCGGCCTCGGCCTCGGCGGACACCTCGGCCCACTCCTCCCAGGTCTTGAGCCGCTCGGCGTAGACCTGCGGGACGACCTGGTGGGGGAAGGAGCCGAAGAAGACACGCAGCGGGGGGTTGTCGGCGTCGACGATCTTCAGCAGCGCGGGGCCGACGCCGGCCGGGTCGGGATTCGGCATGGTGGCGAAGCCGGCGTTGACCGCCTCCCGTACGCCGTCGTAGGCGGCTACGGGCTCGGACCAGGCGGAGGACGTGGCGAACTCGGTGCCGAAGGGGCCGGGTTCGACGACGGTGACCTTGATGCCGAAGCCGACGACTTCCTGGGCCAGGGAGTCGGAGAGCCCCTCGATGGCGGCCTTGGAGGCGGAGTAGCCGCCCGTGGCGGGGAAGGCGGCGAGGCCGAGCAGGCTGGACACATTGATGATGTGGCCGCTGCCTTGAGCGCGCAGGTAGGGCAGGGCCGCCTGGGTCACCCACAGGGTGCCGAACACGTTCGTCTCGAACTGGGCCCGGACGTTCTCTTCGGTCAGTTCCTCGACCATGCCGAACAGGCCGTAGCCGGCGTTGTTGACGACGACGTCCAGGCGCCCGAAGTGCTCGTGGGCCTGCTTCACCGCCTCGGTCACGGCGGCCTTGTCCGTGACGTTCAGGGCCAGCGGCAGTATCGCGTCGCCGTGGGCGGCGACCAGGTCGGCCAGCGACTCGGTGGTGCGGGCGGTCGCCGCGACCTTGTCGCCGCGCGACAGCGCCGCCTCGGCGAACCGGCGGCCGAAGCCGCGGGAGGAACCGGTGATGAACCAAATCTTGCTCATGAAGGTACTCCTGGGGAGGTGGTACGAGGCCAACATGAGGGACTGTAATCCATGATGGAACTAAGTACCACTTAGGGCCCGTGTACACTTGTGGCGTGGCCGAGACATCCAGGACTTCAATCGCTCGCGGCGCCGCGCAGTCCGCGCGCTCCTCGCTGCGCGAGCGGACCCGCGCCGCGATGCGCGCCGAGGTCAGCGAGGTCGCGTTCCGGCTCTTCGCCGAGCAGGGCTTCGACAAGACGACGGTCGAGCAGATTGCCGCCGAGGCGGGCCTGTCGCGCACCACCTTCTTCCGGTACTTCGGCACCAAGGAGGAGGTCGTCCTCGGCAAGTTCGGAGAGTTCGGCCACGAGGTCGCCGCGACGCTCGCCGCCCGCCCCGCAGGCGAGCGGCCCTGGGATTCGCTGCGCCGCGCCTTTGACGTGGTCACCCAGGCCGATCCCGACGAGCCCGAGCAGGCCCTGAGTCTGATGCGGCTGCTCAGCGACGCCTGCGCCTTGATGACCCGCCAGTGGGAGAAGACACAGGGCTGGCAGAGCGTGCTGGTGCCGGAGATCTCCCGTCGGCTCGGCGGCGATTCGGAATCCGCCGACGATCCCCGCGCCCGGGCACTCGTGGCGTCAGCGATCGCCTGCCTGGACGCCGCCACCGACGCCTGGACGGCCGGCAATGGGACGACTCCGCTGTCCGTACTCCTGGACCAGGCGATGGGCGCGCTGAGCGAACTGAGCGAAGAGAACTCGACCGGGCGATGACGAGGCGCTGGACGGCAGCGCGACTTTCTGAGCCCCCGTAGCGGACTCCCGAAGTGGAGACTGCGGTGGCCAACTACCTCTGAGCGAAATGGCCAACCACCGTTGAACATCGGCCGCTCACCAGCGGGCTTCTCGACGTCTCTGGCCCGACATCCCATGACTCCGGCGGAAGGTATGAGGGCGCATCTGGACCTCCAGGGCGGCCGGCCCGCCGGTACGATGCTGCCCATCCACTGGGGCACCTTCAACCTCGCGCCGCATCCGTGGGCCGAGCCCGGGGAGGGCACGCTCGAGGCCGGGGCCCGGGCGGGCGCCGCGATCGCGCTGCCGCGCCCCGGTGAGCCTTTCGAGCCGAACACCGAAGGCGTCCCCGCCGCACCCTGGTGGCGTGCTGTCGCGCGAGTGCCGGCCGGGGGGTGGCCCACGACCGCGACTGCGGTGGATACCGGCCGGCCGCCGGCCGCCGGGTCCGCTGCCGAGCCGCCCGGAGGTCGGCCGACCGGGACCGGCGAACCCGAAGCCGTTACGTCCGTGTAGCCACTGGCATATTCGGGCTGTCGTACGAGGAGTCATACCAGAGCGGGAAGCGCGGCGCGGAAGTTTGTCAACTGCCCATCGGCGGGCGGATTTTGCCGACTACTGTGTGTGCCCGGTGATCAACGCTGGGCACCCCCACTTCCGAGGACGCCGATGTCTCAACTCCGCGCACCCGCAGCGCGCGCCGACCGCCGGGAGGGCGGACGGCACGGCCGGCCGGCCACCCGCCTCGTGCTGATGACGCCCGAGACCCACATCCGCTCCCAGCTCGTCCGCACCGCTGTTCTGCCCGCTCTTGCCACCGGTCTCAGCGGCGCGGCCGCCGTGCTCATCACGCTCCGGGCCGGCTCCGTCAGGCCGACGACGGAGCTGTGGGCACTTCTGCTGGGTTGTGCCGTGCTGGCAGTCGCCGCCCTGGCCGCCGCGGCGCTGGGCGCGAACCGCACGGCCAAGGCCGTCCTGGACCGCTGCAACGCCCTGCGCCGCTCGAGCGCACGCGGACAGGCCGAACTGCGCGGTGTGGTGGAGCAGTTGCGGCGCGGGGAGGGGCCGCCCGCCCCCAGCGCCCCCAAGTCCCCTCCGCCCGCGGGTGATGAACTGGACCTGTTGGGCCACGAGCTGGGGCGGGCCCAGGAGCTGGCCGTGGCCGCCGTGGTACAGGCCTCACAGCTCTCCAGCAGCGCGGACAACGACCAGAGGGTCGAAGTCTTCGTCAATCTGGCCCGCCGCCTCCAGTCGCTCGTGCACCGCGAGATCCAGCTGCTCGACGAGCTGGAGAACGAGGTCGAGGACCCGGACCTGCTCAAGGGTCTCTTCCATGTGGATCACCTGGCCACCCGTATCCGCCGGCACGCGGAGAACCTTGCGGTGCTCGGCGGTGCGGTCTCGCGCCGTCAGTGGAGCCATCCGGTCACCATGACCGAGGTACTGCGCTCCTCCATCGCCGAGGTCGAGCAGTACTCGCGGGTCAAACTGGTGCCCCCGATCGACGGAACGCTGCGCGGGCACGCCGTCGCCGACGTCATCCACCTCCTCGCCGAACTCGTGGAGAACGCCACGGCGTTCTCCGCCCCCCACACCACCGTGCTGCTGCGCGCCCAGCACGTCACAGCCGGTCTCGCCGTGGAGGTCGAGGACCGGGGCCTGGGCATGGCTGTCGGCGAGCAGCACAAGATGAACGCCCTGCTCTGCGACCCCGACCAGGTCGATGTCGCTCATCTGCTGGAGGACGGGCGCATCGGACTCTTCGTGGTCTCCGCGCTGGCGCGCAGGCACGGCATCGCCGTCCGGCTGCAGACCAACATCTACGGCGGTATCCAGGCGGTTCTGGTGCTGCCGCAGGGCCTGTTGGGCGCCGAGCCCGAGACCGGCACGTCCCAAGCGGTGGAGGGCAGGACGGCCGGTCCCCGCATGCACGCGTCCACCGGCCCCATGTCCACCGGCCCCATGTCCACCGGCCCCGTGTTCACCGGCCCCGTGTTCACCGCTCCACCGGCCGCCCGGCCCGTGCCCGCCACTCCACAGCGGTTACGGCAGCCGCAGGCCGCCCCACCCGGCGTTGCCACCCCTCGAACCGAGTCCGGTGCCGGCATTCTCCCCGTACGGGGGATTCGGTACGACCGGCCCAACCCCGCCGGGGCGCGGCCCGGCCCGGTCCCGGCGGCCACGCCGGAGCACTCCGCGGCCGATGCGGCACCCCTGGCCCCCCACGTCCAGCCCCCCGGCGTCGTGCGGGGCACCATGGGCCGGCCACAGTTGCCGAAGCGGCGCAGCCAGGAGCATCTCGTCCCGCAGTTGAGGGACGCGCCCGCCAGGCGCAAGGAAACCGAGCAACCGGTCCACGATCCGGGCCTGATGGCGGCCTTCCAGCGGGGCATCGGCCTCGCCGAGGCACAGCCGGCCCGCGGGCCTGTCCGCGAGCCGGCCCGGGAACCCGCGCGGCCGCCCCGCGAACCCGGCGGTGTGTCCCGCGAGCCCGGCCGGGAACCCCACGGCGACGAACACGTCGGTCACTGACCCACCCCCCCACTTCCGTCCAGTCCCCCAAGGAGTCGATCCCCCATGGCGAGCGATGTGCCGACCGGACAGGTTTCCGACCTCAGCTGGTTGTTGAGCGGTCTGGTCCAGCGCGTGCCGTACACCCGCAGCGCGGTGCTGCTCTCCTCGGACGGACTCGTGAAATCGGTCCACGGCCTCGACACCGACAGTGCCGACCACATGGCCGCGCTCGCCTCGGGGCTGTACTCACTCGGCCGCAGCGCGGGTGGGCGCTTCGGCGACAGCGGCGAAGTCCGGCAGATCGTGGTGGAACTCGACTCCACTCTGCTGTTCGTCTCCGCCGCCGGCTCCGGTACCTGTCTGGCCGTACTGGCCGGCCGGGAGGCCGACGCGGCGGTCCTCGGCTACGAGATGGCGATGCTGGTCAAGAGCGTACGGCCGTATCTCGTGACTCCCCCCAGGCAAGGGGCCGGACCGGCCGGCGCCACGGGGCACTGACGGTGCCGGCCAAGCACGACCGGCCGTGGCTGGACGAGGCCTGCGGCCGGCTCATCCGTCCGTACACGGTGAGCGACGGGCGTACGCGCCCCACCACCGCCCTCGATCTGCTTTCGCTGGTGATGTCGACCGGCACGGTTCCGCAGACGCATCTCGGCCCCGACCATGCGCAGGCACTGCGGCTCTGCTCGGGGCCGACCTCGGTCGCGGAGATAGCCGCGCGCCTGCGGCTGCCGGCCGTGGTCACCAAGGTGCTGTTGTCCGACCTGGTGGACTGCGGGGCGGTCACCGCGAAGGCCCCGCGCTTCCACGACGACTCGACCGATGACCGGTCACTGCTGGAGGCGGTGCTCGATGGCCTTCGACGACAGCTCTGAACTCTTGCCCACCGCGCTGAAGATCCTTGTCGCGGGAGGCTTCGGCGTCGGCAAGACGACGTTCGTGGGCGCCGTCAGCGAGATCGCGCCCCTCAGCACGGAGGAGCTGCTCACGCAGGTCAGCGTGGGGACCGACAGCCTGGAGGGGGTCGAGTCCAAGGCCACAACGACCGTCGCCATGGACTTCGGCCGGCTGACGCTCGACTCGCGGCACGTGCTGTATCTGTTCGGCACGCCGGGGCAGGCGCGCTTCTCGTTCCTGTGGGACGAGCTCTCCGAGGGCGCGCTCGGCGCCGTCGTCCTCGCGGACACCCGCCGCCTGGAGGACTGCTTCTGCGCGGTCGACTTCTTCGAGCGGCGCGGCATCGGATTCGTCGTCGCCGTGAACGAGTTCGACGGTGCCTTCCGCTACGACGCGGACGAGGTGCGGGCGGCCATCGACCTCCGGCCGGAGGTCCCCGTCGTACTGTGCGACGCCCGGCGCTCCAGCTCCGGGATCAAGACCCTGGTCATCCTTCTCCAGTACTTGCTCAACTCCACCACGGCGCCGAACCACGGAGCACCCTCATGACGTACGACCCCACCGGGCACCTGCTGCTGACGCCGATCGACCGGGAGGCGCCCGTGCGCGTGAAGCGGCTGCGCCGGCTGGGGCTCGGGGACCGGCCCGACCCGGCTTTCGACGCGTTCGCCACCCGGCTCGCGGAGGTGACGGGAGCCCTGTACTCGATGGTCAACTTCATCGACGAGAACCGGCAGTTCTTCGCGGGTCTGCACATCCCTTCGGACAGGCACGGCGGTACGGACCGGAGGGATCCCACCGCGGCGGCAGCAGCCGCGGCACCGGGCCGGGTGATGGCCCGTGACCACGGCTACTGCCCGCACGTCGTGGTGCGGCGGAAGGCACTGGTGCTGGAGGACGTGCGCGACTACCCGCGTTTCGCGGGCAACCCGGTGGTCGACGAGATCGGCATCCGGTCGTATCTCGGCGCGCCGCTCATCGACCGCACGGGCATCGCGCTCGGCACCATCTGCGTGGTCGACACCGAGCCGCGGCCCTGGGGGCGGCCGGGGCTCGAGACGATCAAGTCGATGGCGGCGGAGATGGTGGATCAGATCCACCGTCGGGAGGACGGGGGGATCTGACGCCGCTCCCTCAGCAGGCGACAGGGGCTGCACAATCGCCTCGCGCGCCCCTCAGGGCCGGCGCTCCAGCACGTCCACGGCCAGAGCCCGTACCACCTCCTCGTCCACCTCGACCCCGAGTCCCGGTGAGTCGGGTACCTGGGCCATTCCTTTCTCGATCCGCACGGTCGGCCCCGCGTACGGGGATTCGATGAACTGGCGGCCGTTGAGGTCCACCGGTGAATCGATTCCGTAGGCGGCGAAGAGGTGCAGCGAAGCGGCGAGCCCGAGGTCGGAGTCCGTCAGTCCCGACCCCATCAGCCGCACGCCGCTGTCCTCGGCCAGCGAGCACAGCCGCCGTGACAGGGTGAGCCCGCCGCTGCGCTGGACCTTGGCGATGGCCACGTCCACCGCGTCGAGCCGTACGAAGGTGGCGAGGTCGCTGGGATGGCGCAGGCTCTCGTCGAGCGCGACGGGCACCGGGGAGGCGTCGCGCAGTCTGCGCAGCCCGGCGATGTCGTTGGCGGGCAGCGGCTGTTCGAAGGCGGTGACACCGAGTTCGTCGAGCCGGCGGGCGACCCGCAGGGCGGTGGAGGCGGTGTAGGCCTGATTCGCGTCCACCCAGACCGGGGCGTCCGGGGCCCGTTCGCGTACCGCCCTGACCACGGCGACGTCCGTGTCCTCGTCGTGCAGGCCGATCTTGACCTTGAAGGCGCGATGGCCCGCGTCCGCGCCCTCCGCGACGCTGTCCCCCGCCTCGGCGGGGGACTGGCCCGAGACGATCCACCCGAGCTCCACCGTCTCGCTGCGGCGCTGTCCCCACAGCGCGCCGAGCGGGACACCCGCGGTCCTGCCGAGGAGATCGTGCAGCGCGACGTCCACGGCGCTCTTGGCCAGCGGTGCGCCGATGGTGAAGCCGCGGTTGACCGCCCGGTCGAAGGCCGTGTCGACCGCGTCGAGGTTCCAGGCGGGGCGACCGAGCACGGCGGGGGCCAGATAGCGGTCGATGGTGGTCACGATGGACTCGGCGGTCTCGTACGTCCAGGCCGGGATCGGGGTCGCCTCGCCCCAGCCGTGCACACCGTCGGCGCTCACCTTCACCAGTACGCGGATGCTCGGGCGGCCCGCGACGGCGACCGAGCCGCCGGAGACGCCGAAGGAGCGGCGGGTGGGCAAGGCGACGGCGAACGTCTCCACCCGGTCGATGACCGGGCCGGTGAGCAGCGGCATCATGAAGGAGTCCTCTCTGCGGACGGGCTGGGCGGTGCGGTACTGGCGCGCAGGACGACCTCTCCGCCGATGCGTTCCACCCGGGAGCGCCGGCCGCGGCTCTCACGCAGCGCGAGCGCGATGACGCTGCGGCCCATCAGGGTCAGTGGCAGTGAGACGGTGGTCAGCGGCGGGGAGAGGTCCTGGACCAGCGGGATGTCGTCGAACCCGGCGAGCGAGATGTCCTCGGGGACCCGAAGGCCGCGCTCCCGGAACGCTGCCAGTGCCCCGACGGCCATCACGTCAGTGACGGCGAACACGCAGGTGGGACGGACTCCTCGGGCGAGCAGCTCATGGGCCGCCGCATACCCGCCCTCCCGTGTGAAGGCCCCGCCCACGACCTGGCCGGCGGGGAGTGGCACCCCTGCCTCGGCCAGCGCCCCGCGGAACCCGGCGAGCCGGTCCGCGACCGTGGTCAGCGCCGGCGGCCCGCTGAGTACGGCGAACTCCCGATGCCCCAGGGCCAGCAGGGCTCTGGCCAGTTCGGCCGCGCCGGCCCGGTTCTCGGGCAGAACGGTGTCCACGCGCAGGCTCCGGTGCCGGCTGACGGCCGCGACCCGCCCGCCTCCGCGGAGGTAGCCCTCGAGCTCGGTGCTCATGGCCCGCTCCCACGCGCGGTCCTCGAAGCCCGAGCCGATCAGCAGTATGGCCCGGGCCCGTTGGGCCCGGAGAGCGGAGACGTAGGCGATCTCCCGGGCGGGCTCACGGAACGTACTGGCCAGCATGACCAGCAGGCCCCGCTCGGCGGCGGCCCGCATCACCCCGCTGGCTATCGCGGCGAAGTAGGGGTCGCTCACGTCGTGGCAGATGACGCCCACCGTGTTGCTGGAGGCGCTCGCGAGCGCCTGGGCGTGGGCGTTGGGGATGTAGCCGAGCAGATCCGCCGCCTCCAGCACTCGGGCCCGCAAATCCTCGCGCACCCGGGTGGTGCCGTTCAGGGCCCTGGAGGCCGTTGCCGGCGAGACGCCCGCGGTGCGGGCGACGGCATGCAGCGTCACATGGGCCTGTGCTTCCTGTTCACTCAACTCGACCCCCGGGTCGGTGGTGGGGCCCCGAAACTTCGGGACGACCTATTGACCGTGCGTACAGGCAGTCATTAGCGTGGCGACACCTTAGCAGAAAGCGCTTTCTGGAAGCGCTTTCCGAACACTTCCGATCCCAGGACTTTTCTCAGTAACCGCCCCTGCTCCCCTAGGAGTTCACCGTGAGCCAGAGCGCCGTCGCCAAGACCCCCCCGACTGCCGGGCCGGTCGCGGGCGTTGCCGAGCGCGGCCGGCCGGGGGCGCGCGACCGCGCCGTTCGCGCGGCGGAGCAGACCTGGCGGCCGGCCGTACTCCTGCTGGCCTGTTTCGGCGCCTGGTGGGCGATCGCCGCCACCGAGGTGGTGGAGGCGTACCTCGTCCCCTCGCCCGGCGCGACCTTCGACGTGCTCGCCGAGAAGGGCGGCTACGTGTGGCATCACACGTGGGTGACCACCTACGAGACGCTGCTCGGCTTCGCCATCGCCGTCGGGGTCGGCGTACTGGCCGCCGTGATCATGGTGTACTCGTCGACCGTCGAGAAGACGCTCTATCCGATCCTGCTGTTCGCGCAGGTGGTGCCGAAGATCGCCATCGCCCCGCTGTTCGTCGTCTGGCTCGGTTTCGGTATCGCGCCCAAGATCCTCATCGCCGTGCTCATCGCGTTCTTCCCGGTCGTCATCTCCATGGTCACGGGCCTCAAGGCGGTCGACCCGGAGATGCTGCAACTGTCCAGCACCATGGGGGCGCGGCCCTGGCAGACGTTCGTCAAGATTCGCTTCCCTGCCTCGCTCCCGCACCTGTTCTCCGGTCTGAAGGTCGCCGTCACACTTGCCGTCACCGGTGCGGTCGTGGGGGAGTTCGTCGGAGCCAACGAGGGCCTCGGCTATGTGATCCTCCAGGCCAACGGCAACCTCGACACCCCCATGCTCTTCGCTGGGCTGCTCGTCATGTCCCTCATCGGTGTCGTCCTGTTCGTCCTCGTCGAGATCGCCGAGAAGCTGATGCTCCCGTGGCACGCCAGCCGCCGGGACGCCTCCGTCACCACCACCTACTGACACCTACTGACCCTTTGCCGGTTCGGGCAGTGAACCGAACCGGCCTCCCGCTCCGAGAAGGGCCGCACCATGCACGTGCGCAGAGTTCTGACCGGCCTCGTCCCGTTGCTCCTGGTCGCCACGGCCTGCGGCGAGGACGGCTCCGGGTCCACCACCAGCGATTCGGGCAAGAAACTCGACAAGGTGACGCTGACCCTCAACTGGTACCCGTACGGCGAACACGCCCCGTTCTACTACGGCAAGCAGCAGAAGATATTCGAGAAGCACGGCATCGATCTGGAGATCCGGGCGGGCCAGGGCTCGCAGAAGACCGTCCAGGCCACCGGCGCCGGGCAGACCGACTTCGGCTGGGCGGACACCCCCGCCCTGCTCGGCGGCGTCGACCAGGGCATCAAGGTCAAGAGCCTCGGAGTCTTCCTGCAGACCACTCCTTCGTCCGTGCAGTTCTTCGAGGCGCAGGGCATCAAGACGCCGGCCGACCTCAAGGGCAGGACGATCGCGGGGACCGCGGGCGACGCCCTCTCCAAGACCTTCCCGATCTTCCTGGAGAAGAACGGACTGAACGAGTCGGACGTCAAGGTGCAGAACACCGACCCGGCAGGCAAGATCGCGGCCGTCATCTCGGGGAAGACCGACGCCCTCCTCGGCTACGCGAGCGACCAGGGGCCGACCATGCAGAACAAGGCCGGCAAGGAGGTGTCGTATCTGCGCTTCTCCGAGCACGGACTCAACTTCTACTCCAACGGGCTGATCGCGGGCACGAAGACGCTGGCCCGGGCCGACCTCGCACAGCGCATGGCGCAGGCCGTCAGCGAGTCCTGGACCGCGGCGGAGAAGGCGCCGGACCCGGCGGTCGCCGCGATGGACGGCGCCTCGGAGCAACTGCCGCCCAAGGAGGTACTCGGCGAGCAGCTCAGGACGACGCTGACGCTGCTGCACACCGATGCCACGAAGGGGCGGGCGCCCGGGGCCAACGCCGAGGCCGACTGGAAGCAGACGATCGACGTCTTCACCGAGGCGGGCCTGGTCAGGAACGCCAAGCCGGTGGGCGACTACTGGGCCGCGGACGCGGCACCGAAGGGCTGAGGGCTGAAGATGGCAGGCGAGGCGACTCTCCGGAAGCGTGCAGTGGGCAAGGACACCGCGGCGGTCGGGCTGGACGGCGTCGCCGTCCGGTTCCGTACCAGGAACCGGGACGTCACCGCGCTGCGGGACATCTCGCTGGACGTGGCGATGGGGGAGTTCGTCGCCCTCGTCGGTCCGTCGGGCTGCGGCAAGTCGACCCTGCTCAAACTGGTGGCCGGGCTACTGCAGCCCTCGGCCGGCACCGTACGGCTGCGCGAGGAGCAGGTGAAGGGGCCCCGCCACGACGTCGGTTACGTCTTCCAGCGTGCCGCGCTGCTGGAGTGGCGCTCGGCCCGCCGCAACATCCTGCTCCAGGCCGAGATGCGGAAGATGCCGGCCGCCAGGGCCCGCGAGCGCGCTGACGAGCTCATCACGATGACCGGCCTCGGCGGCTTCGAGGACGCGTATCCGCACGAGCTGTCCGGCGGGATGCAGCAGCGGGTGGCGCTCTGTCGCGCGCTGCTGCACCAACCGCCGGTGCTGCTGATGGACGAGCCGTTCGGTGCGCTCGACGCGCTGACCCGCGAACAGATGAACGTGGAACTCAACCGCATCTGGCGGGAGACGGGCACCACCGTGCTGCTGGTCACCCACTCGATCTCGGAAGCGGTCTATCTGGCCGACCGCGTGGTCGTGATGAGCCCGAGGCCCGGCACCATCACCGAGATCATCGACGTGGGCCTGCCGGCCGAGCGGGACTACGCCGAGACGATGGGCCGTCCGGAGTTCCGGGAGGCCACCGACCGGATCCGCGGCCTGCTGGGCGCGGTGTCCGCGGACGGCTGAGTCGGAGCAGGACGGAAAGAGCGGGGGGTGGCCGGCCACCCCCCGCCCTGCTTCTCAGTACCGCAGGTCGCTCAGGTGGTTGTAGCTGTTCCTGGCGGTCGCCAAGGGGTCGGCGGGCCGGTCGTGCTCGACCAGCCACTGCTTGACACCCCCGCTTCGCGCCTCGTCGAACATCGCGGCGAAGTCCAGGACCCCGGAACCCACGTCCGCGAAGTCTCCGTCCGGCGCCATGTCCTTGACGTGCAGCGCCGGGAAGCGGCGGCGGTGGCGTGCGAAGTACGTGGCCGGGTCGGCCCCGCCCTTCACACCCCAGTACACGTCGAACTCGAAGCCCACCAGGTCGGGATCGGTTTCCCTGACGAGGATGTCGAAGAGATTCTCGCCCTCGACGACCGCGTGGTCGCTGCCGTGGTTGTGGAACAGCACCTTCAGCCCGGCCTCGCGTGCGGCGAGTCCGGCCCTGTTGAACTGCCGCGCGGCCTCACGGAATCCGGCCGGTGTGTGCATCGCGGCGGGCAGGCTCGGCACCACGATCCACTTGCCGCCGAGGGTCGCCACGTCGTCGAGTGCCTGCGGCAGCCCGCTGCCGGTGACCGTGTCGTAGCCGACGTGCTCGAGCACCGCCTTCAACCGCGTCTCGTCCAGCATCCGCCGGATCTCCGCGGCGGTGTGGCCGTGGCGCCCGCTGACTCCGACCGTCGCGTAACCGATCTTCGCGAGCTGTTCGAGCGTGCCCCGGAAGTCCTGGGCCAGGGAGATACGCATGGTGTACAGGTGCATGCCGATGCCGCCGGGCGGGATGCGCCGCCCGCGGCGCTCCGCGTCGTGGGCGACGGCCGGCGAGCCCAGCGCCGCCGCCGCTGTGACGCCGAGGGCCGTACCGAATGCCTTGCCGAGGAATGCGCGTCGTGTGCCGTCCATGTCCTTCACCTCTCTGCCAGCACCCTTCCGTGACCGCCCTCTTGCTCTGTGCAAGCCCTTCTGCCGATCCCCGGCCGTCACCGGTTCGGCCCGCTCACCTGGATCCGGACGGCTCCCGTCGTCGCGTCCCCCTTGTCGTCGGTGACGGTCAGCCGGGCGGTGTACGTCCCCGGCCGCGCGTAGGTGTGCTGCGCGGTCGCGCCCTCCGGGCCCGCGGGCTCGGTGTTGTCGCCGTAGTCCCAGTGGTACGTGGTGATCGTGCGGCCGGACAGCGTCTCGACCCTGCCGGCCAGCTGAACCGCGAGCGGGGCGGCCCCGGTCGTGGGTGCGGCCGTGACCGACACCCTTGTACCGGGGCGCTTCTCCACACCCGGGCCGTTGAAGTGCAGCCAGTCCACGGCGAAGAGGTCGGGCCGCTCCGCCGACCACTGGGGGTTGGTGAAGACCGCGTACAACGCGACAGTCCGGCCCGGATCCTTCAGCGCGACCGTCGGCGACACGACATTGCCCCAGTCGCCCGTGTACGGCACGGTCGCCCGGCCGAGCAGCGGTCCGGCCGGGGAGCCGGCACGGAATTCGATGTCACCGCCCAGGCCGCCCGAGGCCGCGCCGACCGTCACCGACCCGATCCCCTTCAGGTTCACCGGATCGAACCTGACCCAGTCGCCGTGCTCGATCTCGGTCAGCCGTTTGCCGCCCGAGGCGTCCGTGCGACTGCCGACGACCGCGCCGTGGTGAGCACCGCCCGTGGCCGTGAAGTGCTCGGCCTCGCGGAACGCCGTCCGCAGCGTCAGCGACGACGAGCCGGTCAGCGCCGGGGCACCGGTTGCGCCCCGGTCGGTGTACTGCGCGGTGATGCCGTAGTAGAGGTTCTGCCCGGGGCCGTGGCTGTCGCCGGCGTCGGTCACGATCTCCCCGGCACATCCGGTGTAGTTGTCGAGCGGATGCAGATGCGAGTCATGGCCGAGCTGGGACTGTACGACCACGCGCGAGCAGTCGATCCTCCCGTCCTCCGGGTCCTTCACCTTGACCCGGAAGGGAATGGTGTCGCCGAAGCCGAACATGCCGCCGTTCGGCGGCTGCTGGATCGTCACCTCGGGCCTGGTGTTGCCGACGGTGATGTCCTGCACGGCCAGGCCCGTCAGCTGCCGGGGGCCGGTGACTTCGAGACGGGCGCTGAACTGCCCCTTCGTACGGTAGGTGTGGACCGGGTCGGGCTCGGTCGAGTCGGTGGTGCCGTTGCCGTCGAAGTCCCAGGCGTAGGTGACGGGCTTGCCGTCGGGCAGTCCGGAACCCGCGCTGGAGAACTTCACGGTGAGCGGTGAACGTCCGTTGTCCCGGTCGGTGGTGATTTTCGCGTCCGGCAGCCGCCCGTCGGCCACGTAGTCGATGCGGTAGATTCCCGATCCTTCGTTGCTGCCGCCCCGTCCCGTACCGCTGCCGAGCCCGAAGTCGATGACGTACAGCGCGCCGTCGGGACCGAAGTCCGCGTCGAACGGCTGGTTCCACTCCATGTCCTCGAACACGCCGTTGATCGACTGGAGATCGCCGCCCCTGGCGGGCGGGAACCGGGCATCGGTGAAGGTCTGGTCCTTCTTCTGGACCGAGAAGGCCTTGAACCACTTGCGGGTCAGCTCGTAGTTCAGCCACTTCCCGTCGAAGTACTCCGGAAACTTGGTGCGAGAGGTGTTGGCCGGGTCGTAGTCGTACACCGGACCGCTCATCGGACCGCCGCCGCCCGTACCCAGCTCCGGGAACCGGTCGGAGGCCGAGTACGCGTACCAGACGTTCGCGGGCTGGGCGGGCGGCAGCTCACGCAGCCCCGTGTTGTTGGGCGAGTCGTTGACCACGTTGCCGCAGTCGAACTTCGCACCGGAGGTCTTCGTCGCGAAGTCGTAGTCGCTGAAGGGGGTGTTGTCCCCGGTGCAGTACGGCCAGCCGTAGTTGCCCGCGCCGGTGATGCGGTTGTACTCGACCGTCCCTTCCGGGCCGCGGTCCGGTTTGGCCTGCCGCGCGTCCGGCCCGTAGTCGGCCACCAGCAATGCACCGCTCAGCGGATCGGTGGTGATCCGGAACGGGTTGCGCATGCCCATCGCGTACACCTCGGGACGGGTGCGGTCCGTGCCGGGGGCGAAGAGGTTGCCCGCCGGGACGGTGTACGTGCCGTCGCCCTGCGGGGTTATGCGCAGGATCTTGCCGCGCAGGTCGTTGGTGTTGCCCGAGGTGCCCTGGGCGTCCCAGGCGCGGCGTCCCTCACGCTCGTCGATGGGAGCGAAGCCGTCCGACGCGAACGGGTCGGTGTTGTCGCCGGTCGCTATGTAGAGGTCACCCTTCTTGTCGAAGGCGATGGACCCGGCCATATGGGAGTTGGCCCGTCCCTCCCCTCGCAGGGTGGGCACCGTGAGCAGCCGCTTCTCCGAGGCGGGGTCGACCTTTCCGCCCGTCTCGGTGAACCGGGAGAGGTTGATCCGGTTCTCCGTCTTGTCGGAGTGCAGCAGATAGAGCCAGTGGTTCGTGTTGAAGTCGGGGTCCAGGGCCAGACCGAGCAGGCCGTCGGACTGGCTCGTCATCTCCGGCGTGTACGCGAAGTCCAGCGCGGTGGTGACCTTCAGCGTCTTCTGGTCGATCACCTTGAGCTTGCCGGTGCGCTGGATGAAAAACACGCGGCGGTCGGGGGCGACCGCCAGCTCGAACGGGTCTGCGAGGTCGCTCGTGGCCAGCGGTGTGCGCTGGAAGCTGCCGGTCTTCGTGGCGGTGCAGTCACCGGGCTTGTGACCGGCGGCCCACTGGATGCCGCCCAGGAGGTGCTGGAGGAAACCGGCCTCCTGGAATGCCGACTCGGCATGCCCGCCGGCGGTGAACCAGGAGCGCCCGCCGTCGTAGTTCTGGCACCAGGACCACGGATGGTCCACGCCCTCGTCCAGCCCGGCGATACCGTCGCGCACCTTGATCTGGGCGAGCGTGTGCACCTTGCCGGTGGGGTTGGTGCGCCAGTTGTACCACTCCTCGGTGCGCTCCCAGAGCTCCGGGAGCCCCTTCGTGGAGGGGTGGGCGTGGTCGAGCACCTTGATCCGGCCCGTCTGTACGGCGGGGTGCTTGTCGAAGATCGCGCCTACCAGGCCCTCGTACCAGTCCCAGTCGCGCTCGCTGGCGGAGGCGGCGTGCAGTCCGACCCAGCCGCCGCCCGCGCGAATGTACGTCTGGAGCGCGGCGCGCTGATCCGCGTTCAGCAGGTCGCCCTTCTCCGGTGTGGAGTTGGTGTTGTTGAAGACGATGGCCTGGAAGCGGGCGAGGTTGGCGTCGGTGAAGGCCGTGGCGTCGTCGGTGGCCTCGACCTCGAAGCCGTTCTCGTTGCCCAGGTTTTTGATCGCTGCGACGCCGGCCGGTATGGAGTCGTGGGCGAAGTTCGTGACTTTGGAGAAGACGAGAACACGGAACGGTGCTGCATCGGCGGGGGGCGGGGAAACCGTCCCGAGTCCGAGGAACAGGGCCAGAACTGACGTGACGACGGAGATGGGCCGGAGGAATCTTCGCTTCGGACGACTCATGGGCGCTCCCGGTGCTGGTGAGGCGGCTGCGGGGATAGAAAGCGCTTTCTAAAGTGCGTCGTTCAGCGTAGGTTGTCGGGCTCCGGGGGGTCAATGGGTGCGGAGTGGGTGCTGTGGCACGGGAGTTGGGCGCTGCGGCGGCGGGAGTGGCAGCTGCGGTAGGGGAGTTGACAGAAACCGCATGAGCGGTGCGCGGCGGGGGGAGGGTCGGGAGACAGACCCGGCCATCCGAAGGAGGCGCGACACATGACTCTCCGCCCGTCGACCGGTACCACCCATACCGCGGGCTTGCTGAATGCCGCGGACGGCGTACAGTTCGCGACGTACAGCTGGCTGCCCGACCACGGCAGGCCCCGCGCCCTGGTTCAGATCGCGCACGCCGCCGCGGAACACGCCCTGCGCTACGACCGGTTCGCCCGTCACCTGGTGGCCCACGGTAACGGGTGATCGCCTCCGACCACCGTGATCACGGTGCCACCGCCGCTGCCACCGGTGGCTGGGGAGTGACCGGGGAGGACGGCTGGCGCGCGATCGTCGACGATCTCAAGGGCGTCGGGTGGCTCGACAAGCGGGTATGACCGGGCGCGGGTCATGGCCGGGGGCGGTTCTGGCCGGGCGACTGTCAGTGGGCACGGCTACGGTCGTTTCCGGACCGCAGTTCCCGCCGGAACGGAGACGCTGGATGGCCACCGCCGACGATGTACGTACGATCGCGCTCTCACTCCCCGACACCTCGGAGAAGCTTTCCTGGGGCATGCCCACGTTTCGCGTCGCGGGCAAGATCTTCGCCGCCCTCGGCGACGACGACGCGTCGATCGGCTTCAAGTGCCCCAAGGAGGACCGGGCCGAGCTGATCGCCGCGGAGCCGGAGAAGTTCTTCGTACGGGAAGGGCACGACGACAACTACGCCTGGCTGCGGGTGAGGCTGGCGGTCCTGGAGGACGCGGGCGAGCTGCGGGCGATTCTCGTCGACTCCTGGTTGCAGGCCGCCCCGCGCAGACTGGCCGACGCGCACCCGGATTTGGGGAGGTCCGCGGCGAGCTGAGCCGGTCCGTCACCGGCTGAGGAAACCGTTGATCCGCTCGCGCAGCGTGGTCGCGTCCAGACCGTGGGCCGCGAGGTGCTCGGGCAGCTGTCCGTAGCGGCGCAGCTCCTGGCGCTGTACGCCGAGTCCCAGCACCCGGTGCGGGATGTCGTTGAGCGCGTCGCCCGCTGCCCCGCTCGACGTGCCCGCCAGATACGGCTCGACGATCACGACGTCCGCACGCCCCCTGCCGGTCGCCGCCCGCACAGCGGCGCCGTCGAAGGGGCGTACGGTCGTCGCGTACAGCACGCTCACATCCAGCCCCTCGACGGCCGCGAGGACGTTGTCGAGCATCGGGCCCACGGCGACGACCACCCCGTCGCGCCCCTCGCGCACGCTCAGCAGACCTGCCCCGTCGACCGGCCGCGCGGCCGCGTTGGACTGCATCGACAGTCGGACGTACACCTTGTCGTCCCCGGCGGCCGCGGCGTGCCGGAGAAGCGTCTCTGCCTCGTCGGGATGGCCCGGCACATGTACGGTCCAGCCGTCCAGAGTGTCGAGCAGCGCCACATCGCCGGGTGCCATGTGCGTGAATCCGCCGGCCGGCCAGTCGTAAGAACCGCCCGCGCTGACCAGGATCCCGCCCACGCCCTGATGGCCGAAGTCCAGCTTGACCTGCTCGAAGGGCCGCTCGACGAGGAAGGCGGCAAAGGTGTGCATGACCGGCCGCATCCCGGTGAGGGCGAGGCCGCCGCCCGTACCGATGAGCAACTGCTCGCGGATGCCGACGTTGATCACCCGGTCTGGGTGCTTGTGCTGAGCCTGCCGGAAGCCGTCGGCGCCGATGTCGGCGAGCACGAGCGCGAGCCGCGGGTCCTCGTCGAGCAGCCGGGAGACGGTGGACGTGAAACGTTCACGCATGGTGTCCATGGGGGGAAGAACCTTTCGGAGAAGTCGTCCGGCGAGTCAGGAGCTCTTGGGCTCGACGCGGGCCACCACGGCGCGCGGCCGGCCGGGATGCGGGGCCGTGAAGGCGGCATGGAGGGCCGTGTGGTCGCGGCCGTCGACGGTCTCGGCGGACCATCCGGCAGCCTCGAAGCGGGCCGCGATGCCGCCGGGCCAGCCGTGGGTGGACGAGGCGTTGTCGATCACCAGGGTGTGCAACCGCGCCAGACCGGCCGGGCCCGCGTATGCGAGCGCCTCGTGGTTGCTGCCTTCGTCCAGCTCGGCGTCGCCGACGAGGACCCACACACGGGGATCGGTGAGTCCCTGTGCCCGCAGCCCGAGCGCGGTGCCCACGGCGAGTGGCAGCCCGTGGCCCAGGGAGCCGCTGCCGATCTCGGCCCCGGGAACGAGAACGCGGTCCGGGTGGTGGCCGAGGGGGGAGTCGTAGGACCCGAAGCCCGGCAGCCACTCGACCGGGAAGAACCCCTTGGCGGCGAGCACCGTGTAGTAAGCCATCGGGCCGTGACCCTTGGAGAGCAGGAAGCGGTCCCGGTCGGCGGCCCCGGCAGTCGCGGGCGTCACCCGCAGCACCCGGTCGTACAGCACCCAGAGGGCGTCGAGGGTGGATGTGGCGGCCGGACCGTGCTTCTCGTCGCCCGTCATGAGGCTCATCAGCGCGGGCAGGTCTTTGTAGCGGTACGGGCCGGCGAACGTCGTGTGTGTCATGCGTAGACCCTGCAACCTCAAGTTTGATTGAGGTCAAGAGCGGGCCGTACGGCGAGGGGCGAGTTGAAACCGGTGCGCGACCACCCGGGGAAGTGCGGTATTGTTTCCGTGCGCGTTCGGTCGGGGGAAACCCCAGGTCAGCGGGCATCGGGACGTGGCGCAGCTTGGTAGCGCACTTGACTGGGGGTCAAGGGGTCGCAGGTTCAAATCCTGTCGTCCCGACTTGCGAAGTTGCAGGTCGGAGGCCGTGTCGGAGTGATCCGACACGGCCTCGTGATCGTTTGTGGGGCTGCGGTTGGGAAACGCGCCGCTCAGGCGCCTCAGCCGAGTCCCGTGTCCCGGCGGTCGGTCCGCTCAGGTCGGTGCCCACTCGAGCCATCAGCATGGGCGCGCCGCGGCCGTGCTGCCGCACCACCCACGAACACCCCGGGGGCCACACGGCTGCACCCGGGCTCGCGCACCGTTGCATCAGTGAGCGGCCGGCGCGAGGTGGCCGCCCAACCTGCGCCGGGACGGGGTGGTTGCCGGGCGCAGGTCGGGGGACAGGCCGAGGGCGGCGCGTAGGGCTGTCGCCTCGTGACGCGCCCGGTCGCCGGGGCCGTCCTCCTCGTGGATGTCGGCGAGGACGTCGAGCGTACGCGCGGTCCAGTAGGGGGAATCGAGCCGCCGCCAGATCGCCAGCGACTGCCGGGCAGTTTCCTTGGCCACGGTGCGGCGCCCGGCGTGCAGGTGCAGGTCGGCCAGTGCGCGCAGGGTGATCGCTTCGCCGAAGCGTTCACCGAAGCGGCGATAGGCGGCCAGACAGCCGTCCAGGATGCCCTCGGCGCGCTCCGTGTCGCCGTACACGTCGGTGAGATGGCCGAGCCACTGCAGGGCGTGCACCTCGCCGACATGGTTCTCCTGCCCGGCGGCGATACGGCGAGCCAGCTCCAAGTGCCGGCGGGCGGCGGCAAGCCGGCCGGAGGCGAGTTCGACGAGGCCGATGCAGCGCTGCGCCGAGAACTCGCCCATGGGGTAGTCGGCCGTGCGTGAGAGCGCCAGCGAGCGTCCGAACGCGATCCGCGCGGCGCTGGTTTCGCCGCGCTCCAGATGTACCGTGCCGAGCGCGCACAGTGCGTAGGCTTCCGCGCGCGCGTTGCCGGTCGCCCGCGCGCCCGAGATCCCGCGTTCCAGGCAGAGCGCCGCCTCGCGGTATCGGCCTCGCAGCCGTAGCAGGACCCCGAGGCCCACGGCGGCCGCTGCCTCCCCCGGATCCGGTTGCCCGCGCCGTGCGTAGGCGTCCAACGATCGCCGGAAGCAGGCGATGGCCTCGGCGTAGCGGTCCTGCGCGGTGTTGAGTTCACCAAGCCCTCGATGCATGACGGCCTCGCCGAGCCGGTCGCCCGCCGCGCGTGCGGAGGTGAGCGCCGTCTCGTGGGTGTCCCGCCAGTCGTCGAAGTGAGCCGCTGATTCGAAGTAGTCGGCCAAGGCCGCGGCGAGCCGCCAGGCTGTGCCGGGCTCGGCCTGGCGCACAAGCGCGCACAGGGTGGTCCGTTCCGAGCTCAGCCAGGCCAGTGGCCGAGCCGGCAGACCGCCGGCGTGGTGCGGCTGCCAGGGGGGCGTCGGGGTGGGTACGGGGCCGGCCAAGCCGGAGGTGAGCATTCGGTCGGCGCGCTGAGCGAGTTCGAGGTAGGCAGCGCACACCCGGGCGAGTGCGGCGGCCTGTTCGTGCGGCGGCTCGTGCGCGGCGGCCTGCTCCTGCGCGCACAACCTCACGAGGTTGTGCATGCGGAAGCGCGGTTCTCCCGTGGCGTCGGGCGCGGCGACCTCCAGCAGCCGGTTGTCGACGAGCTGGTCCAAGGCGCGTTCAGCTTTCGCAGGCCCGCAGCCGAGGAGCGCGCCGACAACCCAGCCCGGAACCGTAGGAGCGGACAGCACGCCGAGTAGCCGGAATGCGCGTTCCGCGCTCGGTTCGAGGACCTCGTAGCTCAGCGAGACGCTGGCCCGTACCTCCAGATCCCCGGCGACCAGCTCGTCCAGGCGTCGCCGCTCGTCGGCGAGCGCGTCCGCGATGCGGGCGGGGGAGAGATGGGGGCGGGTGGCCAGCCGCGCGCCGACGATGCGCAGTGCGAGCGGGAGATTCCCGCACTGGCGGGCGATGCGGGCGGCGGCGTCGGGGGAGTGCCGCGTACGGTCGTCGCCGGCAGCGCGTGCCAGAAGTGTGAGCGCCTCGTCGTCGGGGAGCAGACCCAGGTCGATGCGGAGGGCACCCTCCAGGCCCGCAAGACCAGAGCGGCTGGTGATGAGGATGGCGCTGTCGCCTGTGCCGGGCAGCAGGGGGCGCAGTTGCTGTTCGTTGTGGGCGTTGTCGAGGACGACGAGAACGCGGCGGTCGGCGAGTTCTGAGCGGTAGCGCCGGGACCGTTCCCCGAGCCCTTCGGGGATGGCGGCGCCGCTCACGCCGACGGTTCTCAGCAGGGAGACGAGGATGTCGCCGGGCTCGGCAGGGCGATGGGAGGAGGTGCGCAGATCGGTGTAGAGCTGGCCGTCGGGAAAGGAGCCGCGCAGCAGATGTGCGGCATGCACGGCGAACGAGCTTTTGCCGACCCCGGCCACCCCCGTGACGACGACGATGCGCGGCACGCTCGCATTCGGGCTGCCGAGCAGGCCGAGCATTCGGTCCAAATGCGCCTGCCGCCCCACGAAATCCGGTAGTCGGGGCGGTAATTGGCGCAGGGGATGGTGCTTTTGGCGCTCGGCGTCGTCGAGTACGGTCTTGAGCGCCTCCTGCAGCCTGGCGCCCGGCGCGACCCCGAGTTCGTCGAGCAGGAGTCGGCGGGCCGAGGCGTACGCGTCCAGGGCGTCCGAGCGGCGCCCCGAGCGATGCAGCGCGATCATCAAAGTGGCCCACATCGGTTCGTGCAGCGGCTGCTCGGCCAGCACGGCCCCCAGCTCCGCTGCCAGTTCGCCGTGCATGCCGACGGCGAGTTTGGCCTCGGCCAGAGCCTGCCGGGCGGTCAGCCGACACTCCTCCAGACGCGCGGACTCGGTCAGGACCGACATCGTGGGCGGTACGTCACCAAGGGCCCGTCCGCGCCACAACCCCAGGGCCTCGGCCAGAGTGCCGACGGCTTCCTCCGGTCGCCCGTCGGCCAGCGCGGACTGGCCGGCCGCGGCGAGAGCGGCGAACCTCCCGGCATCCGTCTCACCCGGGCACACGGAGAGTTCGTAGCCGCCGGACCGGGTGAGCAGGGCGCCTTCGGCCGTGCCCAGGGCCCTGCGGAGCCGGTGCACGTACACCTGGAGGGATTTCGCCGCCGACCTGGGAACCTGATCGCCCCACAGCTCGTGCACGAGAGCGTCGGTGGAGACGAAGTGGTTGGCGTTGATGAGCAGGAGACCCAGTACCGCCCGCTGTTTGGCCGCGTTCAACGAAGTCCACTGCGTGCCGTCGAAGACATCGAGCCGCCCGAGGATTCGGTAGCGCATCACACCGCCCAGGTCGCGGTCAGAAGGTTCGGTCGGGGCCCGGGATGGCCTGCCGGTGACCGAAGTGAGCATGTCAAGGCGCGCAACCGTTGCGCAACCACCGCGCAACGCCTCTGCTCCAGAACTGACCTGCGAGCGCCCCTGACCCCCCACCCAACTGATGTGATGCTGGGAGCATTTGCATGAAGAAGAACCTTCGGCAGGTCGTTGTGGCCTGCGCTCTGGTGACCGGTTCCCTGGTGGTCACCTCCCCGACCGCGTACGCGGAGCCCACCACGCCGGAACACGCCGTCATCGTGTGTGACAGCGCCAGCCTCTTCGGCAACTACGACAGCGCGAACGGACCGACCGGCCTGAAGCGCACGCTGTTGCGCGGCAACAAGGTCGGGCACACCCGGGGAGCCCACCCGGTCTACAACGGCTGGGCGGCCACGTTCGACTTCGGCCCCAACGACTGGGGATATGTCCGCCACGAGTGCCTTGGCGGCTTCGGCTCCTGGTAAGTCCCCCGCAGCCCTCAGTACCCTCGAAGGAGTCGTTGATGAAACGTACCGCTCTGCGTGCCGCCGTCCTGCTGGGCTTCGCGCTGGCCGCCACCCTCACCGTCACGCCGGCCCAGGCCGCGAACGGAACCGTCGGGGAACGCGAGACCGTCTGCGCCACTGATCTCTTCGTCCGTGTGACCGCCCCCCACGGAGCCTGGATGGGCACGCTCTACAAAGGGCAGACCTTCCTCGTCGAGAAAGTGAACGGGGACTGGGTCTACGGCTTCGCCTACGGTGACATCAACCGGCGAGGCTGGGTCCAGAACGGATGGTTCTGCTGACCCACGTCAAACGCGGGGGCAGCCGGCGAACAGCGTGACCCGGAGCCGTCGCGGTGAGCATCCGCGCGGAACAGCCCCGGTTATCGGGTGCTGTTCCGCGTGTCCGGGGCCGGTCCTCAGACGGTTGTCCTGCCCCCGAGGCCGCTCTCGCGCCGGATGACTACGCTGAGGCCCACCATGCCTCACTCCTTTCCCGGTGGTCCCGGCCTGTTCCGGCTCGACCCCGCCGTCGCCCACCTCAACCACGGCTCCTTCGGCACCGTCCCGGCCCCCGTTCAGGCCGCGCAGGGCGCCCTGCGCGAGGAGCAGGAGCGCGACCCGGACGCCTTCTACCTCGCCGTGCCGGACCGGGTGGCCGAGGCACGGGCGCGAATCGCCGCCCACCTCGGGGCGGAAAAGGACGGGATCGCGCTGATCCCGAACGTCACCGAGGGCATCAACGTCGTACTGAACAGCCTGCGACTGGACACCGAGGACGAGGTACTGGTCACCGACCACGGCTACGGCACGGTCAGCGAGGCCGCGGGCCGCCGCGCCCGGCTGCGGACCGTGTCCCTCGGTCCGGACGCACCCGACGAGGAGGCGGTACGAGAACGCGTCCTGGCCGCCGTCACCGGCCGCACCAAGGTCGCCGTACTCGACCACATCACCTCGCCCACCGCCCGCATCGTCGCGGGGCCGCGGCTGCTCGCGGCCCTCGCCGAGCGCGGGGTCACCACGGTCGTCGACGGCGCCCACGCCCCCGGAATGCTCCCGCACCCGCTGGCCGGCGCCCCCGACTTCTGGTTCGGCAACCTGCACAAATGGGCGTACGCGCCACGCGGCACCGCCGTCCTCGCGGTCGCCCCCCGGTGGCGGGGGCTCATTCGCCCCCTCGCCCCGTCCTGGGAGGACCACCACGGCTTCCCGCGCTCCCTCGAGTGGCGCGGCACGATCGACTACACCCCCTGGCTCGCCGCCCCCGACGGCCTGGACCTGCTGGCGCGCCTGGACGCGCGGAGGGTCCGCGCCCACAACTTCGCCCTCGTCGCACACGGGCAGCACCTGCTGGCCGAACGCGCCGGCCTGCGTCCGCTGCCGTACTCCGAGGGTGTGGCGATGCGCGCGCTGCGCCTGCCGCCCGGCGTCGCCGAGACCCGTGACAGCGCGCACGCCCTGCTGCGCGAGATCGCGGACCGCCTGCGGACCCGGGTACTGGTGTGGCCCTGGCCGGGCGGCGGGGGCCTGCGGATCTCCGCGCAGATCTACAACCGTCCACGCGAGTACGAACAGCTGGCCACGGGCCTCGCCGCCCTGCTCGACGGCCGCCGCCCATGACCGCCCACGTCCTGATCCTCGGCGGCACCGCGGAGGCCCGCCGACTCGCGCAGGAGCTCGCCGGCCGCCCCGGCCTGCGCGTGACGAGCTCGCTCGCGGGCCGGGTGGCCGAACCCAGAATGCCGCCGGGGGAGATCCGGGTCGGCGGGTTCGGCGGCGTCGCCGGGCTCGCCGGCTGGCTGCGCGCGCACGAAGTGGCCGTTCTGGTGGACGCCACCCACCCGTTCGCCGAGACCATGAGCGCCCATGCCGCCGAGGCGGCCGCCCGTACGGGAACCGAACTGCTGGCGCTCAGCCGCCCCGGCTGGGAGGCGGGCCCCGGCGACCGCTGGCACTGGGCCGCCTCACTCGCCGAGGCCGCCGCTCTGCTGCCCGCGCTCGGCACCCGGATCTTCCTCACCACAGGGCGGCTCGGCCTGGCCGCCTTCGCGGACCTCGGCCGGCTGCGCTTCCTCATACGGTCGGTGGAGGCGCCCGAGCCGCCGCTGCCGCGGCACACCCGAGTCCTTCTCGACCGGGGGCCGTACACCGTCGCGGGCGAGCGCGAGCTGCTCCGTACCCACGCCATCGACGTCCTCGTCACGAAGGACAGCGGCGGACAGGCCACCGCGGCCAAGCTCACCGCCGCCCGTGAACTCGGCGTGCCCGTCGTCGTGGTGCGCCGCCCCGCCCGTCCCGCCGGTGTCACCGTGGTGACCGGCGTCGCGGAGGTGCTCGACCGGATCCGCCGGATCAGCCGCGCCGCAGCAGATACGTGTCCATGATCCAGCCCTTACGGGCACGGGCCTCGGCGCGCAGTTCCTCGATCCGGTCGCAGACGTCCGCGAGCCGCCCCGACACCAGGATCTCGTCCGGGGTGCCCACGTACGCGCCCCAGTAGATGTAGAGATCCTGGTCGAGATGGCGAGTGAAGGCCTGCCGGGCGTCGAGCATCACGACCACGTCGTCCACGTCCTGCGGCCAGCCCTCGGCGAGCCGCCGGCCGGTGGTGATCTGCACGGGGCGCGCCACCCGGTTCAGCCCGGTCCGGTGCCGGGCGAGCAGCGCCGAGACACTGCTGATGCCCGGGATCACCGCGTGGTCGAAGGCCACCGCTCCCCGGTCGAGGATCTCCTCCAGGATGCCGAGCGTGGAGTCGTAGAGGGCCGGATCGCCCCAGACGAGGAACGCGCCGCACTCGTCCTCGGCCAGATCTTCCGTGATGAACCGCTCGTAGAGGTCGGCCCGGCGGCGCCGCCAGTCGTCGACGGCGGGGGAGTAGTCGGAGGTCTTGCGGTCCCGCTCCGGATCGCGTGCCTCGACAAGACGGTACGGGCGGTCCTCGATGTGGGCGTCCAGGATGTCGCGCCGCAGCCGGGTCAGATCGGACTTCTCCTCGCCCTTGTCGAGGATGAAGAACGCGTCCGCCTCGTTCAGCGCCTTGACCGCCTGCAGGGTCAGGTGGTCAGGGTCGCCCGCCCCGATGCCGATGACATAGATCTTTCTCACGCCGTCGAGTCTGCCCCATTCGCCCGTCCGCCCCCGTCGTGGGGGCTGCCACGGCCCAGAGGTGCGACATATCCTCCGACCATGCGCGTCGCCCTGTTCGTCACGTGCGTCAACGACGCGCTCTTCCCGGACACCGCAATCGCCGTCGTCAGGCTGCTGGAACGGCTCGGTGTCCAGGTCGACTTCCCCGTCGCGCAGACCTGCTGCGGCCAGGCGCAGTACAACACCGGCTACCGGCACGAGACCGAGCCCCTGGTCCGCCGGATGGGCCGGGCCTTCGAGGGTTACGCGTACATCGTCACCCCCTCCGCGTCCTGCGCGGCGATGGTCCGGGACAACTACCCGCGGATCGGCCGGAAGGCCGCGGCCGAGGGCCGGGGCGGGGAACTCGCCGAGGTGGCGGACTCGCTCGTCCCGCGCGTGTACGAGCTCACCGAGTTCCTGGTGGACGTCCTCGGCGTCACGGACGTCGGCGCGTACTACCCGCACAAGGTCACCTATCACCCGTCCTGCCACGGGCTGCGCCTGCTCGGACTCGGGGAGCGGCCGCGCAGGCTGCTGGGGGCGGTCAGGGGGCTGGAACTCGTCGAGCTGCCGAACGCGCAGGAGTGCTGCGGTTTCGGCGGCACGTTCGCCGTCAAGAACCCCGACGTCTCGGCGGCCATGGGCGCGGACAAGGCACGCAGCGCCGTCTCGACCGGCGCCGAGGTGCTCTGCGGAGCCGACAACTCCTGTCTGATGCACATCGACGGCATCCTGCGGCGTCAGGGAGCGCCCCTGCGGGCGGTGCACCTCGCGGAGATCCTGGAGAGCACCGAAGAGGAGCCCCACGCGTGAGCGGTACTCACCTCGGCATGCCGTCCTTCCCCCTGGCCGCCCACGACGCCCTCCGGGACCAGAGGCTGCGCGGCAATCTGCGGCACGCGACGCACACGATCCGCGACAAGCGGGCCAAGGCGGTCGCGGAGCTGGACGACTGGGCGCGGTTGCGTGAGGCCGGCCGGCAGATCAAGGACCACACGCTGCGTCATCTCGACCGGTATCTGGTCCAGTTGGAGGAGTCGGTCACCGCGGCCGGCGGCACCGTGCACTGGGCGGCCGATGCCGCCGAGGCCAACCGCATCGTCGCCGGCCTCGTGGGGGCGACGGGTCACCGCGAGGTGGTCAAGGTCAAGTCGATGGCCACCCAGGAGACCGGCCTCAACGAGGCGCTGGAGGCCGAGGGCATCGACGCGTACGAGACCGACCTCGCGGAACTGATCGTGCAGCTGGGCGACGACCGGCCCTCGCACATCCTCGTCCCGGCCATCCACCGCAACCGCGGCGAGATCCGGGACATCTTCCGGAAACGGATGGGAAGTTGGGGCCGGCCGGCGCCCGAGGGGCTCGGCGACACCCCCGCCGAGCTGGCCGAGGCCGCCCGGCTGCACCTGCGGGAGAAGTTCCTGCGCGCAAAGGTCGGCGTCTCGGGCGCGAACTTCATGGTCGCGGAGACCGGCACGATGGTCGTCCTGGAGTCCGAGGGCAACGGCCGGATGTGCCTGACCCTTCCCGAGACCCTGATCTCGGTCGTGGGCATCGAGAAGGTGGTGCCCACATGGCGGGACCTCGAGGTGTTCCTGCAGACCCTGCCGCGGTCCTCGACGGCCGAACGGATGAATCCGTACACGAGCATGTGGACCGGCACCACCGAGGGCGACGGTCCGCAGGCCTTCCACCTCGTCCTGCTGGACAACGGCCGCACCGACACCCTCGCCGACGAGGTCGGGCGGCAGGCCCTGCGCTGCATCCGCTGCTCGGCCTGCCTGAACGTCTGCCCGGTGTACGAACGAGCCGGCGGACACGCCTACGGCTCTGTCTACCCGGGCCCGATCGGCGCGATCCTTAGCCCCCAACTCCGCGGCACCGCAAGCGAGATCGACGCCTCCCTGCCCTACGCCTCGTCATTGTGCGGAGCCTGTTACGACGTCTGCCCGGTCGCCATCGACATCCCGGAAGTCCTGGTCCACCTGCGCGAACGCGTGGTCCAGGGCGGCGCCGTGACCCGCGAGGGAGTGAAGGTGACCATCAGGCCGGCGAAGGGCCACGCGGCCGAACGCGCGGCGATGCGGGCGGCCCGCTGGACGCTGGACCACCCGGCCGCGCTGCGCGCGGGCCAGCGGCTCGCGTCCCGTACCCGCCGCTTCCACCCCAGGCGGCTGCCCGGCCCGGGGCGCGCCTGGACCGCCACCCGGGAGCTGCCCGCGCTGCCCGCCGAGTCGTTCCGCGACTGGTGGCAGCGCAACCGGGGCGAGGGACGCGCGGGAGGTACGAAGTGAGCGGCGGCAGGGAGCGGGTACTGGGTCGGGTGCGGCGGGCACTGGAGGGGGTGGAGCGGGACGGGACGCCGGTGGCGCGCGACTACCTCCGCGTCCACGGGAAACTCAGCCCGCCGGAGACGGTCGATCTGCTCGCGGAGAATCTGGCCGACTACCGCGCGGTCGTGCACCGGACGGACGAGGACGGGCTGCGGCCGCTGCTCGTGCGGCTGCTGGCCGAGCGGGGCTCCGACAGCGTTCTGGTACCGCCGGGGCTGCCGCCCCGGTGGCTGTCCGCCGCCGGCCCTGTCCTTGTTCCCGACCGCCCGGACTCCACCGCGAGGGAACTCGACGCCGTCGGAAGCGTCGTCACGGCCTGCGCGCTGGCCATCGCCGAGACGGGCACCATCGTCCTGGACGGCGGTCCGGACCAGGGCCGCCGCCGCATCACTCTCGTCCCCGACCACCACATCTGCGTGATCCGGGTGCCGGGGCAGGTCGTGGGGTCGGTGCCGCAGGCACTCGAACGCCTCGACCCCACCCGTCCACTGACCTGGATCTCGGGCCCGTCCGCCACCAGCGACATCGAGCTGGACCGGGTCGAGGGCGTCCATGGCCCGCGCACCCTCGAAGTGGTCCTGGTCGGCTCGTGAGCCACAATGGCCCCATGGCTCACATCGCCCTGGTGACTCTTGTCGTCCACGACTACGACGAGGCGATCCGCTTCTACACCGGGGCCCTGCGCTTCGAGATGGTCGAGGACACCCGGCGTCCCGACGGCTCCCGCTGGGTCGTGGTCCGCCCCCGCGGCGCCGGCGCCACCGCCCTGCTGCTGGCCCGGGCCGAGGACGGCGACCAGCGCGGGCGAGTCGGTGACCAGACCGGCGGCCGGGTGGGCTTCTTCCTGCACACCGAAGACTTCGACGGGGACCACGCGCGTATGACCGCCGCCGGCGTCCGGTTCCTGGAGGAGCCGCGCCACGAGCCGTACGGCTCGGTCGCGGTCTTCGAGGATCTGTACGGCAACCGCTGGGATCTCCTCCAGCCCGCCTGAACGCGTCCCGCCTCAGCCGCGCAGCCGCGGGGCCGAGCCCGCCGCCGGTACCGGCTCCGGAAGCCGGCCCAGGTGTTCCGCCAGCTCCCGGGCCCAGGCGGCGAGTCCCGCCGCATCGATTCCGTACGGGTGCTCCTTGGCGTACGGCTCGATCCCGCCCGCGCCCCTGAGCAGCAGTGTCGCGCCGCCCGACGCGTTGCCACGCGCCGCGTGCGTCAGCCCCACCGCCAGCTGCGCGAGCCCGCGCCACAGGGCCCGCTCAGCCTCCGGCCCCGACTTCCACGCGTCCTCGAACACCTCGTGCGCGTGGAACGGCATCCCGGCGTCCAGGAGCCGCTGCGCCTCGCGCAGTGTCTCGTCCGGAGTGCGCACCACGCCCTCCGGCTGGCGTGCCACCCCGTCCGCCCCGTACGGCAGCGGGCGGCCCAGACCGTCTCGCGGCCGCGCGTTGCGCGCCTTGCCCTCCGGATCGCGATCGCGTCCGTTCCGCCCTCGCATCTCGTTCACCCTCCCATCTTCACCCGCGGAGCCCCGGCTCGGCCGACCGCGGATACGACGTACGAACGTGCTGCGGCCCGTGCCGACTTCGCCGGCACGGGGGACGGGGCGGTGCAGGGCCCGGTGTGAGGTAGTGTTCTACCTGCGCGAACACGCGGGGCCACAGCCCGTGCACCCGCGCATCGGGACGTGGCGCAGCTTGGTAGCGCACTTGACTGGGGGTCAAGGGGTCGCAGGTTCAAATCCTGTCGTCCCGACTGGAGTTTCACTCCGAAGTCGCAGATCAGGGCCCTGTCTCACTTGCGTGAGGCAGGGTCCTTGATCATTTTTCGGTCAAGCAGGCGTCGGCACTCCACCGCGGGGCAGCCCCGGGACGATCACATCGGGGTGGTCCCGGTAGTGCTCGAGGAGTCCGGCCAGGACCCTGCCGGCATCCTGCGGTCGCGGAACAGGCGATCCGGCATCTGCGGCCTTCTGCCTTACGGATGTGCTGGAGGTGGGGCCTCGGTTTCTGCCGGGCCGGTGGCGGTGACCGTGCCGTTCACGCCAGTTCGTCCAGCATTCCATGCAGATGAGCCAGGGCGAGCTCTATGTCGGTGTACTTGTTCTGCCCGGCACGTGACTCCGCGGAGAGAACTCCGCAGCGGTGCACCTTCTCGAAGTCGCCATAGGGAAACTTGTACCGCCCCTTGGTCTCTTCGCCCTGTTCGTCGTCGAGGCCGAGATACCACCTCTGGTACTCGGCGAATCCATGCTGTTCCAGGTAGCTGTTCTCGTCCCGCGCGGAGGGGCGGTGCTCGCTCCAGTCGTCACGCTCGTCGAGTACGACCTGCCGCTCCTTGACCAGCTTCTTCGCGTGCTCGTAGGCCCGCTGGTTCAGCTTCACCACCACGAAGTTCACACCTCCCACGGGTCGGCGTGCTGCGCAGTTCGCGTGAAAAGTCTTCGGGACAAAGGCTCGCAGGGAGGGCGGAGAGGACGGACATTCGACTGTCCCCGCATCCCGGCAGGGCCGCCGGTGAGCTCCCATGAGCTCCCACGGCTCACATGGTTCGGTGCTTCGGGTCCCTCTCCCCGGCCAATTCTACGCGGTCCGTTGCCGGCCGCCCGTTGCCGCCGGCGGTCGTGGAGACGTCCCGCCTCTCCGGCCTGTCAGGTGAAACGCGCGCCACGGTCTTCGGCCTGGCATGCGCAGGCGGGGCCCGGGGCTGTCTGCAACGCTGGACGGGGTCATGGCCCGGCGGTGAGCACACGGTCACGGCCGGGGTGCAGTCAAGCTGGCGAGGAGGCGAGAGGCATGACCGTGATGGGTGTGTCCAGGTTCGAAAGGTTCTTCCGTGCCGCCGCGGGTCTCGACGTGGACAAGGACGATCTGAAGCGTCACAGCAACTTCGTCGACGCCAAGCTCTACGATCTCCTGCTCGTCGCCCAGGCCGCGGCCAAGGCGAACGGCCGGGACATCGTCGAACCGTGGGATCTGCCGATCACCAAGGGGCTTCAGGAGAGCATTCACCGATTCCGGAGGCTGGACCAGGAGGTCGAACTCAAGCCCATCCTTGAGCAGCTGGCTACGCACCCACCCCTCGACCGGGCGCCCACCGAGGAGACCGAGTCGCGATACCCGGAGATGGTGGGCGGGCTGAGTCTGGCTCTCGCCGAAACCTTCAAGATCATGTATCCCGACGTCAAGAACCCCCAGACCAAGCACTGGGAGGGCGCGACGGCCATCTTCGATCTGCTCCTGTAGCCGCCCCTTCCGGTTAGCGCAGATCCTCTCGCCGGCTTCGCACTGGCCGGCCCCGAGCAGGTCCGAGGCCGTGTCGGAGAATTCCGGTGCGGCCTTTCCGGCGCTGCGGGGCGGGAGTGGATGAGGCGGTCGTCACTTCCTTTTGCACTTTGTTGCAAAAGCTGCCTCCGGGGTCTAGAACTGGACCCGACGACCCGCCGGAGGAGGCGCCGAATGAGCCAGTACCCGCACCTGCTGAGCCCGCTGGACCTGGGCTTCGCGACGCTGCCCAACCGCGTGCTCATGGGTTCCATGCACGTCGGGCTGGAGGAGGCGGAGCGTGGCTTCGAGCGGATGGCCGCGTTCTACGCGGAGCGCGCCCGAGGCGGCGTCGGGCTCATCGTCACCGGCGGCATCGCTCCCAACGAGCAGGGACGGCCGTACGAAGGCGGCGCCAAGCTGACCACCGAGGCCGAAGCCGTACAGCACCGGACGGTGACCGACGCGGTGCACCGCGAGGGCGGCCGGATCGCGATGCAGCTGCTGCACTTCGGCCGGTACGCGTACCACGAGGACCTGGTCGCTCCCAGTGCCATCCAGGCTCCCATCAGCCCGTACGTTCCGAACGCGCTCACCGACGACGAGGTCGAGCAGACCGTCGAGGACTTCGTCCGGGCGGCCGGCCTGGCGAAGCTGGCCGGCTACGACGGTGTCGAGATCATGGGCTCCGAGGGCTACCTGATCAACGAGTTCATCGCGAGTGCCACCAACCGGCGCGAGGACCGGTGGGGCGGCTCGTACGAGAACCGCATCCGCTTCCCTCTGGAGATCGTCCGGCGCATCCGCGAGCACGTCGGCCCGGACTTCATCCTGATCTACCGGCTGTCGATGCTCGACCTGGTCCCCGGCGGCTCGTCGCTGGAGGAGGTCGTCACCCTGGCCCAGCGGATCGAAGCGGCCGGCGCGACCCTCATCAACACCGGCATCGGCTGGCACGAGGCCCGGATCCCGACCATCGCTACCTCCGTGCCGCGCGGTGCGTACACGTGGGTGACCAAGAAGCTCATGGGCTCGGTGTCCATCCCGCTGATCACCAGCAATCGCATCAACACCCCCGAGGTCGCCGAGCAGTTGCTCGCCGAGGGCCGCGCCGACATGGTGTCGATGGCCCGTCCCTTCCTCGCGGACCCCGACTTCGTGGCCAAGGCCCGCGACGGGCGCGCCGAGGCCATCAACACCTGTATCGGCTGCAACCAGGCCTGCCTGGACCACACCTTCAGCGGGAAAATCACTTCCTGCCTGGTCAACCCGCGCGCCTGCCACGAGACCGAGCTGGTGCTGTCCCCGACCCGGCGCCGCAAGCGCATCGGTGTCGTCGGCGCGGGACCCGCGGGGCTCGCCTTCGCGGTATCGGCTGCCGAACGCGGGCACTCGGTCACCCTGTTCGATGCCGCGGACCAGATCGGCGGACAGCTGAACATCGCCAAGCGGGTGCCGGGCAAGGAAGAGTTCGAGGAGACCCTGCGCTACTTCCGTACCCAGCTCGAAGTGCACGGAGTCGACGTACGGCTGAACACCCCGGTCGACGCGGGGGTCCTCATTGCCGGCGCGTACGACGAGGTGGTCATCGCCACCGGTGTCACCCCCAGGACGCCCGAGATCCCCGGCGTCGACCACCCCAGCGTCGTCAGCTACCTCGACGTCCTGCGTGACGGCGCGCCGGTCGGCGAGCGCGTGGCGATCGTCGGCGCGGGCGGTATCGGCTTCGACGTCGCCGAGTACCTCACCGACGGGGGTGACGCGGCGAGCCTGGACCCGGACACGTACTTCCGTCAGTGGGGCGTAGACACCGACTACCGCAGCCCCGGCGGACTTCGCGCTCCCGAGCGCCCGAAGCCGCCGCGGACCGTACACCTTCTTCAGCGCAAGACCACCAAGGTCGGCGCGGGACTGGGCAAGACGACCGGCTGGATCCACCGGACCGAACTCAAACACCGCGGCGTCACCATGGTGGCCGGCGCCACGTACGACCGGATCGACGACACGGGACTGCACCTCACGGTCGACGGCGTCTCCACGGTGCTGCCGGTCGACACCGTGGTGCTGTGCACCGGACAGGAGCCGAGGCGCGCGCTGTACGAGGAGCTGGCGGCGGCAGGCACGTCCGTCCACCTCATCGGCGGCGCGGACGTGGCCGCCGAGCTGGACGCCAAGCGGGCCATCAAGCAGGGCACGGAACTCGCCGCCGCCCTCTGAGGCGAGGGGTGTTGTAGGGGGAGGGGCCCGACCGCCACACTCTCCCTGTGACGCTGACTCTCGCACAGGCCGACAAGATTCTGGCGGACAACTTCGCGCCTTGGGTGCTCGACCTCGGGCTGTCCGTGGTCGAGTGCGGCGACCGGCACTCCGTGCTGCGGCTGCCCTGGTCGGACCGGCTGGCAAGGGACGGCGGCGGCTTGTCCGGGCAGGCGCTGATGGCGGCCGCGGACACGGCGACGGTGATCGCGGTGGCCTCGGCCCGCGGCGAGTACGGGCCGATGACCACCGTGCAGCAGTCCTCCACCTTCCAGCGGGCGGTGGTCGGGGCGGATGTGCTGGTCGATGCGCGGATCACCAAGCTCGGCCGTCGGCTGGCGTTCGCGGACATCACCATGACGGCCGAGGGAGCGGTGGACGCGGCCGCCCGCGCCTCCACCGTGTACGCCCTGCTGGGGTGACGCGGGCCAGGACTCAGGCGATGGACGCCGAGACGATGGCGGACACCGCGAGGTTGCAGGACGCCGTCACCCACACCGCGGGGTGCGGCTCCCGCTCGACGAGCGTGGCGCCCAGCTTGCCCGGCGTGACCAGGTCCACCACCAGGAACGCCACCGCCATCATCACCAGACCCAGCAGGCCGAACGCGGCGGTGGACACCAGGCCCTTGCCGAAGTCCTCGTACGTCGTCCAGATGGACGTGAACACGATCCCGCCTATGCCGAGAAGGGCGGAGCTGAGCAGCACGGTGGCGTTGCGATTGCGCTCCTCCCAGATCTGCCGGCCTAGCTTTCCAGGTGTCAGCAGATCCACCAGGACGATGCCGAGGATCAGCAGAACCACGCCGAGGGCGCCGTAGGCGGTGGCGCGGCCAAGTCCGTTGATGATGTCGCTCATTGAGAAGCCTGTCTCCGCGTGTGAAGGTGATCGTTGCCAGGGGGGACGCAAAACTATCGCACGGCTGTACGGCGACGGGGGCGGGAGGGGGCGCCGATGGATTTCGTCACCGACGCGGCGGGGCGACTCGCGCCGACCGGGACGAACCTGCGGCTGACCGGGCCCTCGGTGGCGGTGGCCTTTATGGGCAAGGCTGATCAGGAGCGGCCGGCCGCGGAGCGGCTGATGTCGCCGCGCCCACGCGAACCCGGCATGACCGACCGGACAGGGGCCGGGGCCCGTCAGTCCTCGTCCGCCCGGCCGGAAGGCTTCCGTGCCACGTAGACCGCGACGATGGCCGCCGCGATCATCAGTGGGACATTGAAGGTGTAGACCAGCGCGGCCTGCCGCGGCCAGTCGTCCTTCGCGGCCAGCCGGTGGAAGTTGTCCTGCGGCCACCACGAGACCAGCAGCCAGACGATGGCCAGATGGGCCGCCGTGGTCAGCCCGCGCGGCTTTCCGGCTTTCCGCATCCAGAAGCGTCCGGCGACCAGGAACACCACGCCGGCCGCGAAGGCCAGGCACTCGAAGAGGTACAGCGCCCGGAAGAACCACGACCACGGTCCGGGCACGGCGGAGAGGTCGGTCGACCCGGGCCAGATCAGGTCGGTGAACAACAGCGCGAAGAGCGCCGGCAGGAACATGCCGCAGCCAACCACGATCGCGACCGGGAGGCCGTCGCCCGTGGCCTCGCCGGACTTTCCGCCCCCGGCCGCTCTGCCGTCGGCCGGCCGCGCGGGATGCGGCAGCGCACCCCGGTCCTCCTGCCCGGCCCGGTTGCGGGGCAGCGACCGCAGCCGTACGACCGTCCCGGGGATCTCCTGGTCAGGCACCTTGCCGGTGAGAAACGTCCGGATCCCGGCGGCGTCCGGTACGGCCGTGCCGGACGGCACCACGTACGCCGCCGGCCGCCGGCTGCGCGCTCCGCCGTCCACGGCCGCGACCAGGCACGCGCCGATCTGCGGGTGATCGTGCAGCAGCGACTCCACGTGGTACGGATCGAAGGACCGACGGCCGACGGCGACCCGGTGTCCGGCGCGGCCCCGGTACTCCAGCAGCCCGTCCTCGCGCAGCCGCCCGAAGTCGCCCGTGAGTATGGCGTCGCCTCCGCCCGGCGGAGTCAGCCGGATCCCGCCGTCGCCATCGGTCTCCACCCGGCAGCCGGGGAACGGCGTGCCGATCAGCGAGACGCGGCCCGGATGCTCGACCGGGGCGGACAGCTGCGAGAGTTCGAACCAGGTGCCGCAGCCGGCGGCCTCCGTAACCCCGTAGACATTGAGCAGCCGCACCTCCGGCCGGAGCCGTCGGCACAGCTCTTCCTGCTCGTCGAGGTAGAGCCGGTCGCCGGCGACGGTCACCACCCGCAACGACGACAGGGCCGGGTGCTGCCCTGTCGTGCCCCGCAGGAGACGCGCCGCGCCCGACGGATCGGTGTCCACGACGGTGACCGACTCGGCGGAGATCAGCCGGTGCGCCTCGCCGGAGCGCCGCTCCGGCAGCACCAGCGCGCCCCCGGAGCACAGGGCCCGCACCCAGGCGCCGGTGAACATGGTGGCATCGGGCCGGGCGGTGACCAGATGCCGGTCCTGCGGAGTCAGGCCGTACACCTCGGCCCACCCCTCGTACGCGGCCAGCAGCCGCGCATGGCCGACCGGCACGGCGCGCGGGCTCCCGGCAGCGGTGAAGAGGACCGCGGCCGTGTCGCCGGGAAGCACATCGAGCGGTTCTGCCGGGTGTGCGGCGATCGCCCGCGCCTCGGAGTCCAGGCAGATCGTGCGACGGCCGTCGCCGTGGTCCAGCCTGGCCCGGTTGTCATGGTCCGTGATCACCGCGAACGGGTCTATTCGATCCAGCTGCTGACGCACCGTCGCGGGCGTGGTCCGCGGGTCGATGACCGTGTACGCCCCGCCCGCCTTGAGGGTGGCGAGGACCGCGACCAGAACATCCGGCATACGGTCCGTCCCCACGGCCACGGTCCCGTCGGCCGGCAGTCCCGCATCCCGCAGATGGCGTGCCAGCCGGTTCGCCCGGAGATCGAGTTCCCGGTAGCTCAGGTGCGTGCCCCCGGTGACGACGGCTCGGGCTTCGGGGGTGCCGCGGACCCATCGTTCGAAGAGGTGGATGATGGCCTCAGTGGTGCGTGGACCGGGGCGTGCGGACTCTGGTTCCTGCGACATCTGCAGATGATGGCAGCCGGCACCGGCAGTGCACGAGAGTCCCACCTCGTCGGGTCTTGACCTCAATGTCGCTTGAGGTTTTAGCGTTCCGGGTGCGCTCACAAGATTCCGGAGGCACCTCATGAGCATGGAAGTCACCGCGTGGACATCGCTGCACAGCGCGATGAACGCGCAGCAGGACCGGCGGCCCTTCTCCCGCGCGACGTTCCGCCGGATCGCCGCCTTCGCCCGGCCGCACCGCCGGCAGATCGGCCAGTTCCTGCTCCTCAGCGTTGTCACGGCGCTTCTCGCGGTGGCCACACCGGTCCTCGCCGGCCGGGTCGTCGATTCGATCGTCAAGGGCCAGGCGGCCGGGACGGTCATCAGGCTCGCCGCCCTCATCGCCGTCATCGCCCTCGCGGAGGCCGGTCTGGGGCTGCTCACCCGCTGGCTTTCGGCCACCCTCGGCGAGGGGTTGATCCTCGATCTGCGGACCGCCGTCTTTGACCATGTTCAGCGCATGCCGGTCGCCTTCTTCACCCGCACCCGCACCGGTGCGCTCGTCAGCCGGCTGAACAACGACGTCATCGGAGCCCAGCGGGCGTTCAGCAACACGCTGTCCGGCGTCGTCTCCAACCTCGTCACCCTGCTGCTGACGCTGGCCGTCATGCTCAGCATCTCCTGGCAGATCACCTTGCTCGCCCTCGTCCTGCTGCCGGTCTTCGTCATTCCTGCCCGGCGGATGGGCTCCCGGATGGCCAGACTCCAGCGCGAGGCCGCCAACCACAACGCGGCCATGGGCACTCAGATGACCGAGCGGTTCTCCGCACCCGGCGCGACCCTCGTCAAGCTCTTCGGACGGCCCGCCGACGAGTCGGCCGAATTCGCCGCCCGGGCCCGCCGAGTGCGTGACATCGGCGTCCGTACCGCCATGGTTCAGTCCGCCTTCATCACCGCCCTCACCCTGGTCTCGGCCCTGGCGCTCGCGCTGGTCTACGGACTCGGCGGCTACTACGCGCTGCGCGGCACGCTGGAGCCGGGGGCCGTCGTCGCGCTCGCGCTCCTCCTCACCCGGCTCTACGCCCCGCTGACCGCCCTGGCCGGCGCCCGCGTGGAGGTGATGAGCGCCCTCGTCAGCTTCGAGCGGGTCTTCGAGATCCTCGATCTGAAGCCGCTGATCAGCGAGAAGCCGGACGCCCGGCAGGTGCCCGAGGGAGCGGTGTCCGTGGAGTTCGACAGCGTGCGCTTCGGCTACCCTGCCGCCGACAAGGTCTCCCTCGCCTCCCTCGAAGAGGTCGCCATCCTCGACACCCGCGGCGGCACCGAAGTCCTGCACGACATCTCGTTCCGCGCCGAACCCGGCCAGATGGTGGCCCTCGTAGGCTCCTCCGGCGCGGGCAAGTCGACGATCGCCCAGCTCCTGCCGCGGCTGTACGACACCGAGTCCGGCTCCGTACGGCTGAACGGCATCGACGTACGCGACCTGAGCGCCCAATCGATCCGCGAGACGCTCGGCATGGTCACCCAGGACGGCCACCTCTTCCACGACTCGGTACGCGCCAACCTGCTCCTCGCCCGGCCCGACGCCACCGAGGACGACCTCTGGGAGGCGCTGCGCCGCTCCCGCCTGGAGGGCCTGGTCGCATCCCTGCCCGACGGCCTGGACACCGTCGTCGGTGAGCGCGGCTACCGGCTCTCCGGCGGCGAACGCCAGCGGCTGACGATCGCCCGGCTGCTGCTCGCCCGCCAGCGGGTGGTGATCCTCGACGAGGCGACGGCCCATCTGGACTCCACCTCCGAGGCCGCGGTCCAGGAGGCCCTGGCCGAGGCGCTGGACGGCCGTACCGCCGTGATCATCGCCCACCGGCTGTCCACCGTCCGGGCCGCCGACCTCATCCTGGTGATCGAGGACGGCCGGGTCGTCGAACGCGGCACGCACACCGACCTGCTGGCCGCCGGGGGCCGTTACGAGGAGCTGTACCGCACCCAGTTCGAGCGGCCGGGATCGGAGACGGCCGAGCCCGTCCACTGACGACCCACCTGGCGCCGCATGGCCGGCCGCTCGCCGTGCGGAACCGTGGGTCCGCAGCGGGATCTCCCGCCAGGTCACGGATCACGAGGGTGCTGATGCTCAGCAGAGCATCAGCACCCTTTGGTGGATTTCCTGCGTGTGTTCAGGGCGCCGCGGCGCTGAGGGCCGGTGCTCGGTCGGCAGTGGGACGGCCCGGGACCGGCCGCACCGGCTTGCTCAGAGCGGTGGGGCGATCACCGGCAGACCGATCGCGGCCGGCAGCAGGGCGATGCCGGCCGGCTGCACGGGCAGCAGCCGCAGGAGTTCGCCGAGGTCGGCGGTGGCGAGGGTCACCGACCCTCCCGCAGCCGGCCCGCGGCCATCTCCAGTACCCGGTCGCAGCGGTCGGCCAGTGCCCGGTCGTGCGTGACGACGACCAGGGTCACCGGCAGGAGGTGAGGACGTCGGCCGCCTCCTCCTGGCCTGAGAAGTCCAGGGCCGCGGTGGGCTCGTCGGCCCTCGGCCCCGGCGGCGACGCAGCCGATCGCCCGGGCGAGATACATCCGCTGCAACTGGCCACCGGAAAACGTGTGCAGGGGCCGCCCGGCCAGCGACCCCACACTCAGCCGGGTCGCGGCATCGGCGACCTGTGCAGGAGCGGTGCTGCTGGTTCAGCAACTGAGCCAAGATCCTGGAGTGCCTCCATGTTGCGCACCATGTTCAAGTCCAAGATCTGCGTTTGGGTATCTGTGCAGGTCAGGGGCATGAGGCCGCTCAGGTCAGCAAACGGTCAGCATCGGGTGCTGGGGCGTCCCGGCTGTTGATTCGGTGACCATCACGACAGGGTCGTCGGCGTAGGGGCATGGTCCGACAACGTGGTGACGTCCCAGCGGACACTTCTGCAGGCCACGCTTGCCGCGCACCTTGCGGGTGCGGGGCGCTCCCGGGTCATCAGGCGGCCCAGGGGGCAACTCCGCCCGCCGACGCTCCCGATCCGTGGTTGGTGATCCTCGCTACGTGGACACAGACGACTGGAGTCCGACGGCCTGGAACGTGTGGTGAGTAGCTCTTCCTCTTCGAGGAGTCCTTCCAGGAGCAGGCATGGAAGGCCTCCGATGTTGTTAACGTCGTCAACGAATGCGCGCATTGATAGCGGGTTGGGTCCTGTGTACGGTTGCCCGTATGGCAGACACTCACGCCCCAGAGACCAACCCGCTGGTCACCGGCTCCGAGATCGCCAGGCTGGCGGGCGTCACCCGCGCCGCCGTCTCGAACTGGCGGCGACGTTACGACGACTTCCCCAAGCCGACCGGCGGGGGTGTCAACAGTCCGCTGTTCGACCTGGCTGAGGTGCAGGCCTGGCTGGACAGGCAGCGCAAGGGGCAGGAAGTGTCCGTGGAGGTGCAGCTGTGGCAGGCGCTGCGCGGAATGTACGGCGACGACATGCTCGGCGGGCTCGTGGATGTCGCCCGTCTCCTCACCGAAGGCGAGGCACGTGAGGAGCTTCCGGCGGACGTCGTCCGGCTCGCGCGGGACCTGGCCGAGAGCGGTGGCGCGGCAGAGGCGGTGAGTGTCCTCGCGGAGCGCTTCACCGACTCCGTACGCCGGGCCGGATCGGACCAGGTCACCGCACCGCGCATCATCCGTGCCGTACGCCACTTCGCCGGTGAGGTGGCACCTGACGCGACCCTCTTCGACCCGGCCTGCGGCATCGGCTCCCTCCTGCTCGCCATCGGTCCCGCACAAGGCCCCAGGCGCTGCGGGCAGGAGACCGACGCCCACAGGGCCATGTTCGCGCAACTGAGGGCCGACCTCACCGGGCGCATCGGTGCCGGCATCGTCACGGGGGACTCCCTGCGTGACGACCGGTGGACGGACCTCAAGGCCGACCTGGTCGTCTGTGATCCCCCGGTCGGCGAACCCGACTGGGGGCGTGAGGATCTGTTGCTCGACTCGCGCTGGGAGTTCGGCACCCCGTCTCGTGCCGAAGGCGAACTCGCCTGGCTGCAGCACGCCTATGCGCACACCGCGCCCGGCGGTCGTGTCCTCATGGTCCTGCCCGCCTCGGTCGCCTACCGCAAGGCGGGCCGCCGTATCCGCGCCGAGCTCGTACGAAGGGGCATCCTCACCCAGGTCACCGCCCTTCCGTCCGGCACGGCGGCCTCGCATGCGCTTCCGATCCACCTCTGGCAGCTGCGTCGCCCGCGGACCCCGGGGGATGCCGTCACCAGTGTCCGCATGGTCGATCTGACGGCGGGCGATCCGGACGGCTCACTGGAACCGGACCCCGAGCAAATGGCGGAAGTTCCCCTGATCGATCTGCTTGACGATGTCGTGGACCTCACGCCGGGCCGTCATGTCGAGGACTCCCATCGCGACTATGCGGTCGAATACCAGACCTTGCGAGCGGAACTGACCGAGCAGGTGCGGCTGTTGGCGGAGCTGCTGCCGGTGTTGGCCGCGGGCGATGGCCCCAGCTCTCTGGACGGACCTACCGTCAGCGTCGCAGAGCTTGTGCGTGCCGGGCTCGTCGAGTACGGCGATCCGGAAGCGGTCTCGATCAGCGACCAGCTCGACACCGACTACCTTCAGGGCTTCCTGCGCAGCGCGGCCAACACCCGCCGCTCCACGAGCACCAGCGGCACCTACCGCCTCGATGGCAAGGGCGCCCGCATCCCGCAGATGGACATCACCGAGCAACGGCGGTACGGGGCAGCCTTCCGCGCGCTTCAGGAGTTCGAGGAGCGAGCGCGCAGAGTGGTGGAGCTGAGCCGGGACGCGGCGACACTGGCAAGGGACGGGCTCGGCAACGGCGCGCTCACCCCGGACAGCTGACGGAGAGCGCCACATCGCTTGCCCTGTCCGCCGATGCGGTTACGGCACGAACGAACTGGCCGACCCGCTCCACGTGACCGCCAACGCCTCCCGCGCACGGGTGCACGCCACGAACAGCAGGCACCGCTCCCGCAGCAGATCCGAGTCGCGCTGCAGCACGTCCACGGAGGCCGAAGTCACCTCGCGGGCGAACGGCACCGCGCTTGCCGTCACTCCCAGGACGGTGACGCAGCGAAACTCCAGCCCTTTCATGGCATGCATGGTGGCGAGCCGCACGCCGTCCGCGCCGGGCCCCGGGTTGTCCCTGACCCGGACCACCGGGATCCTGGCCGCGGTCAGCTTGTCGTACGCCTTGTCGAGCAGCACGTTGAAGCGGGCGCACACCCCGATCTCCGACGGCCGGATGCCTTGATCGATCCAGCCCTCGACACGCTCGACGAGCGCCGCCACCTCGGCCTGCTCGGAGCCGTACCCGTCCACGTGGGGCCTCCGGCCGTGCAGCAGGGAGCGGTAACCGGCCAGGCTGTCGCTTCCCTCGCCGCCCAGATCGTCGACCGACACCGGGCTCAGGATGCCGATCGACCAGCCGAGTATCTCCTCCGTGGAGCGGTAGTTGATGCGCAGACGGTGGGTCCGGCCGGCCACCGAGATGCCCAGGGAGCCGAGCGACACCTTCGAGTCGTAGATGCGCTGGTGCGGGTCGCCCGTGATGAACAGGTCGTCGCTGCCGGGTGCCACCGCGCCGCGCAGGACACGCCACTGCGCGGGGTGCAGATCCTGCGCCTCGTCGACCACGACATGGTCGTGCGTGGGCGCCGACCCGGCCAGGAGGTCGGCCGCACGCGCGCACACCTTCAGATGCGTGGTGGCCTTCTGGGCACGCAGCATCGACTCGAACAGCTCGACGGCCGACCAAAGTTGATCGCGTCGCGCCGACGGCAGCGCGCTGCCGCGCCCGCGCCGCAGGGCGCTGCGGTAGGCGTCAAGTGTGCGCAGGTCCTGTGCGAGTACGACGTGCCGGTACTCCTGAGCCAGGAACTGCTCCGACCACGGCAGTCCCAGTTGCTTGACGACACGCTGCCACAGCTGCCGTTCCTCCCGATCGTTCATGGGAGAGGGAGCCTTGCCGTCGAGGCGGGTCACGACGCCGTGCGCGTAGGCGTTGACCGTGGTCACATCGACGCGGTCGAGCAGCGCGTCGTCACCGTCCAGGAGCAGGGACAGGTTCTCGCGCAGTGAGCCGGCCAGGGCGTTCGTGTACGTGGTCAGCAGGACGCGGGTGCCGGGCGAGCGTGTGAGGAGATGCTTGACGCGGTGCAGGGCCGCGACCGTCTTGCCCGTGCCGGGACCGCCGGTGATCTGGACCGGGCCGCCGTACGACACCCGGTAGGCGACGCGGCGCTGTGAGGGGTGCAGGAACACTCGCCAGGCCGTGAACGGCTTCTCCAGGATGTCCGCAAGCTCTTCGGGGCCGGTGACCAGGGTGATGCGGTGCTTGGTGTTGGCGATGGCGACGGCGAGGCTCTCGTCGGGGTCGGGGCCCGCGCCGACCGGACGGCGGACGGTGACCACGTCTCGATACACCTCGTCGGGACTGAACTCCTCGGCGAGGTACTGGAGCACCTCGCACTGGTCCTCCGGCAACAGGGTCTCGAACGCCTTGAGCTGTGCCTTGTCGATGATCGTTCGCACCGCGCGCAACACCTGGTCGTCGATGCCCAGTTCGCGCAGCACGGTGTCCGAGTACTGCGCGAAGAGCAGGGAGTCGGCGGCGGCAGCCGCCTTTTCCAGGGCCGGCGTCAGCTGCTCGATGGCGACCACGTTGCGGACTTCGAGGGCGCGCGTCGCGGAGTTCGTCGTGTACAGCCGCTTGGCGGCCCAGGTGTATGCGTCGTCGTGCCGTACGACGTTGACGAGCAGGAACACATCACTGCCGTCGTCCGGGGCGAGGACGACACCGCGCCAGAAGTCGTTGATGCGGATGGTCCGCATACGGGCGTCCTGCGCGTTCTGCACGGTCTCGAGGTGGAGCCCTTTGTCTGCGTGCAGTTCGGGCACGGAGAGCAGCTGGAACTTCTGCATCGCCTTGCGGACGCCTGCCTTGACGGGCTTTTCCAGGACGTCGTAGCTCTCCCAGAAGCTGTTGGCGAACGCGAGCTGCGGCACGCGGTGCACTCCCCACCCTGGACGGACACTTCGCAGTCGATCATACGCGCGGTGTGTTCGCCAGCCGCTGGGCCACCTCCTCGATGTCCGTGAGCAGTCCGGGGGGTTCCTGGTTTAGGTCGAGGGCGTGCTGATGGATGACGATGCCCGCGTGCCGCACCCGGTGCGCGGCGTGCGGAGCATTGCCCTTCGCGTACACAAGATGCCCTTCGCGCAGGCCGAGGGCCGTGCAGTATGCCAGCATCTGGTACAGGTCGGCGTCGGGATAACCGCCCGGTCGCTCGGCCTTGTACTTGGCGTCCGCCACCGCGCACGGGGTACCGTCCGGTCCGTACAGGACGAAGTCCGGCTTCATACGGATCGCGGCGGCCTCGTCGAGGTGGTGGGAGTCCTGGAGACGGGCCGTGTGGCCGCCCAAACCCCGGCCCCGGTCCTGGAAGGTCTCCCGTAGGGCGGTTGTCACGAAGTCCTCGAAGAGCTTGTTCATGTCGAAGAGGAACCCGTCGATGCGCAGATCGCCGGGGCCGTGCTCGGCGGAGGCACCGTCCAGGACGACGCGCGCAAGACGCAGGGCCTGGTGGTAGCGAGAGTTGAGGCGGGTGGGACGCCAGCCGGGGATCGGCTGTCCGCGCACGATCGCCGTGACGTCGGTCAGGCGGGCGCGCTGGTGCAGCAGCCTGCGGCGTACGCCGCGCGGTATGCCGGGCAGGCGCAGGAGACGTTCGACGGCCGCACGGAGAATGCGGTTCTCCGCGATGTCGGTGGTGAACTCGTCGTACGCCACTTCGATCGGCAACATCGCCCCGAAGCGCCGCCGTATCTGTTCGGCCTCCCTGATCCGGCCGCGGACGACGAGCGCGGATTCCTCAGTCGCCCGGTACCCCTGCAGCAGGCCCTGTCGCAGGGCCCGGTCCACCTGCCGCTCCACAGCGTGGGCGAGCGCGGGCAGCAGATCGCGGTGCTCGGCGACCTCGACCTCGCCGTCTCGCCAACTCCGCCTCGGATCAAGGCTGTAGCCGAGCAGGAAGAAGAGCCGGACGATGGGCACCTTGGGTGTGATGCGCACGGTGACCGGTTCGCCGCCGCCCGTGACGGCCACGGCCCCGACCTGGCTGCCGGCCCTCAGCGACCAGTGCCCGGGCGTGTACGGGTCGGGGGTCGCGTCCACGATGTCGGAAGCGGCGAGGGCTCGGCCGACGGCATCCGGCAGGGCGAGACGCCTCGCCGGCGCGTGCTCGACCAGTTCGACGGACCGCAGGGCGTCTACGGCGGACGTCACCCCAGCGACTCCCGCAGCGAGGCCAGTCCGTACCGCTTCTCCATGTCCACGCCCTCCCCGTAGTGATGCTCCTCCATCAGGGGCAGGATCTTCGTCCGCCAGGTCCGCTCCAGGCCGCCCTCCCGGTACACGCCCTTCTTCATCAGGTACGAGGGCCCGATACGGAAGTCGGGATCGTCGATACGGGAGTTCAGCGCCTCGAGCAGGTCGGCGGGCTCCACGCCCTTGCCCTCCTTGGCCAGCCAGCGGCGCAGCAGACCGCGTGTCGGCTCAGTACGCGGCGACAGTTCGACGAAGGCGAAGCGGCGGCGCATTGCCGCGTCCACGAGGGCGATGGACCGGTCGGCGGTGTTCATCGTGCCGATGACGAACAGATTCGGCGGCAGCGCGAAGTCGTCGCCGGAGTAGGTCAGCCGAACCGACTTGTTGCGGTACTCCAGCAGGAAGTACAGCTCGCCGAAGACCTTCGCCAGGTTGGCACGGTTGATCTCGTCGATGATCAGGAAGTGCGGGATGTGCCGGTTTCCCTCGCGGGAGGCCAGGTCGGCGAGTTCGCGCAGCGGGCCCGCGGTGAGCCGGAAGGCGACCTCTCTGGTCTGCGGGTCCTCCTGAGGCCGGAAGCCCTCGAAGAAGTCCTCGTAGGCGTACGACGGATGGAACTGGACCAGCTTGACCTGCTCGGGCCCGCCGCCGAGGAACTCGGCGAGCTTCAGTGCGAGGTAGGTCTTGCCGGTGCCTGGTGGCCCGTAGAGCACCAGCTGCCGGTCGTCCCACAGCAGATCACGCACTTCCCGAAGCCATCCCGCGTCGTGCACGAGCAACTCGGCGGCCAGCTCGTCCGTGGGCACGGGAAGCTCCAGCTCTCGGCGTGCGGTGAGCGCAGGGATCTCCACGCTCGGGTCCCGCTCCACCGCTTCCGCCTCCGCGACCAGCTCCTGGTCGGACCGGCCCAGTCCTTCGATATGTGCCTGTACGGAGGTGAGGTCGACGACATCGTGCTGGACGGACAGCTTCTGCTGAAGCTCTTCCGGCAGGTCGTCGTACGGATAGCCGGCCGCCTCCCATTCGACCGGTCGCCGCAGGTTGCTCCGTCCGTCGTCCGACGCGATCTGTTCGACCTCGCCCGCAATCTCCCCGGCGTACAGCCGGCCGCCGGAGATGGTGCACACCGTGTCTCCCGGTTTCATACGGGAGAGGAAGGCGTGCAGGTCCTCAACGAGCTGCTGCTTCTGGCTGTAGGTGGCGGTGGACTCGTAGTCCTCCTGGACCAGGGTCCGCAGTTCGTCTTTGCTGACGCCCTGCCCGACTCCCTGCCGAAGGCGGGAGGCGGCCAGCGTGACGCGGCCTTCAGGGAGCCACATCCTCTGGACCAGGTCGAGCCCGGTCACGTTCGACCCGCGTACCAGCCAGGGACGGTTCGGCCCGTGCCACACCGCCGCCATGAAGTCGGACAACGGCGCGCCGTCCTCCGTCCGCCATTCCTTCCACCCGTTGCGCGGGGCGCCGACCAGGAGGACGGCGGCGAACGACGGTGAACCGACGACCACGTCCTCGGTCAGCTCCAGCCAGCCGGGCCAGCGCGTCGACGGCACGAGCACACCCCGGGCCTTCAGCTCCTCCCGGTGCTTGAGGGGGGCTTTGAAGTGTGTGGCGAGCGACGGCATCAGGTGATCCCGGGCCGGAGATCCGGCCCGGATCAGGAACCTCCGGCTTCCGTTCGTGCCCGTCTCGTCCAGCAGCGCGCCGCGTGCCCGGCCGATGCCGTCGCCGTTGGGCAGACGCAGCTGAAACTCCGGATATGTAGCGGACTCGGCCACGGTCATCACTCCCCACTCGGACACCGTCTGATGAGAACGATAGGTGCGACCACCGACAGATCGGTCTCCCACCAGGACGCGGGTACTGTTCCGTGGATCGCCGCATGGCGGCAGGGCCTCCGTCGCGCGCGAGTTCAGCGCGCTGAGCCGACCCGTCCTTCGGTCCAGCCGGAGCACGAAGGCCCTGGTCGTACGGCCGGCGCGCGATGTGCCTGGTCAGGAGCTTGCCGTCGGCCTGACCGGGGGCGTGCCGGTTCCGGGCCGCAGGGCCGGCAGAAGGCCGGTGACCTCCAGCAGCCGGGTGCGGATCTCGGCGGGGGAGGGCGGCAGTTCACCGGTGCGGTAGTGGCAGGCCGCGCTGAGCGCCGACCAGGTCGTACGGCACCTGCGGGCGGTGTCGTGGCCCGCGTACCACTCCAGGCAGAGCATGCGGTGCTTGCCGACCCGCGTCATCGACGGGGTGATGCCGAGCCAGTAGGCGTCCAGAGCTTGGTCGAGGGCCATGCGGAGCAGGACGGCGGCGGCGCGGGCGCGCAAGCCGGGCGTCAGCGTGCAGGCCGTTGCCGGGCCGGGAGCCAGGAGACGGCCGGCGGCGGTCACGAGGGTCTCGGGGGACACGGTCACCGGGCACCCCCGGCACCGTGGGATCCCGCTTCGCGCCGGACGGCCGTGACGAGTGCCTTGGTGCGGCGTACGAGATCCTTACGGCTGTCCACGGTGGGCAGGGGCGTGTGCGCGCCGGAGTTGAACGTCGTGATCAGCGCCCAGCCGCCGGGGCAGATCCGTTCGACGGCCTCGCGGGCGTGCTGCCGCTCGTCGCCCAGCAGGGCGAGGGCCACGTAGGTCTTCGTGCGGTCCAGCGATCCGATCCGCTCCTCCACCTCGCGGATGCCGAGCCCGTCCTCGTCGCGCAGCCTGCGACGTGCGGTCTCCAGGCAGGCCGCCTCCAGGGCCCTGCGGCACATCGCGGGCAGTACGTGATCGGCCACGTCCTGCGGTACGCCCGGGTCCAGGGACACGGCGCGGGCCTCCGTCAGAGCCTGCTCCACGGGGTCGCTCGCGGTCTCGACGCCGACCACGGAGTCGTTCCCGCGGGTGACGTGCAGGACGGTCGCCCGGATGCCGAGGTGGTCGACGGCCTGCGCGAGACGGGTGTCGTGGGTAAACACGATCACCTGCCGGTCCCGGGCACAGGCGTCGAGGACCCGGGCCAGCCCCTCGACCTTCTCGGGGTCCATCGACTGCACGGGGTCGTCGATGACGAGGAACCCGAAGGGGCTGTCCGTGTGCGTCGCGCGCGGCAGGAACAGGGAAAGCGCGAGGGAATGCAGCTCCCCTTGGCTCATCACGCTGTACGCCGGGGCCGCCATGTCGTCCACGGAAACGTCGAGAACAACTCTGCCGCGTCCGGGAGTTCCGGCGAGGGTGACGGACCCGAGGCTCACGCTGCTGTGCTCGCACAGCCGCTGCCACACCTCCTGGGACCGCAGCGCGAAGGGCCGCAGCCGTTCGTTGCGCAGCTCGTCGATGATCGGCCGCAGCCAGGCGCGGGCCTTCCGCGCGTGCGGGAGGCGGACGCGGGCCGCCTGGGCAGCTTCCTCCACCCCCAGCCACTCGGCGAGTCGCACGGCCACCGGCTGCCACGCCTCGTCGTGGTCGGAGAGCCGCCTGGTGTTGTCCTCCCGCACCTGCCGGCACGCGTCGTCCAGGGCCGCCGCCGCACGCTCGGCCCGGTCCGCCAGCTCCCGCGGATGGGTGATGTCGCGGCACAGCGTCCAGTCCCGCCAGACCGACACGAGCGGAGTGTCCTCGTCGCGCAGCCACACCGGAACCGGCTGTACGAGGTCGTGGACCGCCCGCAGGGTGGTCGCCACGGCCTTCCGGGCGGCTTCGGCGGCGACCGCCTCCGCCTGGAGCCGCTCCACGTCGGCTCGTGCGTGTTCCGCCCATGCACGGTCGAGCCGGTTCGCGCCGCCGCAGACCGGACAGTCCGTGCTCCCGGAGCGGTGGCGGTGGTCCAGCGCCGCCTCCAGCAACCGGGCCAGGCGACGGGCGTCCTCGGCGCTGCCGTACCGGGCTTCCTCGGCGTCGGCCGCGGCCTCCCGCAGCCGCGCGACGGCTCCGCCGACCTCCCGCAGGTCCGGCCCGGCGAGGCTCGCGTACTGCCGCAGCCCGGAGAGTTCGGCCTCGGCCGCCGGGGAACGACTCTCCAGCAGCGCCCGCACCCGTACGAGGTCCGGCGTGGTCCCGGACAGTGCCGAGGCGGCCTCGCGGGCCTTGGGGCCGTCGATTCGGGAGAGGTCGCCGAGGAGCTTCGCGGTGAGGGCCTTCCCCGCCTTGTCCGCCTTGTCGTACTCGCTCACGGCGTCCTTGGCCCGGGTGTCGAACTCGGCGAGCAGTTCGAGCCCGAGGAGCCTGAAGAAGGCATCGTGCAGGTTGCCGAGCGTGCCGTTGATCATCGATCCCAGCTCGCTGTACGGCAGGAACGGCCGGGCCAGCTCCAGCGCCCCGGTATCGATGACCTCCCCCAGCTTCCGCTCCGAGCCGTCCTGCCCCTCGACCCGGGTCCGCGCCTCGTCGACCTTGCTCCCGTGCCAGGTCCGCCGCACGGTGACGGCCTCGGCCCCCTCGCCCACGGACAGTTCGACGCAGACCTCGGGGGTGACGTCGGGACTGTGGAGGTTGCGCCAGCCTTTCTGCCAGTCACCGGCCCGCCGCCCCTCCCAGCGGGAGTTGCGTCCCGTGATCGCGGTCTCGGCGGCCTCGGCGAAGCTCGACTTGCCGGACCCGTTCGGCCCCGCGACGACCACCAGGCCGGGCCCGGGCGGCAGTTCGAGTGTGGCCCGCGGCCCGATACCGCGCCAGCCGGCCGCGGTGATGGACCGGAGCTGGACGGGACCGGCCCGCCCCCCGCTGTTCCCGACCTCCTCCTCCGGGAGCAGTTCGATCAGCAGATCCCGCGCTTCCGGCGTCAGGCCGGGGCCGGCGAGGCGGCTGAGAAGGAGCTCGCGAAGGGAGCCGGAGGTAGCGGGAGAGGGCTCGGGGGGCTGGTGACTCACGTTCGGTTCCTTGGTGCCGGGCGCGACGCAGGACTGCGATGCGGACTGATGGGACGTCATGTTGTCGTGAACGAGCATGGCAAGACCGTGTTAGCAGTGTCAACATAGTTGTGAAACTTCCAGGATTCGAATCTGTGTACATATCTCGAAGGTGTGGCCACCGAGGCGTGCGCTGTGCGGAAGGGAGGTCGCCATGACGTCGGGACCGGCGGCGTTTCGCCTCGGTGAGGGGCACCACACACGGCAACTCTGTTGGCGTTCGGCGCTGTTGCTAACTTTGGACGGGAGTCGGTGATCGGAACGGGGCAGACGATGACCTTCGGCGACGAGTGGGCGCAGCTGGTCTCGGAGGCCAGGCAGCGCCAGTCCGCAGGGATGCGGCTCAATCAGCTGGAGCCGGGATCAGGCGGTACGCGTGGCGAGGCCGGCATAGATTTGGTGGTCACGCAGGACGATCTCGGGACGGTCGGCCATGAGGCCTTCCTGCTCCACGGCGAGCTCTACACGACACTGTCGGTGTGGGACTCACAGGTGAAGACCGTCCTGAGATGTGCGCACACATCTCGAACCACCTGGACTACTCGAAGAAGCTGCACGCCCGTGACGACGCGGCGATCGTTGCCGCCCTTCGCGGGCCGGGACGGGACCGCCATGCCGGTTTCCGAGATCTCCAAGCACGTGCGCTGACGGGAGGGCTGCCCATCGATGGGCAGGTTCACCTATTCCGACCTCATGGCACTGGACCTCGGCAGGCTGAGCACCGCCGTCACCGACTGGGAGACGATGGCGGAACACCTCGCCACGCTTCAGGACCGATGCCAGGGATGGTCTGCTGAAGAAGTCCGAAGCGGCCCGTTGGCAGGGTGTCAACGCGGCCGTGACCAAGGACTTCGTGCGCAGGGCCGCCAAGGAGTTCGGTGATCTGCACAAGGAGGCGCACAGCATCCACGCGGTGCTCGCCGACGCCCACACCGAGCTGTCGCAGATCCAGAAGAGGGCGAAGGCCCTGACCGACTAGGCTCGCAAAGGCGCTCCGGAGCGATCCCCCGACCCCGACCACGGCCTGCTTGTGACGGACGGCGGGAACGGGACGGTGGAGGTGATAGAGGCGGAGTGCGACGTGAAGGGAACCTCGCAGCGCACCAAGGACAGGATGCAGTGGTACGCCGACACCCTCACCGGCAGGTCACCCGGGCCCTGCGCAAGTCCCACGGCGGTGACCCGCACAACGCCGGCCACGCCTCGTACACCTCGCTCGACGAGGACCAGTTGTCGCGCGCGATGAAGCTCGCCTCGCTCGGTGAGGACGCGAATGACAGACAGCGGGCCGAGTTGCGATGGCTGTGGCAGTCGCTGAGCCCGGAGGCGCGCGGTGAGATGTGGGCGAAACACAAGGACGATCTCCTCACCGCCGCGATTCTCGCGCCCCATTCGAAGTGCATAGCCGCGGACCCGGGGGCGGGCGGGTACGGCATCGAGTCCCCCGCATACGACCAGTGGATCCAGGCGCAGGCTGTCGCGATGTCCACCGCAGGTGACTTCATCGGGAACACCGATGCCGCGTACCACATGGATCACTACCTGCGCGGGCTCGGAAGCCCGGTGGGCCTGGATGTGGACCGGATACTCACGGACGACGCGGCACTCCGGCAGACCGCGGAGTACGCCATCCGGGACGAGCAGGAAAAGTGGCGCGAGCAGGCTTTGGCCGCGTTCGAGGAGTCGGGCGGCAAACCCGTGGCCATCCCGGTCGAGACCCCGCCGCAGAGCTACACCCACACGGACCGCAACTGGTACCTGGCCACCGGCAGCGGCATGACGAACACGACAGGTGCCGTCACGGTGGTGCCGGGCGAGAACGGCGAGCCTAAGGTCAGTCTCGACTACCAGGTGAACGTGTTGGACCGATACAACTGGGACCCAGGAAAGAAGACCCCCATTGGTCCGACCGAGGTGACCGACGCCGACATGGCGCGGCTGCACACCACGGGTCTGGCCAGAGAGTTCGTTGCCGTGGTTCCGTCCGTCGTCCTGTCAGGAGTAGACCCAGCGCCAGGCGTTCGCGCTGTAGGTGCACGTGATCCGGGTGCCGCCCGCGGTCGTGGTGGAGGCTCCGTGATCGCTGTTCCGGCAGAACTGCCCCGCCTGATAGCAGTTGCCGGAGCTGGAGACTATGGAACACGTCCCGCCACCACTGCCGCCGCTGCTGCCACTGCCGGATCCGGCTGCCCGAGCGGCTTTGGTGACGGTGACGGTGGGGCCGGGCCGCGTGACCGTCTTGGTCCTGGTGACCGTCGGAGCGGGCGTGGGCTCGGCGGTGGTGGTGACAGTAGCCGTGACGGTAGCTGTCACGGTGATGGTCGGCGTGGGCCGCGAGGCGCCCGTGCGAGCGGTGTCCGCGTCGTCCTGCCTGGCCTCCTGGCAGCCGACGAGTCCGAGAGCGAGCACTGCCGCGCCGACGGCCCACAACCTCCTGCGCGTGCGCATCGGTCGGGAGCCGGCTGGGTGCGACGGACTGTTGTTCGAGTTCATGAATCCCCCCTCGGGCTTCAAGTGTTCGCAGAGACGTTCCTGTGAACACGTCGACCAGCGCCGGGCCTTGCCTGACGCTCAGGAAAGGCGCTGCGGGCGATGACCGGAACACCGTCGGCAGGCGACGGCGTTGACGGGAGCATGAAGCATCAATGTTGGCACTGTCAACAGACTTGTCTCGCCGGGCGCATGTATCCCTGTGTACGATAGGCCGAGCGGATGTCGGGGAGGTCGAGCCGCGGAGCGAGCCGTGATGCCGACTGATCACCGGGACTGAACGCCGGTGGTGCCAGCAGCCCCTCTGCCACCGGTCGGAAGCCCGGTACTAGAGTGTCTGCGCTGATGAGGGGGGCTTCATCGCACGACCGCCGCCCGCCCGCAAGGGCGGGTCGCCGGTCGGCCGCAGGCTGGCCGACGCCCGAAGTCGGCCGCGTCGCACCGTCCCGATCGGTACGTGAAGGCGCAGAACACCAGGGGGGTACATGACTCGTCAGCACGGTCCGCGGTGTGATCTCCGCGGGCGGACGGTGTCGGCCGTGCGGCCGTGCCCGGCCTCGGGGAGTGTCCCGTGCCGGTGAACCTGCCCGAACGCATCGGCCCCTACCGGCCGATCCGGCGCCTCGGAACCGGCGGTATGGGCACGGTCTACTACGCGACCGACCCCGACAGCGGACGTCCCCTCGCCGTCAAGGTCCTCCACCATGGCTTCGCCGACGACCCCGCGCACCGGGCCCGCTTCCGCCGGGAGACCACCACGCTCCGCAAGGTCACCGGCCCGTACCTCGTACCGCTGGTCGACGCCGACCCCGATGCCCCGCTGCCCTGGCTGGCGACCGCCTACGTGCAGGGCAACACCCTGCACCAGCACGTCCGGGACACCGGGCCCCTGCGCGCGGACAACCTGCTGACCTTCGCGGCGGCCGTCGCCCACGCGCTGGCCTGCGTCCACGGCGCGGGGGTCGCCCACCGCGACCTGAAGCCGACGAACGTCCTCCTGGCGGCCGACGGGCCCCACGTCGTGGACTTCGGCATCGCCCACCACCTGGACGCCACCGCCATCACCGCGACATCGGTGACGACGGGCACTCCCGGCTGGATGGCACCGGAGCAGCTCACCGACGGCACCACCCTCCCGGCCTGCGACATCTTCTGCTGGGGGCTGCTCGTCGCCTACGCCGCGGCTTCGGCCCACCCCTTCGGAGCCCCCACCGGGATCAACCACCGCATCATCAGTGCGGCGCCCTCGCTCCAGGGCGTGCCCGACGCCCTGCTGCCCCTGGTCCGTGACGCCCTGCACAAGGACCCCGCCCAGCGGCCGAGCGCGGCGGAGACCGCCGAGCGGGCGGCAGCCGTGTACGGGCCGACGGGGACCGTCGTCTTCCCCACCATGGCCTACACGCGGTCCTTCGAACGGGCCGACACCGCCGGCACCGTGCCCCTGGACCGCATGCGCTGGGACGTCCCTCTGCCCGCCGAGCCCTCCGCCGAAGAGGAACCGGCGGCGGGCAAGGCGCCCGTGGCCGACGAGGAACCGGTGGGCAAGGAGCCCGTGGGCGATGAGAAGACCGATGCTCCGCCGGTCCCGTCGAAGCCCCCTGTCCCGCAGGCGTCCGGAGAGCCGACGCCATCGGCGACCGCGCAGGACGCACGCAGGGACGTTCCCCCGGTTCCCCCTTCTACGCACGCTCCGAAACCGCCTCCCGCCGCCCCGGGGGTCGCACCCGCCGGGCGCCGTACGCGACGACGCCGGGGCGCCCTCTACACGGTGGCCGCCGCCGCGGTGCTGGGCGCCGTTGCCAGCGCCGTGGCGGCCGGTAACAGCGGTACCGGAGGCGCCGCCCGACCCCCCGCCGCCGGCCCGACGGCCGAGCCGAAGCGGACGCCGGCGAGCCAACATCCGATCGCCGCGCCTCCCTCCGCGTCCGAGTCCCCGAGTGTCGAGGAGACCCCCGTACAGCAGCCGGAGCCGGTGGACCTCTTCGGGGGCCTGCGGGTCACGCTCCCCGCCGGTTCGACGCTGGAGTTCTTCCGGTCGGGCGACGAGGACGCGGACACCGGATTGTCGGGGGAGACCTCGGAGACCTCGGCAACGACCGCCGCGACCAGCGCCGACTTCATCCTGCACGGGGACTCCGACACCGGTGTGCGCCTCATGTACTCCCCGAGCCTGACGCTGGACCAGATCAAGGAGGGCCAGACGGACTCCGGCGCCATGTGGTCCGTCGAAAGCGAGGACGGCGACACCGTCACGGACGAGTCGGTGATCTCCGTGAAGGATGGGCCGCTGACCGACGTCGGCGGCAAGAAGGCCATGAGCTGGACGTTCGGCACGGATGTGCTCCCCGACTATGACGGCTCCCGCAAGAGCAGCCACCGCGTGTGGTGGCTGCCGTACAGCAAGTACCTCCTCTACACCTACGGGAAGCACGACAAGGTCGCCGACGCGGCCGTGGACGAACTGATCGAGGGGATCGGCTTCGAGGCCACGGAGATGCCGCGCGACTGCGCCGACGCCGTCGTGGCCCTGGACAAGGCTGCCGCCAGCGGTGAACAGACGGACGACCACGGCGCCCTCACCAACTGTTACGACGCCGCGGTGAACGGCGCCGAACAACTCGACCCGGGGACGGTGCACACCAAGACCGAGGCCGCGTGCGTCGCCCTGGTCGAGGCCTACGTCGGGTACGGTGCCTACCCCGCGTACGACGAGGCGAAGGCCTACAAGGAACTGCGCCCTTGGTGCGACATCCCCGGAAAAGTCAGCAATCCGCGCCTGCCGGACTGGACCCTCTGACGCCATAACGACCCGGCCCGGCCCCTCAGCCGGCGGGTCCGGTCACTTCCCGGCACGGCCGGTCGCGTTGCGGGACTGCGCCGGCAGTGCCCACACCGTCTTGCCCGAGGGCGGGAACGGCTCCGTGTCCCAGTGGTCGGCCTCGACGCGTTCGGCGACGGTGGGGACAACTGCCAGGCCTGAGCCGCTCGACGGCGAGCAGATGAGCGAGGCGCGCGCCGCGACGGGTAGAGATGCGAGGAGCGCTATGAGCAGTACGACCGGCCTTGACTGGTTCAAGCTACGAGCCAGTCGTACTCGCGCTGCCGTACTTCGCGAAGACGCGGGCTTGTTCACGCTTGGATATCGACGCCGACGTCCCCCAGCCACTCGGGCGGAGCGGCTTCATCTGCGAAGAGGGACTCCTGCCACTCGGAACGGTGCTCGGCGGGAGCCGGTTCCCCGCGATCGGTCGGCTCGCACGACACCTCCACGTCCCAGGCCTTCAGGCCTCTGCCGAGCACGTCGGCGATGTCCGCCACCGAGGCGTCCGCAAGGGGTACCCCCGGCGTGGGCCGCGTACTGCGCCACAGGTTCCAGGCCAGATCGACACGGCCCCAAGCTCCGCATTCCGCGAGGTACACATCCACCAGCCAGCCGAGGGCGGGCTTGAGCGAGACGCGGACGAACGCGTCGGGGAACTCGGCCTCGACGAAGCTGCCGTCGCGTCCGCCCACGATGTCGAGTTTCGGCGGGTGGCGCGCCGTACGGGAAGTAGCCGTTTCCCGCCGCCACGCGCCGCACTCGGACACCCCGGGCTTCCAGGAGGTCGGCCAACTCGGTCATGTCGGACGGCTCGCTCTCGTTCCAGCGCCACGGTGAGGCAACCGGTACGTCAGTGAGGTGCGCCGACGCCACGGCGTGCAGGGCGTCGACGAGCACCTCGTCGGGCGTGTGCAGCGGCCAGACGTACGGCTCACTGTTCTGTACCGGATCCATCACCGCCCAGACGATGGTGTGCCCCATGCGCACCTGCCCCAGGATGACCGAGCGCCGTCCGGACAGCGTGACCTTCAAATGCATCGGGTGGTTCGCGTCGTCGAAGTGCACCCGGTCGGCAAGCTCGGGACGACGGTCGCACAGAGCCTGTTCCAGGCTCTTGAAGTGCAGGTGTCTGCCGAAGGCGGCGACCATGTCACCGGGCGGGAAAGGCAAGGGACACACTCCTGTTGAGTAGTGGCGCGGCGTGGCGCGGCCGGGACGCCGTGATCCGTTGACGGAGCGTAGGTCGACCGGATGCCGACACTCAAAGCGTTTGGCCGTCCTCAACGGCATTGGCTTTCGGATTGACCGGAAACCGCCTTCGGCCGCTCGCCATGTTGGCCGATCTCCGCCCAGACGGTCTTGCCGGAGGGCGGGCGGGGCTCCGTGCCCCAGCGGTCGGCCAGTGCCTCGACCAGGAGCAGGCCGCGACCCGACTCGTCGTCCGGGTCCTGCTCCGCAGGCATCGTTGGGTGACACTCGCCCCGAGTGTCACTCACCGCGATGCGCAGGGTGCCGGCCGTCTCGTCCAGCGTCAGTGTCAGCAGGAAGTCGCGGCCCTGGACACGACCGTGTAGCGCCGCGTTGGCGGCCAGCTCCGCGACGACGTGTTCCGCTCGCTCGATAACTCGGGGTGACATCTCCCATGCGGTGAGCCGTTCCACGGCCAGGAGCCGGGTGAGTCGGGCGCCGCGGCGGGTTGAGGAGAGTTGCTGCGCGAACGTGCATACGGAAGGGCAGAGTTGGGGCGTGGAGGCGTTCATGGGGAAACCGTGGCGGGCGCGAGGGGGTGTGTTCCAGTAGCGCGGCCCGTACGCTGCGTCAGCGTACGGGCACGTTCTGTGGACAGTACGGGGATCTTGCCGTCACTGTGGGTGCGTCGATCGCGGGGATGCCGCAGAGGACGTACGCACCTGGAGGTGGCCGCGTATGACGGACAGCAGTGACGTGACGGCTTGCGACTGGGAGCGCGAGCCCGACCCTTCCGACAGTCTGCGGACCTTCGGGGCTGTCGTCCAGGCCCTGCGCGAGCATGCCGGGCTGAGCCGGGTGGACTTCGGGGCGCGGGTCAGGTTCTCCAAACACACCGTGGAATCAGTGGAGTTGGGGCGGCGGATGCCCGACGAGTCGTTCGTGGAACGGGCGGAGGAGGCGCTGGGCAACACGGGGGCGTTGCGGAAGGCGGCCGGGCATCTGACGCGGGGTGAGGCGGGGCTGGCGGCCTGGTTTCGGCGGTGGGCTCGGCTGGAGAAGGTGGCGGTGAGCCTGTGTACGTACGAGTGCAGGCTGGTGCCGGGGTTGTTGCAGTCGGAGGGGTATGCGCGGGCGGTGTTCGACAACAGCATTCCGCCGCTGTCGGATGAGCAGTTGGAGGCCCAGGTCGTTGCGCGGATGGACCGGCAGAAGATGCTGCGCGAGCGGCCGAACGTGCCGTTCAGCTTCATCGTCGAGGAGCACCTGTTCCGGCGTCGGCTCGGTGGGCGTGAGGTGACGCGGGGTCTACTCGACCATGTGCTGGAACTGACCGGGCCACGGAATGTGACGCTTCAAGTGATGCCGCTGGACGCCGAGTTCCATGCTTGCCTGGATGGTCCCGTGCAGTTGTTGGAGACCCCTGAGCGGCGGCGGCTCGCGTACTCCGAAGGACAGCAGAACGGCCGCCTGATCAGCGACGCGAAAGAGGTAAGCCTCCTCTACCAGTGCTATGACACACTGCGCTCGCAGGCCCTGAACCCCAAAGACTCGCGGGGTCTGCTGGAGCGACTGCGAGGAGAGCTATGAGTACGACAGAACTCGCCTGGTTCAAGTCCAGCTACAGCGGCACCCAGGGCGACAGTTGCGTGGAGGTCGCTGTCACCGAACAGACCATCTGCGTACGGGACTCCAAGGACGTGACGCGACCTCATTTCGCCGTCGGGCGTGAGGAGTGGTCGCGGTTCGTGGGGTTCGCGGCGGCGGCCTGAGCGGAGCGGCGTGCGCGGTGGCGCTCAGAAGATCTTGCAGAGCGTCATCGCACGCATATCGACATCGCCCGGTGACCCGAGGACGGAGCTGCGGCCCACGTAGATGGTGTCCCACTGCGAGGTTCCGACCGGGCACGTGCCGGAACTGATGAGCAGGCCGCCGGAGAGATCGGGGCCCGTCGTGCTGGCGTCCGGTATGCCGAGGGTGGCTGGTTCAGCGGATGCGCCGGGCTCTCCCTGATCGCCCTGGGGTCCGCGCTCACCTTGCAGCCCCTGCTCACCTTGCAGCCCCTGCTCACCCTGAGGCCCGCGCGGTCCCCGTGCCCCTTCCGGCCCCGCCTGGCCTCGCGCGCCGGTCGGGCCGGTCGCGACGAAATAGGCACCGGCGACTGCTCCCGCCGCACCGGACAGGGTGACGACGGCTGCGGTGGCGGCTATGCCGATTGCGACGCGACGACGGTTCGGTCTCATATTCTTTCCTTCGGGTCATCGGTGGTGTCGGCGCCAGCAAATGCCGCGAACGCTCGGGCCTGTTCCGTCTTCCGGAGCTGGCCCAGCTCGATGGGGCGCAGGCCGTGGGGCCGTCCGAGGCGTTTGAGGATGGCGTCGAAGTACGGCACAGGCGTGTGCTCCGAGGCGACCACGAGGGAAGAGAGCAACACCCCGTAGGTGGGCGGGCTGTCGACCGCTACGAGGATCGCTTCCCTGGCCCGGTCGGTGAGGTCCGTCGGCTTGAGCCCGGCGGCAGCGGCGAGCGTGTGCCAGCCCACGCAGACCTGACGCCGGGCGGCATCGATCAGCGCCCGCCGAACGGCTACGACCAATGCGGACTTGGTGGTCCCGAGCTGGTCCCAGGGCACGCGGTCCACCTTGGCGGAAGCGGTTCGGGCCACGGGCACGGCCTGTCTGCCCCGTGTATAGGCGGGGTCCAGGGCGGCCCGCCATGCTGCCTGTACGGTCGGGGTGGCAGCGTCGGGCCTCCAACCCAAGTCCGTCAGCACGTCGCCGAAGAACGGGGCCGGGCCTGGGGTCTGCCCGTCCGCCTTCACCAGGGCCGACAACAACCGACGCCCGGGAACGTAGGACCTGTCCACTGCGGCGAGCAGCCGAACGCGGTCCTGATCGGACAACGTGGACGGCGAGATGCGCTGCTTCTTGAGCAGGGTCGACCACTTGATCAGGCCGCGTCCTTTGGCGACTGCTTCGAGTTGCTCGCGGAGCGAGGCTACGAGCTGCGCCTCGTTTAGCACCTGTCCGGTACTGGCCTTCACCTCTGACAGTCCGGACGAGGGCTGTTGCCGTGCGGGTGCCGATTCGGCGAGGGCGTAGGCGGTCTTTCGCTCGCGCTCCCAGATGTCCGCGACCTTCGCCTCGGACAGGTCGGATCTCCAGCCGAGGCCGGCGAGGACGTCGGCGAAGTACGGGGCGGGCGCGTCCGGGGCGTGGGCGGGTTTGACGAGCGCCGAGAGCACGGGCTTGCCGTCGGCTCGGGGGTAGTCAACGGCGATGAGCAGGCGGACGCGTTCCTCCGGAGTGATGTCGCCGGGTGCCGCTCCCGCGTGGCTGACGAGCGTCTCCCAGTTGATGAGGCCGCGGGCGCGGGCGACGAGGTGCAGCTTTGAGCGAAAGACGCGGAGCGTCTCGGCCTCACCAAGCGGGAGCGGGCGGGGTGTTGAGGTGGCCGGTTCAATCGTCGTGGGCGTTGGTGGGGGTGGCTCGGGTGGCGGAGATGCGGGGCGCAGGTCCGGCCAGCGGGAGTCGGTCTGCTGGGGTAGGGGCGAGGCGCCGTCGGCGCGTATGAGCCAGGCGGGCTCGGAGGGGGGCGCCGGCGTGAGCGGCAACAGGTGGGCTGAGGAGTAGATGACGTGCAGTTGGTGAGGAGGAGGGGCGGGGTGAGCGTGCGGCAGGGTGATACGGGCCCGGATGATGGCCGAGCCGAGCGGCTGGAGATCGGCCTCGTAGAGGCGTACGGCGGTGCCGTCCGGGGCACGGTGCGGTGCCGGGAGTTCAGTCGCTGCGGTGAAGGCGATGGTGCCCGGAGCCAGCGGGAAGGCCACGGGCACAGGGGCGGGAGCGGGCGTGCTGCTCGCGGGCGGTTCGGCATCGAGGCGGGGTGTGATGATCCCCTCGTTCGACAGGCGGCACTCGGTGAGGGCCGACCACGCGAGGCTGTTGTCCGAGTACTGCGTGCCGACGTACACCTCGCGGGTATCGCCCTGGGGGCGGCAGGAGATGCGGATGGCATGCCCGGCGGCGTCCACCTCGCTGTGCGAGAGCCCGCAGTAGGGTCCGTACGCCCAGTGGACGTAGGCATGCCGGTCGGTGAGGCGTTCTCGGGTCTCCTGCCACTCGCGGAGGGAGAGGCGGGCCAACTGGACCCGGATGAGCCGGGACCGGCCCTGACCGAACCGGACCTCGACGGCTCCACCGTGGACCGAGCCGGGGTCCAGGTACGTGACGTCGGCGTTCTGGTATCCCTGCCGAAGTAGCCAACCCCGCAGCGCCTGCCCGATGTAGAGGTGGTCGGCGCTGGCCTCACCGGTCTCCGTGCGGCGGCAGTGCACGGGCGGCCGGTGCGCGAAGTGGCACTTCTTCCCCGTGTACCGCTTCGGAGTCAGCTTCTTGCCGCAGCCGCCGAGCAGGATGCCGCAGTAGAAGTCGTCACGGGTCCGGCCCCGCATGAACCCGTCGAAGTCGTCGTGGTCGTACGGCAGGAACACCGGCCAGTCCGACTCGGCCTGACCGATGACCGCCGTCTGAACCTTGCGGGTGTCTTCTTCGGAGGTGGGCGAGACCATCCTGGCTCCTGGCTCGGGCAGCGGCGGCGGTTGGGTCAGGCAGAGTGGCGGGGGGCTTGGCCGGGGGTGGGGTGAGGGTGGAGATACACCCGAACAGGCCGCGCGCGTATGCGAATCCACGGATGTGACGCGACCTCACTTCGCCGTCAGGCGGGAGGAGCGGCCGCGGTTCGTGAGGTTCGCGGCTGGGCCTGAGCCGTGTTCGTCCCGGCGGTTGTGTGAGGACGTCCACCGCCGGAACACCGGGTCAGCGGAGGTCGGGTCCGCCCGCCTCGACTATCTCGTCGAGCAAGCTGATCGCTTCGTCGGCGTCGTCCGGGACGTCCGGGCCGGTGTCGGGAAACGATCCGGATGCTTCCTCGTCAGCGAGATGCGGGTACTTCTCAAGGAGGAACCGTCGCCGGTACGCCATCTCGGCGGCGTCGACGATCCCCTCCAGAGTGGCCCAGTTCAGTGTGCTGCCCATGACGACCCCGAGGGCGGGTACGGCCTTGCCGAGTCCCTTCTTGGTGAGGCGGAAGTGGAATGCCTTCGCGAACTGAGAGGAGACCTTGGCGACAAACGTCTCGTTCAGCACCTTCCACGTCTTTCCTCTGAAAAGCGCTTGGGTGAGCTTCGAGAGGTCTGCCATGGCGGCATTCTTGGCGGTGGCCGAACTTGCCGTCCCGACGTTGATCACAGACATCACAAAGAGCTTCTCGGCAGGCTCTTCGGGGTCGTAACCGTAGAACAGCGAGACCTGGCCGACGGCTCGGGACGCGAGCCCGAGGACGAATGCGGCATCGGCGAGGAAGGCCCCGGTGATCGCACCTCCCGAAGGCGCCGCCGCGGCGCCGGCGGAGGCGGCGATCGCGAGCTCTCCCCCGGAGATCGCGAATGCCGCGCCTGCTCCCGAGAGCGCTGCGGCGGCAGGAAAGTACCAGCTCGCCGCCCGGCCGCGGACCGCCTCGACCTTTTCGAGGTCGAGGCGGCGCAGGTCGGACAGCGATGCGACGTCATGCCCGCGTTTGTTGTGGAGCGCCACCACCCGCTTGGGGGAGAGCCCCGCTCGCGATACTCGTCCCACTGTCCGCCGTACGGACTGAACGGCGGTGCCGCTCCAGTCCGGCATGGCGTCGGCGGCTCCGCGAGCCGTTGCGCCCACCTTGGAAGCGCCCTTGGCGACGAATTCCTGTCCACGCGAAACCGCCGATGCGGCCCGTGGGTGGTTCTCCAGTTGCTTCGCGGCACGCTTGCCGAGTTGTGCAACGCCGTTGGCCACGTGCTCGCCGGCGTTTTGCATCGCTTGTGACAGTGGGCGGCTCTTGAACTGCTGGATGGCACGCCATGCGTTGAGTTCGTACTCCGAAGGCTGCTGCGGGTTGCTCATGGTCCGTGGCGCTCCTGTCTCCGGGCGAGTGGTCAGGCGGGGTGACGGGGGCCGTGGCCCGGAGGCGGGGTGAGGGTGGAGGTGTAGGTCTCGCCCTCGACGAGCGGGTTCTCCAGGGTGAGACCGGCGGCGGCCATGCGGTCGTACTCGGCGAGGATCAGTTCCTTGGTGCGGTACGAGCCATACTTGGCCTCGTCCTTGCGGCGGACGATGGGGAAGGTGTCGAGGATGTAGTCGGCGTCCTCGCGGGAGATGCCGTAGAGGTGGAAGAAGCAGGCGTCGAGTTCGGCGCGGATCACTTGACGTCGGGACTCGGCCCAGCGGAAGGGTGCACCAGTGTCTCCGAGGTCGGCGGCGAACGGCTTCATGTCTACAGCAGTGAAGATCAACTCATGAACTCGTGCCGAGATGAACGCCGCATGGCGGGAGGCGTGAACCGGGTCTACCGTTGGGAGCTGCTTGATCACGGTAAAGGTGAGATGCAGGCCATTCAGTTTTTGGCGACATGCGAAGTCGAAAATGAATGACGCTTGCATGGCGTACAAGGATGCCGCCTGCTTGGCGTCTTTTGCTGAAAGAATGAGGGGGAGTGTATGTGCTGCTGCAGTGAGGGGGATGAGGTAGGGGATTACTGTGCGTTCATTTGTTGAGCTGGTCACATCGCAACAGCCGGACAGCCAGTCCCTGCGCCAGTGCGCTCCAGCTAGCTTTCGCTCGACCTCGGTTTGAGAGACCCAGTTCATTGGCTGGACGACGCGTTCAGCATCGTCGTGTTGGGGCGCGCTGAGGTATCGCGGCTGATTTTGCCGCTTGGTGGCCGTTTCGCTCTTTACCACGTCTGAGGTGCGGTGGTCGTAAAAGTCCACCATCTTTCCCTCGTATAGAGGGAGCATTCTTTCCTGGCCTTTTGCGAAAGTATTCCCCTCAAATTTCCAACCGTCTTTAAGGAGCTCTTCACGTGCGTGCATGAGGTGTGACTCGTGCGCCATGTGGAACATGGTCGTCAATGAGACATCCCAAGGGTTCCTCTTCGTTGAACTTTGCTCGAATAGGATAGGAACGCGTCGGTAGATCCCCAATGTGATCTCGGCGTCCCTGCGCGACCTGAACACTGGGAACGTTCCAGTGTTCGGGTTGAGGAGTTCGATCTCCTCCGGCGTCAGTGCGAACGCCTTCCTCACGTCGTCCAGTTCGGCCGGGTCATGGAGGAAGAAAGCGAACCGAGCTGCCGATTCACGCAACGACCGGCCTGTGACGGACAGGATGCTGAACTTCATTCCGGAATGAACCGCCGGGAAGAGGCCGCCGCGGTTCTCGAAGTCGTACAGCGCGGCGATCGACCCGGTCCGCACTAGGTCTTTCGAGAAGTATTGCGTCCGCGCATCCGTCACGATCCCAGTTGGGACGATCACCCCCGCCCGCCCGGTCGGCCCGAGCAGGATACGGTCCGTCTCCGTGAAAACGGAGTACGTGTTCAGGTTCCCCTGCCCAGTCAACGGAACTCGCCCCGACCGCCGCAGGAAGTGGCTCTCGGCATACACCTTTCGCTTACCCGCCTCGAACTCCTCGTACAGCGGAAGCGTGTCCGGAGAGTCCTTGAGCGCCTCGATCATCTTCTTGCGCACCGATGTACGGGATGCCTCGGCGATCTCCGGCGCCCTCTGGGCGAAGAACTCCTGCTCGCGGAAGTCCACGCTGTCCCATGGAGGGTTACCCACCACGGAGTCGAAGCCGCCCGCCCAGCCCGTCGCAGGGGAGACTCCCTGGCCGCTCTCCGGAACGGAGAAGACCTCGGGGAACTCCAAGTGCCAGTGGAAGAAGGTGTACTGGTCCCGTAGACGCTCAATCTCGGTGCGGGTCTCCGCAGCGACGCCACCGCCGCTCTGGTCCTCTAGCGCCTTGAACACCGAGTGCGTCACCGCGCGTGGAGCCTCCGGCGTCTTGAGCCACACGAACGCCGCGCACCAGGCGTCGGCGACACGCCGGGCACGCTGGTACGCCGAGGAGCCGGCCCACTCCTCGTACGCCTCCTCCTGGCGGCGCACGTCCGTCAATTCTTCCGCCTGGGCCAGCGTGATGGACCGAAGCCCACTGGCGAAGACGGTGTTGGCGACCTGCACCGCCTCGTCGCCGAGGTCGAACAGGCTGCCCTGTCCCACCCGTTCCTGCTGGTTGATCTTCTCCAGCGCCTTGGCGTGCTTCTTGTCGTCGCCCTCGGTGGCGATGAACGCGTCGTCGGGAATCCCGTCTCGCAGCAGCTTCGGCGTCGCGCCGATGAGCCCGTTGCCGTGCTTCACGTGGGCATTGAGGAAGCCGAGCGGCTTGCCCGGCTCCAACGCCTCCAGCCACAGCGACACCTTGGCCAGCTCCACAGCCAACGGGTTGAGGTCCACGCCGTAGATGCAGCGGGCGACGACCTCGTGCAACGCATGGCGCACCGCATCCAACGTCGGCTCGGGGTTGCGTTCCCGTACGGCCGCGACCTGCTTGGCGATCCGCCTGGCCGCTGCCACCAAGAAGTGCCCGGAGCCGCACGCCGGGTCGCACACCGCAAGCGACAGCAACTCATTCACGATCGAGTCCGCCGGGTCGGTCGCCCCCGACTTCGACGCCGCTTCCTCGCCCCGCTTCACCGCGTCCCGTATCACCGGGTCCAGAGTCGAGTCCAACAAACACTCGATGAGCGACGACGGGGTGTAGTAACTACCCGTCGTCTTACGGGTGTTGCCCGCTACCTCGACCAAGGTGAAGGTACGGTCGGCAGTGCTGTGCTTGGGCTCCAGCTCCAGTAGGGACTCGTAGACGGAGCCCAGCTCCTCCGCGTCCAGATGACGGTAGTCGACTGCCCGCCAGCGGCCGGAGCTGCCGTCCCGAACCTGTGACAAGTGCCGTACGGCCGTCAACAGAGCCTCGTTGGACAGCTTCAGGCCGCGCAGCGGGGCGTCCGCGTCCGTGTCGTTGAACAGACCACCGAGGCCGGGCAGGCCAAGCTCGGGGCGGCCTGCCTCGTCACCGAGGGCGTCGAGGACAATGCGCAGGGCCTCGTACAAGTCACAGTGGGCCGTACCCCGCCGCTTCCTCGCGTGCGCACGCAGCCGCGCCGACGAGAAGTACGCCTCGTACCGCTCGCGTGCCTGCGGGTCCGCCTTCGGCGACAGCAGCGCGTCGCGGTCCTCGGCCACGAAGACGAACAGCAGCCGGTACACGAGCCGCAGCAGCGCGGCCTGGAGCGCCTTCGGGCGGATGTCCTCGCGCAGGGCCGTGTTCTCCGGGTGCCGCAGGAAGCCCGTCCCCAGCGCGGTGATCGCGTCCTGGACACCCTTGCGGAGCTGGTCCAGGGCGCGCGTGCCGGAGGCGATCGCCTCCGTACGCCACTTCTCCAGTCGGCACGCGGACGGCGGCGCGTCCTCCGCCACCTCGAACCGCGACACGTGCAGCACCCGGTACAGCAGCACGAACTCGCTGAACAGCTCGCCGTCGAAGATCGACTCGAGGTCGAACTCCACGTACGAGGCCGTGGCCAGTGCGCTGGAGTCGCGCAGCAGCCGTACCTGACGGCCGTTCGTCAAGACGCCCCACAGGTGGGCCTCCGTGCGGTTCAGGCACTCCTGGAGCATCGACTGCGGGGGGACCGTGCCGGCGCCACCGGGGCGCTTGTCGAGGTTGGAGTTCCAGGCTGTCTGGTGGATGAGGGCGTGCCGCCATCGGTGGGAGACCGGGAACCTCTTCTCCGCGTCCGAGTCGGCGGTGATGCCCGCCGGGCCGACCTGCGTCAGCGGTCCGAAGCCGAGCTCCCGCCAGAGCGGGGCCAGCCAGTCACTGCCGGCGCGGCCGGTCGGGTCGGTCGCCGGGTCGCCCGTCTCGTGGTCCTCGGGGAGGTGCTTGCGCAGGTCGCGCCAGAGCGGCTTCAGGTACTCCCAACTGCGCTCGGCCTCGTCGCGTACCGATCGGGAGGACGGCAGGCCGTAGTCGGCCGGCTTCGAGCCGGGGACGTCCTTGCCCTCGGAGATCCGTACCAGCATGTCGGCAGGCAGCAGCCCCCCGACCGTGTGGACGGCGGTGAACACCTGGTTGCGGGTGACGGCGGACATCAGGCGGACACTCCAGGAGCAGCGGCAGGGGCGGCGGGCAGGTACACGTACGCGCCGAGGATGTCGGCGGGCTTCTGCACGGTGACGGACAGGCCTCGGACGATCTCGCCGGAGGCCTGGCGCACCCGGCGGTGCGAGGCGTCCAGCTCGGCGGCCAGTTCCTCGCCGTAGGTCTCCAGATGGCCGTACACGTCCGGGAGTTGGGTGAGCAGGCGCGTCATCGTGCGCTCGGCGTAGTGGCGGTCCGTGCTCTCCGACGCCGTCGCGTCGAGCAGGTCCCGCGCCCGCTCCGGCGGCAGCCACTCCGCCTTCCTGGCCGAGCCCTCGAAGGCGACCAGCCGGGCGTCCTCCGCGACCAGCTGCTTCTCGCCGCTGCGGGAGGGCAGCGTGAGGTGGAAGCGGTAGCGGACCAGGAGCAGGGTGGTGAGGGTGCCGACCGCGTCCGTGGTGACCACGCCGCAGCGGCGGGCCGGGCGGGCGCCGTCGGCCTGGGTGTCCAGGGCGGCGTTCAGGACGTGGGACGCGAGGGCGCCGACGACCGGGTCGGTCCGTACCAGGGCCGCCTCGCCGCGTGCCACCGCCGGGTCCGCGCGGAACGGGATCGGGCGGTCCTTCTCGATCACCTCCGCGCCGACCGTCGGCGCGAGCGCGTCCCTTAGGCCGATGGGAGTGCCGCCAACCTGGGCCGTGAAGTCCTCGCCGTCGCCGCGGAGTACGGCACCGAGGGCACCCAGTGACTCCCGTACGAACGTGTCGATCTCGCCCGCGCCGCCCAGCGCCTCCCGGACCGCCGCGACCTCGCGGGCGACCTCCTGCGGATGCACAGAGCGCTGCGCGAACCGCGAACGCGACGCCTTCTCGCGCTCGGCCGCCGAGTTCCAGTCGCTGTCCAGCTTCGCCGTGCTCACTTTGAAGGCGTCCGCGCTGAACAGCGCGTCCTGGTCCTCGCGGCCCCGCATTAGCAGCCACTCGACGATCGCGTCCGTCACGCCCGTCGACAGTTCGTCGGGTACGGAGACGGAGATGCCGAGGTCCTTCTTGATCTGACGGTGCTTCTTGATGAGGACTTCGAGGACCTTGCCGTCGATGCCGTTGTCGTCGCCGTACAGGGTGATGACGCGGACCTGGTCCTTGCGCTGGCCGTAGCGGTCGACGCGGCCCTCGCGCTGGTCGTGACGGGTTGGGTTCCAGGCCAGGTCGTAGTGGACGACGGCGTCGAAGTGGTGCTGGAGGTTGACGCCCTCGGAGAGGCAGTCGGTGGCGATCAGGACGCGGCGGGCGGCGGCGTCCTCGCCGGCCTCCTCGGCGAGCTTCTCGATGCGCTCCAGGCGCTGCTGCGGGGAGAGCGTGCCGGTGACCGCCTTCACGACGGTCTTGGCGCCGAGCGGGCCGCGCCTGCCGGACTCCTTGTCGTTCTCCAACTGGGCGGCGAGGTACTCGGCCGTCGGGATGTAGCGGCAGAACACGATCGGGTTGTGGCCGTCCGCGAGGAGCGCCTTGAGGTGCTTGATCAGCGCCTTGAGCTTCAGGTCCTTGGCCGGGCCTTCCAACTCCTCTGCGATGTCGGCGAGTTCGGCGAGGTAGGAGCGCGGGTCCTCGGTCGTCTCCGCGCCCGGTGCGACGTCCATGCCCTCCATCGCGTCGCTGTCGGCGGCGTCGCTGTTGAGCGGGGCGCCCAGCTTGTCGGCCTCCTCCGCCGACGCGGCGATCGCCGCCGCCGAGCGGGTCCGCAGCGTCTGCGCGGCGGCGCGCGGCGACGACACCAGCGAGCGGAGCAGCGCGATCGCCGACCACCAGGCGATGCGCGCCTCCCGCTTGCCCTGGCTGCCCGCCTGCTCGACGCGCTCACTCGCGTACGCGATCGCGTCGTCGAGCAGGGCCCGGTACTCCGGCGAGAGCTTGTACGTCTCGTCCTTGAAGTAGCGGTCCGAGGGGAACGCCGTCCGCTCCGCGAGGGAGTCGTCGGTGAGACCGTCCTCCTTGGTGAGGTACTGGCGTACGTCCGCCCGCTTGCGTGCCACGAAGTGCTGGGCGAGGAGCTTCCTGCCCGCCTCCGAATCCAGGCTGACGTCGGCCAGTTCGGGCTTGACCAGCCCGAGGAGGTTGCGGAACGCGGACTCCTTGCCGCTGTGCGGGGTCGCCGTCACGAGCAGCAGGTGCCGGTTCTCGTCCGCCGAGACGCGGCGCAGCAGCTCGTAGCGGAGCTGGTTCTGCGACGCCGTGGAGGTGTCGTCGGCGACCACGCAGGTGTGCGCCTCGTCGACGATCACCAGGTCGGGGCAGTGGCGTACGAAGTCGTCGCGGTGGCGTGGGGACTTGATGAAGTCCGTCGAGACGATCACGTGCGGGTACTTGTCGAAGAGGGACTGGCCCAGGTCCAGGCCCCGTTCGAGGCGCGAGACCGTCGAGGAGAGGACCAGCTCCGCGTCGATGCCGAACTTCGTGCGCAGTTCCTGCTGCCACTGCTCGGCGAGCGCGGGGGAGCAGAGCACGGCGAGGCCGGTCGCCTCGCCCTGGGCGAGGAGTTCGCTCGCGACCAGGCCCGCCTCGATCGTCTTGCCGATACCGACGTCGTCGGAGATCAGCATCCGGACCGTCTTCTGGCGCAGCGCCATGAGAAGCGGGACAAGCTGGTAGGCGCGCGGCTCCACCGCGATCCCGGCCAGCGAGCGGAACGGGCCCGCGCCCGAGCGGAAGCCGACGCGCAGCGCCGTACGCAGCAGGCCCGCCGCCCGCTGGTCGCCGAGGTCGCTCGGCTCAGGCGGCGCGAACTTCGCCTCGTCCACCGTCTCGAACGCCGGGAACACGGCGGCGATGTCGTCGTCCGAGCCGCCCAGCGGACGCAGGACGAGCAGATCGGGCTTGCTCTCGGGGAGCACCACCCATTCCCGGCCGCGGGCCTTCACCAGGGAACCGGCGGAGTACGTGAGTGCCATGTGAGTCTTCAAGTCCTCGTGTTGGGTCCGACCGGACGGGGCGGTCAGTTGGCGGCCGGAGAGCCGAAGTAGCGGGTGTTGGCGGCGGCGATGGCGTCCCAGTCGGCGCCGTGCGCGAAGCGGATGACGTCCCAGCGGGCATTGAACAGACGGTCCTCGGCGTCCTCGTCCCGGAAGGTGTCCTGCTCCTTGTCCGGTAGGTCCACGAAGACAGCCACGTTCACGCCGGGCAGGCGGTAGACGTAATCGGGGGTCGCCATCGCCTCGGTGAGGAACGAGCCCGGTTCGTCCGGCAGCCGCAGGCCGCGCGCCTTCGCCCAGCCCAGGAAGTCGCCCTGAGCCGCCAGCTCTGCCGCCGCCGCTGTCTCGACCGGTGTCGGCTCGGCGGGGGAGTGGTCGAGCAGGCGACGGTACTGCTCCGAGCGCGACTCGCCCCGCGACTCCCGCCGGGCCTTCGCCGACGCGAGCCGCACCAGCAGGTCCCGCACCGAGTGCCGGTTGATGAGGGCGTGGTTGAGCTGGTTGCCGTAGGTCAGCAGGCACTCGTAGCAGCCGAGCGCGCACGGCCGGTCCGTGTGCGGGCCGCCCTGGTCGGTGCCGTCCGTGTCGAAGTGGCAGATGTCCAGGGCGCGTACGGCCGCCTTCGCCAGGGCGTCGGGCTCGGCCTGGAGGCGGCGCAGCACACCCGCGCCGCCCTCGGCGGCCTCCGTGAACAGGATGCGGTTGCGGGGACCGTCGTCCGGCGGAAGCAGCTCGCTGGACAGCTCGGCGTCCTCCAGCTCGAATGCGGCCTCGATGCCCCGCTCCAGGGCGTACATCAGGGAGAGCGCGACCGGCTCCGGCAGCGGCTCGTCGAGAGTGACGACGAGGATGTTGCGGCGGTCCTCCACGTACGGGATGACCCGCTTCTTGCGGCGCCGTTCGTTGCCGTCCGCGTCGATCACGGGCAGCTCGCTGGAGTCGCCGGACGCCTCGGACGCGTCCTTGTCGTTCATCCAGCGGCCGTCCGCGAGGTCCAGCCAGTACCCGGCCGGCTCGTCGCTCTTGGCGCGCACCCGGCCGATGTTGGTGATGCGGACGGTCGCCGAGTCGCCGTACGCCACGTCGGCGAGCGGCGCGCCCGAGGCGTCGGCGACCGCCGCGTTCAGGCGGCCCTTGCGCGTGCCGTGGTCCTGGAAGCGGTACGACGTCTCCAGCTTGAAGCCGGCGCGGCGCCGCTCCTCCTCGTCGGACGAGATCCGCTCACGGCGGGTGGTGTAGACAGTGTGCAGTTGCAGCAGGCCGTACGTCGCCGAGCCCAGCGGCTCGTGGCACATGGCGCAGCGGTCCTCCAGCTGCTCCGGATCGTGGTGGTAGCCGCACTGCGCGCAGCGGCGGGCCTCGCTGGTCGCCAGCTCGCCCGAGGAGTCCGGCGGCAGCTGGATGCGGGTCACCTGGTAGCGGGCGCCCTCGTGGTAGATCAGCGCACCCGGGCCGAACTCGCGGATCGCGAGGAAGCGAGGCCGTTGGAGGTAGTCGCCGTCGCCGCGGCGGCGGCCGACGGTCGGGATGTACGCGGCGAGAGGGAGGCGCGGGAAGCTGTAGCCGGGCAGGAAGCCCTCGGACGCGAGATAGCGGTACGGGTTGAAGTCGGAGAGGACCGACTTGCTGTCGGCGCTCTCGTTCATCAGTAGATTCAGTTGCGTCTCGGCCTCGCGGCGGCGGGCGTTGGCGCGGATGCGGTCGCCCTCGGTGAGGCTGTAGTCCAGGCGGCGCCTGTTCTGGATGTACTGGTCGTCGAGCGCGGAGCGGAACAGCTGCCGCCAGCGGTCGAAGGCCCGGTCGAAGCGGGTCGCTACCGTCCGCACCCGGTCCTGGACCCAGTCGTCGTGCCACCACGTGGTCTCGGCGAAGTCGGGCAGGAGCGGGCCGAGGACGCGCAGGGCCGCGTCGACGGTGCGGCGCCGGGCGCTGTCGTCGAGGGAGGCCGCGAGGATGTCCGGCAGCAGCTCCAGCGCGGGGTTCGGACGGTCACCCGTGTCCGGGTACGACACGTCGAGCACCTCGGGGACGGCACGGCCCAGCTTCAGGCCGGCCTCCGCGATCCAGATGCCCTGGAGGTGGGAGAGCACCAGGTCCTCGTTGGCGAGGTCCAGACGCGGCGGGGCGACGGCGCCCGCGACCATGCGCTCCGAGCGGCGGAAGTAGTACTGGTCGTGGCTGTTTCCCGTCGCGCAGTACGTGGTGACGAGGGCGGGCTGGCCGCTGCGGCCCGCGCGGCCCGAGCGCTGCGCGTAGTTCGCGGGTGTGGGCGGCACGTTGCGCATCATCACCGCGTTGAGCTGGGAGATGTCGACGCCCAGCTCCATCGTCGGGGAGCAGTACAACAGCTTCAACTCCGCCTTGCGGAAGGCCTCTTCGCGCTGCTCCCGCTCCTCCGGCGAGACCTGCGCGGTGTGCTCGCGCGCGAACAGGCCGGACAGGGTGCCTGCTGCGTCCATGTACAGGTCGCGGAAGAAGGTGTTGACGCGCGGGCCGTCGCCGCTCTGGTAGGTGCGGGTCAGCGGGTCGTGCGTGCCCCTCTCGCCCCTGCCCGCACGCCAGACGAGGGACTGGGCGGCCACGCGGTAGCCGGTCGCGGTCGGGGCGGAGGACCTGCGGTAGCGGCCCGCGCGCTGCGGCGCCTCCGTCACCTCCTTCACCAGGCCCGCCTTGGCCAGGACCTTCAGCAACTCCTCGATGACCAGCTGGAGATCGGCCGGATCGAGCGTCTTGAACGACGTGTCCGCGCGGCGCAGGTACTTGCCGAACTTGCCGCGCGCCGACAGGAACAGAGCCGAGCGGTCCATGCCCGGGCGTGACGGGTGCGGATAGGCCGTGCCGACCTTCGGCTTGTCGGCGGCGGACAGCACCCACGGGTCGATCAGCCGCTCCTCGCTCGCCCGCTGGAGCGAGTCGAAGTCGTCACGGAAGTACGAGACGTCGATGGCGAGGGAGCGGCGCATCTCGTTGAGCAGCGCCTTCATGACCTCGGCCCGCAGCGCCGGGTCGGCGTCGCGCAGCGCCTCGTGCGTGCCCGCCCACCGGTCCTGCTTGGCCGCCACCCAGTCCAGATCGTCGTAGCCGATCTCCAACAAGCCGGTCTGCTCCAGGTTCGGCATCGTGATACGCCAGCCGCGCTCCAGATCCAGATAGAGCCGGAACGCGATCACGTCACGGAGGGTCTTGGCGGCGTTGCGGGCGAGGGAGGGCGGCAGATCGCTCTCGCCGGTGTAGTCGGCCGGCTCGATGGCGAGCGCGTTCGTCACCGACGAGGCCAGCTCCTCGTGGTGGACGCCGTCCTCGCCCGCGTCCAGAGCCGCCCGGTACAGGGCGCCGCGCAACTGCGTGATCTGCACGAAGTCGTTGAAGTGACCCGCCTGGAGGGACGCGTCCTGCCGGTTGTCGACGAACGTGAGGAGCTTGCGCGCCTCCTTGTCCAGGGTTTCCTCCGGCACCGACTTCAGCGAGCGCACCACCGACGCGGAGATCAGCGATGTCGCGGAGGACCGGCCCTCCTGGTCGAGCGTCGCCAGCTTCGCGAAATCCCGGCCGCGCGTCTGCTCGTACGCGACCCCGCAGTGCAGACAGAAAAGGAAGGGGGAGGGGACGAACGCGGCCTGGAGTTCGCCACTCCCTTCGCGGCCGCGCGGATCCACGGTGACGGCACGCGGCACCCGGTCGCGGTACGACTTCTTCACGACCTCCTGGCCCTTGTCGTCCAACTCCAGCCAGGACTCGGGCAGTCGGCGGTCGTCCACGGCGTACTGGACGTTGGACGGCCACGCCCGCTCGTGGTCGACGTACAGATAGCCGTCGCCCTGCCGCCCGCCCGTCGCCGAGGTGTCCCGGCGCGCCTCGTACCGGACCTCGCCGTCCTTCTCGGTCCGCCACACCGTCAGGTACTCCTGGCCGCACTCCCGGCAGAACGCCAGCGGCATCAGCAACTTGCCGTCGCTGCCCGGCTGTTCGATCTGGTACGAGCGGGTGAGGTGGCGCGAGAGCTTGTCCTCCAGGGTGACGTACACGGTGTCGCCCTTGGAGAGGAACTGGTGCAGCCGGAACGCGAACAGGGGCCGCTCGGTCACCGGGTGGTGCGCCTGTGAACCGGCCTCCAGGGTGGCGCGGATCGCGGCGGCACACTGGTCCTCGGCGACCCCGGACCGCTCGTGCAGCTCCTTCGCCGCGACCTCGATCTTCGTGGGTTGCTGTCGGACCAGCCGCCCGGAGGCCTCGTCGGTGGCCAGGCCGAAGCGGGTCTCGATCCAGCGGGCCAGCGGGTCGCGTACGAGATCGTCGTACGCGCGCGGCGCGGCGGGAGAGTTGAGACGCTCGGCGGGAACGGTGTCGGGTGTTGCGTGGGTCGCGCGGACCAGGGTCTCGCCGATCACGTGCTCCGGGCGCACCGGCGTACCGAACAGGGTGCTCGCCACCCCGGCGACGACCTGCTTCTGGTCGTCGAGCGTGCCCTCCGTCGACATGGTGGCCGACGTGCCGATGCACTGCAGGTCCTGCGCCTGGCAGGCCTCGCGGACCCGGCGGATCAGCAGGGCGACGTCGGCGCCCTGCCGGCCACGGTAGGTGTGCAACTCGTCGAAGACCAGGAACTCCAGGCCCCGCGCCATCTTGATGAGGCTCGCCCGGTCGGCCGGGCGGGTCAGCATCAGCTCCAGCATCACGTAGTTGGTGAGCAGGATGTCCGGCGGGTTGTCGCGGATCTCCTTGCGCTTCTCGTCGTCCTCCTGGCCCGTGTACCGGGCGAACGTGACCGGCTCGCGGCCCGCGCCGTAGCCGTCGCGCAGATACTTCTCCAGCTCCTTGAGCTGGCTGTTGGCGAGCGCGTTCATCGGGTAGACGATGATCGCCCGCACCCTCTTGGGGGCGCTCGGCCCCTCGGCGTCCCGCTGGTGGAGCACCTTGTTCACGATCGGGACGATGTACGCGAGCGACTTGCCGGACCCGGTGCCCGTCGTCAGGACGTACGACGCACCGGACGCGGCGGCGTCGATCGCCTCGCGCTGGTGCTGGTGGAGGGTCAGCGGGCGGCCGTCGCAGGCCGTGCCGCCCTCGGTCTTCCTCGCCTGGAAGATGCGGGCGCACTCCTCGTGCAGGACCTTCTGGCCCGCGAGCTCCATTACCGTGCCGCCGCTCTGGAAGAACGGGTTCAGCGACAGCCACGGGTCGGGCCACTGCGACTTGCTGTTGAGGTCGTCCTCGACGAACGCCGCGATGCGGTCGTCACGGATGACGGTGCCACCCTCGGTGAAGGAGCGGTAGTCCTTGATGAGCGTGCGGTGGACGCCGAAGACGTCCATGCCTGCGCCGGAGGCGGTGACCGGTGCCGGCGCCGGCACCGGCTGGCGAGCCTGCCGGGCGGGGGCCTGGGCGGCGGAAGCGCGCAGCGGGCGGGTCGGGTCCAGGGCGCCCCAGTGCGGCAGCCGCGGGGTGTCCCCGTCCTGCCCGGCCAGCGGAACCAGCGCGTCGCGTACGGCCGCGGCGTCCGCGGGACGGGCCGCCGGGTCCTTGGCGAGCAGCCGCTCGACGAGCCGGGCGAGCTCCGCGGGGATCTCGCTGCGGATGAGGGTGATGGGCGTCGGATCTTCGCGCGTGTGCTTGGCCGCGAGGTCGAAGGGCGACTCGCTGGTGAACGGCGGTACGCCCACGAGCATCTCGTAGAGCACACATCCCAGTGCGTACAGATCGGCGGCCTGTGTGACCTGCTTGGCCTCGAACTGCTCGGGAGCCATGTAGCGGGCGGTGCCCACGCTGACGCCCGTGCTGGTCAGCCGGGCCTCGTCCGGGTCGTCGACGATGCGGCCCATGCCGAAGTCGAGGACCTTGACGGTGCCTCCCTGCGTCAGCATGACGTTGGCGGGCTTGAGGTCGCGGTGGACGACCTCGGCGGCGTGCGCGGCGGCGAGACCGGAGGCGATCTGGGCACCGATGGCAGCGGCCCAGCTGACGGGGAGCTGCCGTTCCTCCGCGATGAGGTCGCGCAGTGTCTCGCCGCTCAGGAACTCCATCGCGAGGTAGGGAAGGCCGTCCTGGTCGTCGGCCACCCCACCGGCGACGATGCGCGTGAGGTTGGGGTCGTCAAGGCGGCGCATGATGCGCACCTCGCGGGCGAAGCGCTCGGTGGCCTTGAGGTCGGCACCGGTGTCGATCCGGGTGCCCGTGCGGCGGCGCAGGATGGTCTTGACGGCGACCGTGCGCTCAGGAGCGCCTTCGGCGGCTTGGAGATCCTCGGCCCGGTGCACCTCACCCATGTTGCCCTTGCCGATGACGTGCCCGATGCGGAACCTGCTGTCCAGCAGCTCCTGGCTCACTGCCGCTCCCCTCGTCCTCTGCCGTCTCGTTCCCGCCCCCGCGCGCGAGGGGCAAGGAAACGGAACGTGCCCCCTGCATGCGTTGCCGCACCGCTCATCGTGGCAGAGCGGAGGTGCGGTGTCCGCAACTGTACACGAAGCGAGGTGGGTTCAATAGCCTGTCAGTCCGTTGACATTGTCAACGCTTCGCCATACGCTCTGCGGTGTCATCGGGTAGGGGGTGGGCGGTGTGGGGCACCAATCCGTCGGAGGGCGTTGGGCGCCAGGAGGTGCGTCCGGGTGGGAACCGGGCCGTGCCGCGGGGGAGGTGCAGGGTGCCCAGTCGGGTCGTGGACCCGGAATGAGGGCCGCTCTGACGGGATTGCTGGCCCGCCTGCGCCATGCGGCGGTCGACGGCGCCGTGCCGGAATCCGTGTTCCTGGAGCAAGTCGGCTTGCTGGGGCTCGGTGACGTCGAGCGGGAACGGCTTCGCGAGGAACTGGCAGGGCTGGGGCTGCCCGTCCTGGGGGCGGTGGTGCATGCAGACGGTGACGGTCCGAATGGGGAAAAGGTTGCACGGATCCGTGAAGAAAATGTGTCCAGCCCCGCTTTTCCCGCCGATGACGTGGTTCGGGCGCTGCTGAGCCGGTACGCCGACCCCGAGGGCTACGTGACCCCTCACGCACTGGATGGCGTCGCCCGTCTGGCCGGACTCGGTGCGCGAGACGCGGCGGCCCTGCGGGCCGGGGCGCGTGTACGGGGCGAGACCGTCGCAACGGCTGGAGCGGTGCTGACGAACGCGGAGACCGCGGTCAGGCTCACCGACGTCGAGGGACTCGCGCCGGAGGGTGGTGCTGAGGACGAGCCCTTCCCGTTGCGAGAGACGGAGATCGGAGAAGGCACCGGGGATCTCACGGCCGCTGTTGCCGCTGCGTTGGCCGTCCTGGAGAACGACCGCTTGCGCAGGCGGCCGGAGACGCGTCTGCTGAGTACCGAGGCGGAAGTCGGACTCGCCGTGCTGCTACGGGGCGGACCCGACCGCATGGCGGAGGAACCCGACGACGACACGCTGAGCGGCCTGCCCCCCGACGACATCCGGATCCGTGCCCGGGACTGTCTCGTCCTGCACAACCAGCGACTCGTGCACAAGATGGTGCCCCGGTATCTGGAACAGGGTCTGGACTACGACGACCTGTTCCAGAACGGCGCGCTGGGGCTGATGCGGGCGGCGCGGAAGTTCGACCCGGCCAAGGGCTTCAAGTTCTCGACGTACGCGACCTGGTGGGTCCGCCAGTCGATCAGCCGGGCTATCGCGGACGAGGGCGCCGTCATTCGCATCCCGGTCCATATGCACGAACAGATTCGCAAGGTGGCGCTGGCGGAGCGCACCCTCGCGGTACAGGGGCGGCCCGCCGGAGTCGCCGACGTGGCCGTGTACTGCGACATGACCCTGCAGAAAGTCGAGGAAGCCCGGAAGCTGAGCAGGCGCACCGACTCCCTCGACCGGGTCATCGGGGACGGGGTCACCCTGGGCGACTTCATCGGGTGGACGAATCCACTGCCACCGGTGGAGAAGGGTGTGCTCGACGCGATGCTGCTGGAGCAGATCATGAGTGTCGTCGACACGCTCTCCGAACGCGAGGCCCATATCCTCGTCCGGCGCCTGGGGCTGGACGGGGATGAGCCGTCGACCCTGGACGAGTTGGGCAAACAGATCGGGCGGACCCGCGAGCGCGTCAGGCAGATCGAGTCGAAGGCCAAGAAGAAGTTCCAGTATCGGCTGGTGGCGGCCGGGCTCACCGCTGCATACCAGTATGACGGCGGCCTTGCAGAGGAACCCGACAGAGCCGGGGAGCCGGCCGGCGCGCAGCGAACCGGCAGCGGAGCGGGGGCCGGAGCGGGGGCCTGGAAGGAGAGTTCCGGGGCAAAGCGGGTGCCCGACACGCTGCCCGACTCCGTAGCGAAGCAGGCTCCGCCAGAAGGAATGGCACAGTCCGTCGAAGCGGGGGAGTCGCTGGACGGCGCATGCCTCAGAGAGGCGACGGCGGCCGAGCCCGGCGATCACACGGCACCTGGTGAGGCGTTGGCGGACTCTGCGACGGAGACGCCGTCGGAGGCTCACACCGCACGTGCGGTCGAGCTTGGGGACCGGGCGGACCATCGGTCCGAGGAGCGCGCGGATGATCCCACACCGGCGGCGGAGCAGGGGCTTGGACCAGTGGTCGACGCGCACGATGCCGATTCGCGTATCGGGCTGGTCCCGAGGCCGCGCACGGAGCCGGTGCTGGAGTCTGCGCCGGAGCGTTCACGCTCGGCGCAGGCAGTCACTGAGGCGAGCGGGCCGTCAGTCCCTGAGCCGGTGGTTCCCGAACCCACGCAGTACACAGCGGACTGGCAGAAGGCGCTGAGGATGCCGACTGACTTCGGCGGGGGAGTGGCGTGGCTCGCCGAGTACGCGTTGCTGGCGGTGGGGCATGCGCAGCTCACTGTGCTGCTCGGTCCGTCCTCGGCCGACGCCGTCGCGCGTGCCGTGCGGGACAGGGGCGTGCTCGACCGGCCGGTGATATCGGCCCTGGAGGTACTGCGGCGCGTGTTCGACGCTGTGAAGGAGGCTGAGCTGCGGCCGGAGGATTTCTTCGAGAGACCGGCCGAGGCACTGGTAGGCATGACTCCGCGCGCGTATCTGGCAGCCAAGCCCCTGGTGCTGAGCGAGTCGCGCCTCGCACTGCGTGACTCCTTGCGGGAGTTCGTCGCCGAGGTCCCGCTGCGTGCCGGCCAGGGAGCGGCGCCCGCGGACAGTTCGCCGGGCAGCTTGGTGGCGGGGCCCCGTTCGGAGCCGGGCCCAGGGCCCCTGGACAGCGCGCAGGTGCGCGCGGCCGGAGTGCCGGACGAGGGCACAGCGGCCTCACCCGACGGCCCCCGGGCGGACATGTACAGCCCTTCGCCGATATCGCCGGACGAGGACCGGCTCGGGGCGGCTCGCGGGGGTGGGCCGCTCGACGTCGGGCGCAACCAGGTGGACCCGGAGGCCAACACCGTGCCAGGCGGCGATCGGCCCCAGGACGACATGGCCGGGCCGCAGGCCCCGCCGCTCAGGGCGGGTGACCCGTCGGCCGACCACGTCAGTGCTGACGCACCGACGGTCCAGGAGCAGCCCGTGTCTCTGCTCAAGGCCGGGCGCCGATCCGCGTCCGCCAGGACCCCGGAGGAGATGCCCCGGGCCGGGACCGCAGACCGCGGCACCGGGAGGGGAGAGGCGGAGCCCGAGGCCGAACGGCGTCTCACCGACGTACGCCGTGCGTACGAAGCCGAGCTGACGCGCGAACGGGACGAAGCCCAGCGGCACCTCGCCGAGGAGCGGCAGGCCGCCGACACCCGGCGCATCGCTGCCCTTACGGATACGGAGCGGCAGCTCGACACCCTGGAGGAGACGCTGCTGCGCCGAGCGGACAGGGCTCTGCTCCGCAAGGAGCAGCACCTGCGCGCACAGGCCGAGGAGCGGATCGCGCGCCTCAGGGACGAGTATCGCGAGGCGCAGCGGACCCTGGTCGCGCGGGCCGAACACGCCGAGCTGAGGGAACGCGCGGCACGGACAGCCCTGGCCGCAGCCGGCGAGCGCGGTGCCCGGGCGGATCAGCGCGCCAAGGACGCCGGGCAGCTCGCCCGCACGGCCGAGCAGCGCGCGAACGATGCGGAGCAGAGGGCGAGTACGGCCGAAGAACGGGCAGCGGAGCTGCACCAGCGGGCGAACGAAGCCCAGCGGCGGGCGGAGGAAACCGGCCAGCGGCTTCGGCGCTACCGCGAGGAAGGGGAGACACGCATCGCGGGTCTGGAGCAGCGGCTGCGGCAGGCAGAGGCTCTGCTCGCCGAACGCGACGGGACTCTCCGCGCCGCCCAGCAGCAGGCATCGGCTCAGGTGGCGGCGGCCGAACAGCGGGCTGCGGCGCGGATCGCCCAGACCGAGCAAGACGCCTGGGCCCGCATCACCGAGCTGCAGCAACAACTCGCCGCCGAACGCGAAGCCGCCGTGGACCGTCCCACGCTTCGGGACCGCTGGCGCCGGTCCTGACATCGGACTCCCGGCCCCGCGCGACCCACACCCCGCACCACTCGTACCGCTTCAGGAGCACCATGGACCCCAGACAGGAACTCGTCTCCTACCTGCACCGCCGACTCGTCGGTCCTGCCTCCGGCGAACACGAGCTGCTCGAAGCGCCGCCCGACCGTGAGTACCTCATGGGCACGCTGTATCCGCAGGAGGCCGACCTGCAAAGGCAGTTGGACCTCGCAGCGGAGGAGCTCGACGGCGCCGGCACGGAGGGCGGCGCCGAGGACACGGCGCCCGCGGCGGACCCCGTGCCCGAGTCCAACTCCTGGCTGCCGTCCTCGCTCGGCCTCAGCTTCTACACCGACGCCACGACCGTCGACGTCCGCTGCGCCGGAGCCCGCTACAAGACTCTCGCCGCCACCGGGGGGCGGGGCCGCCGCTGGGAACGCGTCCCCCTGCCCGAGGAGACCCACGCGCTCGGACCCGACCGGGACCACGTCCCCGTGCTCGACGGACGTGCCGAAATCCGCATCCGCAGGCGCGCCTTTGGCTCCGGACAGCTCGTCACCGTAGCCCTGGTCAACACCGCCCACCACGAACAGGCGCTCGGCAAGGCCGCGCAATGGGAGCGGATGCTCTTCCAGGTCGAACTGGAAGCGCGGCCCGCGGACGGCGATGTCCTGCCCTACCCGAGCGTGCGGCTGGCCAGCCGTGACCCGGAGGAACAGGAACTGCTTCTGCAGTACCGGCACGTCCGCACACACGCCGTCGGCCATGGCTGCGCGGTCGAGGAACGATATGCCTCGCACGACGAGCGCGGCGAACGGGCGGTAGTGGCTATCAAGGCCGCCGTCATGCCTGAGGCTGAGGTCAGCGGCGTCCGGGCTGCCGGCTTCACCGGATCCCCCGTACTGAACGTACTCCACCTCGCCGATCCCGCCGTGCCCCTCGTCCAACTTCACGAGGAGCTTGCGGAGTTCGCCGCCGACTACCGAGCCTGGTACGTGGGACAGCTGAACACCGAGGTCCCCGCGTGGGGCCGAGAGGCCGCCGACCGAGTCCTGGCCCGCATCAACGCCGCCGTCACCCGGATCGAGTCCGGCGTTCGCACCCTCTGCGACCCGGCGCGGCCCGAGCTGCTGCACGCCTTCCGCACCGCGAACCGTGCGATGGCCCTCCAGATGCGGCACTCCGCCCGCGATCAGGCAGGGGAACGCCGCGCCCGCCGCGACGCGCTGCTCCTCGATCCGGAGCCGAGCCCGGACGCCGTATGGCGGCCCTTCCAGCTCGCGTTCTTCCTGCTCGCCCTGGACGGAGTGGCAGACCCCCGGCACCGCGACCGGGCGACGGCCGACCTGATCTGGTTCCCGACCGGCGGCGGAAAGACGGAGGCCTATCTTCTACTGGCCGCGTTCGCCATGGTGCTCCGCCGGGGCGAGGAGGGCGGTGGGGGTACCGCGGTGCTGAGCCGCTACACCCTGAGTCTGCTCACCACCCAGCAGTTCCAACGCGCGGCCACCACCATCTGCGCTCTGGAGACGCTGCGCCGCGCCGACCCGGCTCCCTACGGGGACGAGCCCTTCTCCATCGGCCTGTGGGTGGGCGAGGCCACCTCCCCGAACTCGTACGAGAAAGCACGCGCGGTCTTCGACGACGTGCGCGGTGCCGCCCGGCCCGACGACGTCTTCATCCTCGACCGCTGCCCGTGGTGCGGCACACGCATCATGCCCGCCCACAAGTCGCCCGACATCGGGGACTACGGAGTACGCGCCACCGCCGACTCGTTCACCTTCTACTGCCCGCGCGAGGAGTGCGCCTTCCATGACGAGCTGCCCGTCGCCGTCGTCGACGAGCAGCTGTACGACCGCCCGCCCACCTTCATCCTGGGCACCGTGGACAAGTTCGCCCGGCTCGCATGGGAACCGCGCTCGGGACGGCTGTTCGGCGCGGGAACCGGGAACCTGCCGCCGTCACTCGTCATCCAGGACGAGCTGCACCTGCTCACCGGCCCGCTCGGCACCACCGTCGGCCTGTACGAGGCGGCAGTGCTCGGGCTGTGCACCAACCGCGCCGGCATCGGACCCAAGGTTGTGGCGTCCACGGCGACGATCCGCCGCTCCGGCCAGCAGATCCGCGCCCTCTACGGCAGCGGCGCCCAGCTCTTCCCACCCGCCGGACTCGACGCCCGGCACTCATACTTCGCCGAACCCGACACGTCCCGGCCCGGCCGCCGCTACCTCGGCGTCATGGCCCAGGGACACACGGCGGGCCGCGCCGCCGTCGCCACCGCCGCCGCGATGCTCCAGGGCGCCTACGAACTCCCGGAGGAACACCGAGACGCCTACTGGACGCTGGTCGCCTACCACCACAGCCTCCGCGAACTCGGCCGTACGGTGACGGCCGCGGCCGATGACATCCCCGCACAGCTCACAGGGCTGGATTCGGGGTCGGGAATCCGGGGACTGGCGGACCACCAGGTACAGGAACTCACCAGCAACCTGCCGCGTGCCGAACAGCCCGTCCTCCTCGACCGGCTCGAAAAGCCCTGGACCGAACCGCAGTCGGTGTCTTTCCTGCCCTGCACCAACATGCTGTCCGTCGGCATCGACGTGAAGCGGCTCGCACTGATGCTCATGCAGGGGCAGCCCAAGACGACGGCCGAATACATCCAGGCCACGAGCCGGGTCGGCCGGCACACCGTGCCCGGTCTCGTCGTCACCTTCTTCAACGCCACCCGCCCCAGGGACCGTTCGCACTACGAGACCTTCGACGTGTACCACCGCTCCCTCTACCGGCACGTCGAACCGACCAGCGTCACCCCCTGGTCCGTCCCCTCACGTCGGCGCGCCCTGCACGCCGCGCTCGTCATCCTTGTACGCCACCGCCTCGGCCTCGCCGCCGAGAACCAGGCCGGGCACATCCTCGACCGGCTGCCCGAAGTGGAAGCCCTCGTCGGGGAACTGGCGGTGCGGGCCGCCGCCGGTGAACCATATGCCGCCGACGCCGTACGCAAGGAACTCGCGGAACTCCTCGCCGACTGGGAGGACGCCGCGCGCGCGGCCCGCAAGGACGGCCGCGAGCTGTACTACCGCAGCCAGGGCAAGGGACAGTCCAACTTGATCAAAAGCTTCGAGCAGCGCTACGGCCTTTGGGAGACACCGAACTCCATGCGCAACGTCGACCGGGAATGCCAGGTGATGGTGAAGGGGGCCGACCTGTGAGCCGCACGCTCCGCGTACGCCAGTCGCAGACCGTTCTGCCGTTCGGTGTCGGTGCCGTCTTCGACATCCAGGGCGAGTCGTTCGTCGCCACGGGTATCGGCGACTGGCCGCAGAAGGCCAAACAGCGCGTCGAGTCGCACCGGCTCGCCAATCGACTTGGCGTCACCGGCTTCTACGCCGCGCCCCCCACGGCCAACGATCGCTTCGACACCCCCGACGCTCCCGGAGCGCCCTACATCCGCTTCCCGTCCTGGCTGTTCTGCGGGGCGTGCCGTCGTATGAAACGGTGGCGCATCTCCGACGAGAAGCCGGGACAGCCGCCCCGCTGCGCGTCCTGCTCACCCGGCCGGGCCCTCGCCCCCATGCGGTTCGTCCAGATCTGCGCGGCCGGACACCTCGGCGACGTCGACTGGTGGTTCTGGGCTCACTCGCGGCGAGAAGCAGGTGAACGGCGTCAGTGCGGCGAACGCGAGAAACTCCGCTTCCTCGTGTCCGAGCGCGCCTCCGGCCTCGAAGCGCTCTCCATCACCTGCACGGTCAAGGGATGCGGGGCCTCCCGCGACCTGCTCGACATCCTCGGCACACACGGCATGCGCTGCTCGGGGCGCAACCCCTGGCAGCGGGCCAACGAGGCCACGGAGTGCGTCATGCCCGTCCATCCAGCGCACGGCGGGCAACCTGTACTACCCGGTAGTGCACTCGGCGCTCGACATCCCCGAGTCGGACGCGCCCGCGTCGCAAGGAGACGAAGAACTCGCCGGACGCGTACGCGAGCACGACCTGTGGGTGTCACTCTGCCGGGTCGCCGGCACCCCGCGCGCCGACATCTTCCGCACGATGATCCAGGAGGACACCGGCGCCGACGATCAGCTCCTCGACGCCCTGCTCGCCGAGGAGGGGCAGCCGAAGCCCGTCGCATCATCCGACCCGCCCACTGCGCCCGCCCGCCCCGACCTCAGCCGCGAGGAGTGGGCCGCCTTCACCGCGCCGGCCCCGCCCGCCACCCGGGACTTCGCACTGCGCGAGACCACCCTCGGACTCGGACAGGAGACCGCCGAACCCTGGGCCGGCCTGCACCGCCGCATCGGCCGGATCGTGCTCGCCGACCGCTTGCGCGAGGTACGCGCACTGTCCGGCTTCAGGCGGGTCTCTCCGGACGCGGCGCTCGTCCCCGCCGACACCGCCCGGCGCCTCAAATGGCTCCCAGCCGTCGAAGTCTTCGGAGAAGGCGTCCTCCTCACCCTCAGCAAGGACGAACTCACCGCATGGGAAGGCGGCCCAGAGGTGCGCCGACGCGTCGCGGGCATGCGCGCCGACCTCGACCGCTCCTTCCAGAAGGAACGGCTTCAAGCCCTGACCGGGGAAGAACTCTCCCCGCGCTTCGTCCTCCTGCACACTCTCGCCCACCTGCTGATCCGCCAGCTCTCCTTCGAATCCGGCTACACGACGGCCAGCCTGCGCGAACGCGTCTACGCACGCCCCGAAAAAGACCAGTACGGCATCCTCGTCTACACCGCCGCGGGAGACGCCGAAGGCACCCTCGGCGGGCTCGTGCAGCAGGGCGAGCCGCCGCGCCTCGCCGAGACCCTGCTGCGGATGACCGAAGCCGCCGCCTGGTGCTCCGCCGACCCCTTGTGCGCCGAACACACCGGCCAGGGCTTCGGCAACCTCAATCGCGCGGCCTGCCACGCCTGCGCCCTGCTGCCCGAGACGAGCTGCGAGACCGGCAACACCCTTCTCGACCGCGCTCTCGTCGTCGGCGGCGAACAGGTACCCGGCTACCTGGAGTCGATCGTGACGGCGGCCCGGAGCGCCGCTGTCAATGCCCTGGAGCAGATGTGACCCTCACCTACCTCGATCTCGTGCCCGAACAGCGCTCCTGCCTCGACACGCTCCCCTTCGACGGCAATCACCTGATCAGCGGCCCGCCCGGCAGCGGCAAGAGCCTCCTCGCAGTCCAAAGGGCCATCATGCTCGCCCTCACCGGAACCCCGGTGGTCCTGTTGACTCGCTCCAACCTGCTCCGCCAGCCACTGGCCGCGGCCGTACACGTGCTCGGCCCGGCGGACCGCAGCGTGCGCGTGGCGACCGCACACGCCTGGCTCACCGAGTGGTACGGCGGACAGCCTCCGCGCGGTACGGACGGCTGGTTCGACTGGCCGGCCTTTTACGACCGTGCCGTGGAGACCGGCCCGGTGCGCGAACTCACCCTGGTCGTCGACGAGGGCCAGGACCTGCCCCCGGAGTTCTATCGCCTTTCCCGTCTGCTCGGAGCGCGAACAACGGTGTTCGCGGACGAGTGCCAGCGGCTGACCGACGCCAACTCCACGCTCGCAGAGATCGCCGAGAGGCTGGGTCGATGTACACGTCTCACCCTTGACGGCAACCATCGCAACACACGCCAGATCGCCTCCTTCGCTGCCCACTTCCACACGGGGACCGGTCTGCCTGACCTCCCGGATCGCGAGGGGCCGCCCCCGCGCCTGCACCGTCTGCCGCACGGCGGCGCGGCCGACCTGCTGATCCTTCTGGCGCAGAGGCACCCGCAGCAGAGCATCGGCGTGATCGTGAACTCCACCCGCACCCAGTTCTCACTGCTCGGCAGTCTGGAGCGCAGAGCACCCCGGCTCAAACCGCAGCTGTACACCTCCCGGGCCCGAGCGACACAAGGCCGTTACCGCACGCTGGACCTCGGCCGCCCGGGGATCGTGCTCGTCCACCGGGCAAGTGCCAAAGGGCTGGGCTTCGACACTGTCGTCATCCCTGACACGCATACGGACGCGGCGGTCGATCCCACCTCGGCCGCCCTGCGCATGACGTATTACGTTCTGGCAACCCGGGCACGACACGAACTCCATCTGGCATACGAGGGAGAAGCGGAGCCACCTCTGTGCGCGCAGGTGAGGCCCGGTGAGCTGCTGCGCGGATGACGGAGGCTTTGGAAGCGTGCCGTCGTCTCCGCAACAGCCCGCGCTGCCCGCGTGGTAACGAAGCCCCACAAGCGTCTCCCAGCAGAATGTGCCGGCAGGGTCAGCCATGGGGCAGCGTGTTCGGTCTCCAGCACAGGCTGGAAGCAGGGGATCTCGTTGGTCTTCTCGCCTACGTCGAGTACCCCCGTCGAACTGATCAGTCGTCACGGATCGGGGCGTGCGACTACGGCGAAGCCCTGGCTGCCGGCCCAACGACGAACCCCCGCCCTTCTGCGCTGGAAGGACGGGGGTTTTTGTGGGGAGGTCACGTTCGCAGGTCGCGATCATCGACAGGAACGGTGTGGTGCAGGTCAACCGGAATCTGCCCAACGGGGTCAGGACGGTGCTGCGGGTGATCGGCGATCCACGGCCAGCCCTGGGGCACGTCATCCGCCCGCGGCATCCTCGGCCTCCCAGCGCAGCAGGTCGCCCGGCTGGCATTTGAGCACCTCGCAGAGCGCGGCGAGCGTCGCGAAGCGCACCGCCTTGGCGCGGCCGTTCTTGAGTACCGCCAGATTGGCGGGCGTGATCCCTACGCGGTCCGCGAGCTCGCCCACGGACATCTTCCGCCTGGCCAGCATCACGTCGATGTCGACGACGATAGGCATCAGATCACCTCGTCCAACTCGGCCTGCATCTGCGACGCTTCGACGTCGCGCGCAACGGCCTGGGCGAGCAGCATCCGCAGCACGAGCACGATGAGCGCGACCCCCAGGATGGCCACGCCAACCCCGCCCATGATGACGGTGACGCCCGGGTCGGCCCGCTGGCCCGGCGCATTGAGGACCGTGACCGCGAACCACAACAGGGCAGCCGCCACGATCGCGCCGATCACGCCGTCCACGTACCGGAAGGCGGCCTGGGAGAACACGGTTCCGCGTTGCACCATCGTCACCAGCCGCCATACGCAGACCAGGGCGACCTGGACCGACACCATGCCCAGGATCGTGATCACGCGCAGCGGGGTCAGCGGGAGCGACCCGTCCTCCGGGTCGCTCGCGCTGACCAACACCCACACCATCAATGCCTGTACGAACACGGTGCCGGCGAGCACCACCACGAGCACGGCACGAAGCGCACGCACTGCCAGCTTTCCCATGACCCACCCTTCCATCGAGTTGCGATGGGAATCTATCGAATTTCGATAGATAGAGCAAGGGTTGGGACGGAGGCTGGGCGGCGGTTTCGCACCGCGGTGGGACGCCGCCCCCTCCCATGGCATGACGTTCGCGCGAACCGTCTTGATCTTGTCGAAGTCGGCCTCGCTTGACACAAATCGGACGCCACCCGCGGCCGCCAGGGCTTTCGACAAGCTCGGCGCCAACCGCCACGGCCGGTTGGCGGCCGTCGGCGGTGCCGACGTGAACGGTGAAGGGCTGCTCCTCGCGGCCGGAGCCGACGATCCGGTCCCGGCCGGCGCGGGCGACGCCTGCCGTACGTCGGCCAGGGGCCGGAAAGCGGGCGGTCCGCGCTGGTTCGACATGTGCAACATAGACAGGTGTCGAACATCAAGGCGCTGCCGCTGCTGGAGCCCGAGGTCTCCGGTGCCGTGCTGCCCGCCCTGACCGAACGACCCCTGACCGCTGAGGAGCCGAGCGGACCGTGGCGATGTTCAAGGCGCTCAGCGATCCGGTCCGGCTGCGCCTGTTCTCGGCGGTGGCCTCGCACCAGGGCGGCGAGGCGTGCGTGTGCGACATCTCCGATGTGGGCGTCTCGCAGCCGACCGTCTCCCACCATCTGAAGAAGCTCGAGGAGGCCGGGCTGCTCACCTCCGAGCAGCGCGGCACGTGGGTCTACTACCGGGTCGAGCCCTCGGTCACGGCCGCCATGGGGCGCATGCTCGCGACCCGGGGCTGAGCCGCCGGGGCGAGTGCGCCACCGGGAGGCGAACCACCGCGTTCGCCGAAGGGCGTCGGCAGGGGAGCAGGCGAAGGCCCCGACTGGTTCGGGGGATCCCCAGCCGAGGCCGATCGAGAGTGGGCGCGAAGGGCGGTCGCCTCGCGGCGGGGGCTCCATAAGGCTTCAGCCGAACGATCGTCCTCATGGGCAAAGGGTGAGGCCCGGGGACACAGTTCCCTTCACGCCCATATACGGATCAACGGTGAAGCACCCTCGAATGTTCCCTGGGAGCGCTCATACCGGGACTCTTCGGATGCTCGTGTGAGCGGGGCCCGGTGACGGCGCCTGTCGCGCGGTTCCCGGCGCGATCAGGTAATCAGGAACGGTGAACAAGGACCCCACCGACCCCTTCGTGCATGTCCGGGGCGCCAGTGAGAACAACCTGCGCAACATCGACGTCGACGTTCCGCGGGACGCGATGGTCGCCTTCACCGGCGTCTCCGGTTCGGGCAAGTCCTCGCTCGCGTTCGGCACGCTCTACGCGGAGGCCCAGCGGCGCTACTTCGAGTCCGTAGCACCGTACGCCCGAAGGCTGTTGCAACAGGTCGGCGCACCGCACGTGCAGGAAATCACCGGACTGCCACCGGCCGTGGCCCTTCAGCAGCGACGCGGGTCGCCCAGCTCGCGCTCGACGGTCGGCACCATCACCACACTGTCCAATCTGCTGCGCATGCTGTACTCCCGGGCCGGCACCTATCCGCCCGGGGCCGCACGGCTGGAAGCCGAGTCGTTCTCACCCAACACCGCGGCCGGCGCCTGCCCGAAGTGCCACGGACTGGGCGTCGTGCACGACGTCGCCGAGGACCTGCTCGTCCCGGACCCCTCGCTGAGCATCCGCGAGGGGGCGATCGCCGCCTGGCCGGGCGCCTGGCAGGGAGCCAACCTGCGCAGTGTCGTGAAAGGCCTGGGGATCGACATCGACCGACCGTGGCGCAGGCTCAGGAAGAAGGACCGGGACTGGCTGCTGTACACGGACGAGCAGCCCTCCGTGTACATCGAGCCGGAGGAGGACCGCGTCGACTACGGCTACCAGGGCAAGTTCTGGAGCGCCCGCAAGCACGTCATGCACGTCCTCGCCGACTCCAAGAGCGAGAAGATGCGCGAACGGGCGCTCCGGTTCGTCAGGAGTGTGCCCTGCCCCGAGTGTCACGGCAGCGGACTGCGGCCCGAGGCGCTCGCCGTGACCTTCGCCGGACGTTCCATCGCCGAGATCAACGCGATGCCGCTCACCGAGGTCGTGGCGCTGCTGCGGCCCGTCGCCGGGCGGTCCGAGGCCGACGCCACCACGTCGACCGCCCGATCCGGGGAGACGACCGAGGTCGCGGTCCGGATCTGCGGCGATCTGGTCGCCCGGATCGACGTACTGCTCGACCTGGGCCTCGGATATCTCAGCCTCGGGCGCCGCTCGACGACCCTGTCGCCCGGCGAGGCGCAGCGCCTGCGGATCGCCACCCAGCTGCGCTCGGGGCTGTTCGGCGTCGTCTACGTCCTTGACGAACCCTCCGCGGGCCTGCACCCGGCTGACGCGGAACCGCTGCTGGACGTGCTGGACCGCCTCAAGGCGGCGGGCAACTCGCTGTTCGTCGTGGAGCACGACATGGACGTCGTACGGCGGGCGGACTGGGTGGTCGACATCGGCCCCGGCGCGGGCGAGGGCGGCGGACGCGTGCTGTACAGCGGCCCGGTCGCCGGTCTTGAGCGGGTCGGGGAGTCGGCCACGAGCCAGTACCTGTTCGGGCGCGCCCAGCCGCTCGATCACCGCCCGCGCACACCGCACGGCTGGCTGCACCTGAGCGGCGTCTCCCGCCACAATCTGCACGACGTGTCCGTCGACGTACCGCTCTGCGTACTGACGGCGGTGACGGGCGTGTCCGGTTCCGGAAAGTCGACGCTGGTGACGCAGGTGCTCGCCGAGGTCGTCCGCGGCCACCTCGGACTCGTACCCGAGGAGCCCGACGAGGCGCACCTGGAGGTCGACGTCCAGGACGCGTCGGGGGTCGAGTCGTTCGACCGCCTGGTCCGGGTCGACCAACGGCCCATCGGCCGAACTCCCCGGTCCAACCTGGCCACGTACACGGGGCTGTTCGACGCGGTGCGCAAGCTGTACGCGGCAACGGACGAGGCCAGGGCGCGCGGCTACTCGGCCGGGCGGTTCTCCTTCAACGTGCCCGAAGGGCGGTGCGAGACCTGCCAGGGCGAAGGGTTCGTCGCGGTGGAACTGCTGTTCCTGCCCGGCACCTACGCGCCGTGCCCGACCTGCCAGGGCGCCCGGTACAACGCCGAAACGCTGGAAGTCACCTACCACGGCAAGAACATCGCGGAAGTGCTGGCGCTGTCCGTCGACGCCGCCGCCAAGTTCCTGTCCGACGTCCCGGCCGCCTCCCGCAGTCTGGAGACGTTGCGCGAGGTGGGACTGGGGTACCTGCGGCTGGGCCAGCCCGCGACGGAACTCAGCGGTGGTGAGGCGCAACGCATCAAACTGGCCACCGAACTGCAGCGAGCCCGCCGCGGGCACGCGCTCTACCTGCTCGACGAGCCGACGGCGGGGCTGCACCCCTCGGACATCGCGCTGCTGCTGCGACAGCTGCACCGGCTCGTCGACGCCGGCAACACGGTCGTCCTCGTCGAGCACGACCTGGACACGATCGCCACCGCCGACTGGGTCATCGACCTCGGGCCGGGCGGCGGCGACGCGGGCGGGCGGGTGGTCGCGGCGGGCCCGCCGGCCAAGGTGGCGAGGGCCCGCCGCAGCGCCACCGCGCCCTATCTCGCGGCCCGGCTCGCGCGCTCCTGACGACGGTGCGAGGGGCTGAGTACCGGTCGGCCGGGTTCGGGGCGCAGGGTCGCGCGCGTCGCCATGCTGCGTTCCAGCTGGTGGCGGATATCGCTCGCGAGGTGTTGCCCGTCATACCCTGGCAGAGCAGCGTGAAATGCGCAGGCATCCCCCGGCCAGCCGTACGGCCGTCCCTCCGCAGGAAGCTGCACGGCGTTGCAGCGCCTCAGCACACCAGAGCAGCCAATCACCTCGAGCGTCACATGTCGGCTTCGAGGGCCTTGGAGGAAGCTGGGGTCGGCCAGCACGGTGTCTGACGAGGTCATGCCCATCTCTTGGTGTGAGAGCCGCGCCGGCCGTGCCCCCACGGTCCATCGACCTGGAAGTGGGGCTGATGGACATCGCCCGACAGCTCGCCGCCGTCGAACGCTCTCGACGCCGAACGGGCCGGCCGGAAACGCGACGGCGGGAAAGCCGACCGCGCCCACAGGCACGGCGCCCTGACGCACATCCGGCAGACCGGCGCCGACGTCCCCTTTGCCGTAACGGAGGCCGTCTGCACTTGTGCTCGGAGGCCTACCGAGCCCGCCGCCTTTCCTCCCGCCGGGAGCAGGCAGGGTGTGGCCCACATCCGGAACATGGAAATGTCCGATTTCACTCGGCCTCTGCTGAGGCGCATGCACCATGACGCGCATCAGCCCGCCACCCTCACACGCTCGACGCACCCTTCGGTACCTGTCTCAGGTCCCACGCCAGGCAGTTGCAAAGCTTCAGAAAAAGGACGGCTCATGGACTACAACACCTTCCTCGACACCATCACCCGGCGCGCCCCTGTCCCCCCGGAGAAGGCGGAGCCTCTCACCCGCGCCACCCTGGAAACTCTGGCCGAGCGGCTCACCAGGGGTGAGGCGGAGGACCTCGCGTCCGAACTGCCCAAGCCGCTGCAGGAACCGCTGGTCTCTCCCACTCCGGAGGCCGAGCCCTTCGGACTCGACGAGTTCATCAATCGGGTGAGCAGGCGAGCAGGGGTGAGCCCGGACGAGGCCCGCGAGGGCGTAAGGGCGGAGCTGAGCACCCTGAGGGACGCGGTCAGTGATGGCGAGTTCCGCCACGTAATATCCCAGCTGCCCCGGGACTTCGAGGCTCTCGTCGGCGCCCCGGGCTAGAAGGAGCCATCACCGACGAGGTCGGCGCCATCATCGAGGAGACGGAACCGGCCGTACTCACGGCGGCCACCGTCACACTGGTCGAGGACCCCCACAGCACCACGTTCGTCTCCTGCGTCCCGCCACACGGCGCGCAGAGCGAACTCCTGTCGGAACGTCGGCGCTACGTCGGCGAGGGGATGCGCGAGGACCTCCGGTTGTGCAACCTCAGCACGCGTCCGATGCGGACCCGGACTCGGCATGGAATCGCCGGAGGATCGCATCACACAACCGACAGTTCCCTCAGCCGGCGCACCCGTGGACGTCGAAGGCGGGGCGCAGCGGCCGTTCTCCGAGCACGCGGCCATGGCCAGAGCGTATCCCGGCGGCAGGATGACCGTGGGCGCCATCACGCCCCTGGAGGGCTTCGACGGGCCCGTGCCGTCCCTGGCCGGGCACATCGAGCGGATCCAGCAGGCCGAGCGGGCCGGCTTCGCCTCGGTGTGGGTCCGTGACGTGCCGCTGCTGGACCCGAGCTTCGGGGACACCGGGCAGGTCTTCGACCCGTGGGTGTACCTGGGGCGGCTCACCGCCTGCACCACCTCGATCACACTGGGGACCGCCAGCATCGTGATGCCGCTGCGGCACCCATTGCACACCGCCAAGGCGGCCGCCTCGGTGGACCAGCTGTCAGGCGGACGGCTCCTGCTCGGGGTGGCCACCGGTGACCGGCCCGTGGAGTTCCCGGCCTTCGGTCAGGACCTGGACGGCCGGGCCGAGAGGTTCCGGCAGTCGCTGGAGTACTTCCGTGTCGTCCTCGAGCACCGTTTCCCGCACGTGGACTCGCCGCTCGGCCGGATGCGCGGCACCGATCTGCTGCCCAAGCCGGTGTACCGGCGGATCCCCGTACTGATGACGGGACGCGGCAGGCAGGACGTCCGGTGGATCGCCGACCACACGGACGGCTGGCTGTACTACACCCCGCCGCTCCAGCAGCAGGCCGAGAACATCGCGCGGTGGCGGGAGCTGACCCGAGGCGACGACGGTGGGTTCAAGCCGTACGCCCAGGCCACCTATCTGGACCTGACCGAGGACCCGCTGGCCCTGCCCCGGCGTATCCACCAGGGCTTCTCGGTGGGCCGGGTGTCGTTCCTGGCGATGATGCGGGCCTGGCAGGACGTCGGCATCGACCAGCTGATGATCAACTTCAAGCACAGCCGCCGCCCGGTCGCCGACGTGATCGACGAACTGGCCGAGCACGTGCTGCCGCACTTCCCGCCCGGGCGCTCCGGGGCGCGCGGCGAGCACCGGCGGCCTGTGGGGCGGACCGGGCCCTGAGGAAGGACGACCCCCGGCGCCCCTGCGCGACAGGGCCGGGTTCAGTCCCGGACGGCCCCGGACGGCCGCTCCTGCGCGTAGTCGCACCGTGCCCTCCGCCCGGGACTGCAGGGCCGCCCTGGTCACCTCCGCGCCGAGGCCGCGCAATTGGTCCGCGACCGCCTGGTCGGTGAGGCGTCCTTCGCCATCGAAGACCCGGGAGGACCGCGGGACCGCGAACACCAGCGGCACCGCCCAGCCGCGCAGCGACCGCACGATGAACTCCATCGCGTTGATCGCCTGCAGGCCCTGCACTCCACCGGCGGTCGTCAGCATCCCCACGGGTTTGTTGCTGTGGTCGGCCAGGAGAGCGAGCCAGTCCACCGCGTTCTTGAACGCGCCGCTGACCGACCCGTGGTACGTCGGGCTGCTCCACAGCAGGGCGTCGGCGGCCTGAACGGTGTCCGCAAGCCGGCGGGCGGACGCAGGGATCCCGTGCTCGGACGTGTAGAACGGAAGATCCAACCGCTTGAGGTCGATCACCTGGGTGTCGGCGCCCGCATCAGCAGCCCCCTCGACCGCCACACACAGTGCGGTGAGGCTGGTCGACGGGGTGCGCAGCGAACCCCCCATTCCGACGACGAGCGGGGGCGCGCCATCTTGTCAGCTCCTTCAGAGCATCTCCAGGGGCGTGGGCCCGCTGGGCGGCGGGAGCGCCTCGTCGAGGGCGTCGAGCGCCTCGGCAGGAAGGTGGAGGTCTGCCGCGCCGCGGTTCTCCCGAACGTGGTCGGGTGATCCGGAACGCGGGGGCCGCCGGGTAGGAAGTGCGCGGACAGCCAGGCCAGGAAGCAGGGCCGCGTCATTCTCGTGATGGGTCGGGTTGCGGCGTGATGCGCAGGATACCTGTTTGGTATTGGTGTGTCAGCTGATGCCCAGGGTATCGAGGGGCGGTTGTGGTGGCGGAGTCCTGTGGGCGATGTTCGTCCAGCCGTCGAGTCGGGGGGCGAGGACCAGGTTGCGCAGGCCGGCCATGGCGCGGGGTGCGGTGCCGGTGTGTGCGCGGGAGGAATCCTCCCCGAACGTCAGGTGGGACTACTGCAGGGCTGGGGCACATCTGACCTGGCTTGCCATCAGGCAGGCTGAGGGATGGAGCAATGCCCAAGCCGTATCCCAATGAGTTCCGCGAGGACGTCGTGCGGGTCGCGCGTAACCGCGAACCGGGCGTCACCCTGGAACAGGTTGCCGCTGACTTCAGGGTCCGCCCGGCTTCGTTGAACAAGTGGCTGCGCCGCACGGACGTCGCCGAAACCGCCAGGTCCGTCTGGGTCGATTGACCCCGTCGAGTACGAGACCATCATGGCTTCTCACGCAGCACTCGCTGCATAAAACCGGCCTGTCACCCGATCGTGCAGCAGTCCCAGTAACTCGCTGGAGGCCCTCGCTTGCCTGACGATCCATCAGGAAAGTCAGCATAAAATCAGCATCAGTCCGAGACAGATTTCCGTACATGCTCCTGCTCGACGGCTTCGCGGCAGCTTGATTTGCGCAGATCGCGCAGGTGAGAAGCCTGCTTGCCACGGCGCACGATGTTGTGGAAAGTCTTCGAGTCGAAGGCATGCCGATGTACAGTGAACGACGCCCCTGACCTGCATGAAGCAGGCAGGGAGCAGACAAATCGGGAGTGTCTCCGTGCTTCGTACCATGTTCAAGTCCAAGATCCACCGGGCCACGGTCACCCAGGCCGACCTGCACTACGTCGGGTCGGTCACGGTCGACGCCGATCTGATGGAGGCGGCGGATCTGCTGCCCGGCGAGCTCGTCCACATCGTCGACATCACCAACGGCGCCCGCCTGGAGACGTACGTGATCGAGGGCGAGCGGGGCTCGGGCGTCATCGGCATCAACGGCGCGGCAGCCCACCTCGTCCACCCCGGCGACCTGGTCATCCTGATCAGCTATGCCCAGGTCGAGGACGCGGAGGCACGCACGCTCGTACCCCGGGTCGTCCACGTCGACGCCGACAACCGGATCGTCGCGCTCGGAGCCGACACCTCGGCCCCCGTCCCGGGCACCGACACCGAACGTAGCCCGCACGCCCGCGCGCTGGTGCCCGGGCAGTGACGCCTCCGCCAGAGCGGTGACCGTGCCGGCCATGCTGCATCTGCTTCACACCTCGCCCGTCCATGTCCCCGTCTTCGACGCACTCGCGGAGGCGGACCACCCCGGTCTCGGGCTGCGCCATCTGGTGCACGAGGAGCTGCTCGACCGGGCTCGCACGGACGGTCCCCACGCCGTCGCCGCCGACATCCGTGCCGTGCTGGGCACGGCGGTCGCCGGGGGCGCGACGGCGTTCCTGTGTACCTGCTCGACCATCGGCGGTGTCGCCGAGGCGGCCGCCTCGGCGATCGGGGCGCCCGTCCTGCGCGTGGACCGGCCGATGGCCGCCGATGCGGTGGCAGCGGCGCCAGGCCGGCCCGTTGTGCGGATCGTCGTGATCGCCGCGTTGCGGAGCACCCTGGAGCCGACCGTCGCGCTGATCCGCGAGGAGGCGGCGCGGGCCGGCCGCTCGGCCGACGTACGCACCCGGCTCGCCGAAGGAGCCTGGGAACGGTTCGAGACGGGCGACCGGACCGGATATCTCGGCGTGGTGGCCGAGACGGTGAACGCGGTGCACGCGGAGGCGGACGCGATCGTGCTGGCCCAGGCGTCGATGGCGGCGGCCGCCACGATGGCCGCCCCCGGCGTGCCCGTACTGTCCAGCCCGCGTCCCGGGCTGCGCGCGGCGGCCGGCATCGTCCGCAGCTGTGCGTCCGGCGGCAACCCGGCCTAGGGTGAAGGCCGTTGGCGGCCACAGGCCGGGTGTGCGGTACGGGCTTCAGGAGTGGCATGGCCCAGGACGAGGAAGTCGCGATCAGTCCCGAGGGCTGGGTGGCCCGGCAGGCACGTCTGTATGAGGAGTCCGGCGGCAGGCACCCAGGGCACCACCGTGCAGGGCGCGCCGTGCCTGCTGCTCGACCACCGGGGCCGCCGCACCGGGCAGTGGCGGCGCACCGTGCTGATCTACGGCCGGGACGGCGACGACTACCTGATCGTCGGGTCCAACGGCGGCTCGGCCAGGCACCCCTTGTGGTACGTCAACCTGGAGGCTGAGCCGGACGTCCGGCGCCGGGTCGGCACCGAGCGCTTCGCCGCCCGCGCCGAGACCCTCGGTCCCGAGGACAAGGCCCGGGTCCCGCCGCACCTCGCGGAACTCTTCGCCCCGTACGAGAGCTACCGGAAGAAGACCGCGCGGGACATCCCGGTCGTCCGTCTGCGCCGTACGAAGGACTGAACTCCAACGGCGTACGCGACGAGTGGACCTGACGGGCGAGGGCAGCCGCAGGGGGTGAGAGTGGGCGAGAAGGCCCGCTCCCCGACCACCGGAAGGCCGTCATGACCCAGCCGCCCCCCGACCCCGTACCTCCCGTGCCCACTCCGCCGCCCGGGCCGGGCGGACCGGACCCCGGGCCGCTGCCCGGACCGGTGCCGCCGCCCCCGGGTCCGCCGCCGTACCCGACACCGGACCCGGTACCGCATCCGCCCGGGCCCGACCCCGTACCGGAGCCGAGCCCACAGCCCGGACCGCTGAGCTGACCCGTTCGGTCAGCCGGCCTCGACCTCGGACCGGTCGCCGCCCCAGAGAGTGTGGAACGACCCCTCCCGGTCCGTGCGCCGGTAGGTGTGTGCGCCGAAGAAGTCGCGCTGGCCCTGGGTGAGGGCCGCCGGCAGCCGCTCGGCACGCAGCGCGTCGTAGTAAGCGAGCGCGGCCGAGAATCCCGGCGTCGGCACACCCTGCTGGGCGGCGGCCACGACCACCGCGCGCCAGTCGTCCTGAGCGGCGCCGATCTCGTCCGCGAAGGTCTTGTCGGAGAGCAGGCTCGGCAGGGCCGGCTGAGCGTCGTACGCGGCCTTGATGCGGTCCAGGAACGCGGCCCGGATGATGCACCCGCCGCGCCAGATCGCGGCAACCGCGCCCGGGTCGACGCTCCAGTCGTACGCCTCGCTGCCCGCCTGGATCTGGTGGAAGCCCTGCGTGTACGACACGATCTTCGACGCGTACAGCGCCTGCTCGACCTGATCGGCGAACCGCGCCGCGTCCGCCTCCCCGAGTGCCTGCGCCCGGGGGCCGGCCAGCCCACGCGAGGCATTACGCAGGTCGGAGTGCCCGGAGACCGAGCGGGCGAACACGGCCTCGGCGATGCCCGACACGGGCACACCGAGGTCCAACGCGATCTGCACGGTCCAGCGGCCGGTGCCCTTCTGCTCGGCCTGGTCCGCGACGATGTCGACGAAGGGCTTCCCGGTGGCGGCGTCGGTGTGCGCCAGCACCTCCGCGGTGATCTCGATGAGATACGAGTCGAGCCTGCCGGTGTTCCAGGTGCGGAACGTCTCGGCGATCTTCGCCGGGCTGTAGCCGGCCACGTCCCGCAGCAGGTGGTAGGCCTCGGCGATCAGCTGCATGTCCGCGTACTCGATGCCGTTGTGCACCATCTTGACGAAGTGACCGGCGCCGTCCGGACCGATGTGCGTGGTGCAGGGGCTGCCGTCCGCCGCCTTCGCGGCGATCCTCTCAAGCAGCGGGCCGAGTGACGTGTACGACTCGGCCGAGCCGCCGGGCATGATGCTCGGTCCGTGCAGCGCGCCCTCCTCGCCGCCCGAGACACCGACGCCGACGAAGTGGATGCCCTGCTCGCGCAGTTCCTTCTCGCGCCGCCGGGTGTCGGCGAAGTGGGCGTTCCCGCCGTCGATGATGACGTCGCCCGGCTCGAGGAGCGGGGCGAACTCCCGGATCACGGCGTCCGTGGGCTCGCCCGCCTTGACCATGATCATCAGGCGTCGGGGGCGCTCCAGCGCGGCGACGAATTCCTTGGCCGTCTCGGCCGGCACGAACGCGCCCTCGTCACCGAACTCCTCGACAAGGCTCCCGGTCCTGGCGTAAGTGCGGTTGTGCACGGCGACCGTGAAGCCGTTGCGTGCGAAGTTGCGGGCGAGATTGCGGCCCATCACCGCGAGCCCCGTGACACCGATCTGGGCTGTGTTGCTCATGCCGTGCTCCTGCGGTCCGTCGGAGTGCGTACGCGTGCGACGCTACCCCTCCGGCCGCCGGCACGGGCTGCTTGCAGGGCCGGGAGCGATCAACGGGCCGTACTCGGGGAGCCTTTGGTGGCCGAAGACCGTCTTGTCATGGCCTGTTCGCAGCGTCTAGTTTTGCGGCTCCTGATGTCTTGGAGGGGGCTCCCCATGGCCGTTCGGGGTCGACACCGCCGGTACCAGCCGAGCAGTATCAACCGTGCTTCACTCTCGGTGACGGCGGGAGGCGCCGGTATGGTGCTGCCGCTCGTCGGGGCGGGCACGGCAGACGCCGCGTCGGTGGATGTGTGGAACAAGGTGGCGGCCTGTGAGTCCACCGACAACTGGAAGATCAATACGGGCAACGGCTACTACGGCGGGCTCCAGTTCAGCCAGAGCACATGGCAGGAGTACGGCGGTACGGCCTACGCGCCGCGGGCGGATCTGGCCACCAGGGACCAGCAGATCGCGATCGCCGAGAAGGTGCTGAAGGGCCAGGGGCCGCAGGCGTGGCCGGTGTGCTCGGTACGGGCGGGCCTCACCCGGGGTGGGGACGCTCCCGACATCGCGCCCGAGCCGAGACGGAAGACACAGCAGGCACAGCCGTCGAAGCGGGCCGCGCAGCCGAAGCAGGCCACGCAGCAGAAGCAGCCGGGGAAGCTTGCCGACCAGCCCGCGGGTACCGGCAGGGCCTACACGGTCGAAGGTGGTGACACCCTGTCGGGGATCGCCGACGAGCAGCGGGTCGGGGGCGGCTGGCAGCAGCTGTACGACGCCAACCGCAAGGTCATCGGCAGCGACCCCCATCTGATCTACCCCGGTCAGCGGCTCATCCTGCGTCTGCTGGACAAGCCGGCCCCGCCCGCGCGGACGAGTCCCGCGGAGACAGGAGCCGCGGAGACAGGACCCGCCGAGACGAGGCCGGCACAGCCCCGGCCCGCCAAGGCCCCGCCCAAGCAGAAGCAGCGGACCGCCCCGGCGTCCTCATCGAAGCAGACCGTGCAGTCGGCCGGCTTCTCCGCCCCCGTCGCGGCAGGGCCCAGCACCCCGTACCGCGCGGCCGGCGCATCCTGGTCCAGCGGCTACCACACCGGCGTCGACTTCCCCGTCCCCACCGGTACCTCGGTCAGGGCGGTCGCCCCGGGGGAGGTCGTCTCGGCCGGGTGGGCCGGAGCGTACGGCTACCAGGTCGTCGTCCGGCACGGAGACGGGAAGTACAGCCAGTACGCCCACCTCTCCGCGCTCACCGTGCGGGACGGCCAGAAAGTCGGCGGAGGGCAGCGGATAGGCAGGTCCGGATCCACGGGCAACAGCACCGGACCGCATCTGCACTTCGAGGTGCGAACGGGCCCCGGGTACGGATCGGACATCGACCCCGTGGCCTACCTGCGTGCGCATGGCGTCACGGTCTGAGGCGTCCGCGGAGGAGCCGTCGGCGGAGGACCGCTGCGCCAGCCGTTCCGTCGTGAGGAGGACCAGCCCGCCCGCCGCCGTCACGCCGCATCCGAGCGCCAGCACCGTGCCCGTCACGCCGTACCGGAAGGTCTCGCCGAAGAGCGTGATGCCCACCGCTGCCGCGATCACCGGGTTGACGACTGTGACGGTGGCCAGCGGTGCGGCGAGTCCTGCGCCCCGGTAGGAGGCCTGCGAAAGCAGCAGTCCAGTGGCCGCCAGCGCCGCGATCACCAGCATGCTCGGCAGCTGGGCCTGGGGCGCGCCGGCCGTCCAGTCGACCGCGACGGTCTTGGTGAACACCGAGGCGATACCGAAGGCCACACCTGCCGCGCCGGCCAGGATCACACTGCGCACCACCGGGCGGTGCACCCGCCGGGCGGCCACGAAGAGCACGGCCACCGCTCCCGCCGTCGTCACCGCGAGGGCGAGCCGCTCGGCGCCGGCCGGCGTCTGGGCGTCGGCGTTGCCGGTCAGCGACAGCAGCCCGGCCAGCCCGGCCGTGGCCATGACGGCGCCCCGCCACGCGGTCGGCCCCGCCTTGCGGCGCACGAACAGGGCGGCCATGGGCAGGGCGAATACGATGGTGAGGGCGCCGAGCGGCTGGACCAGACTGAGCGGCCCGTACGCCAGAGCCGCCACGTGCAGCAGCGCGCCGACGCCGTTGAGTGCCACCGCCGTCCACCAGCGGCCGCTGCGCAACGGGGCGTAGGGAGCGCGCGCCGCCGTGGTGGCCACGCGTTCCTGAAGGATCGCCCCGGCCGCGTAGGCGACCGCGGAGACGAGTGAGAGAAGCACCGACAGCGCGAGGGCACTCACGGTGTCCTCCGCTGCGGCGATCGGTCGGCGTCCATGGCCCCAACGATGCCTTCGGGAGGGGGGCGGCGTCGTCGTCCTTGAGCACGCAATCGGGCGTACTACCTCCGCAGTACGAGTCTATGGCGGAAGTCGTCCTCCCGAAGGTCGCCCGAGGTCAGGGGCGAAGACACTGCCCCGGCTACGGTGACCCCGGTAGCGCGACGAGGGGAGCGGAGCATGGACCTGGCGGAGTCCGGATCGGTCGGGGGCTTCTTCGCGCTGCGGACCGGCCGGCCGGGCGGCGGAGCGTACGTGCCGCTCGCCCGGGTGTACGCAGGGCAGCCGGCGGGCCCGCATGAGTCCGGGCAGCCGGGTCGGCGGGAGCCGGGGACGCTGGCCGGTCGGATCGACAGGGTCGCCGACCGGCTCCGGACGCCAGAGCGGCGCGTCGCCGCGTCCATCGCACACCTGGGGCTCGCGGCCCGGCTCTGGTCCGTCGCGCTCGGCCCGGCCGCGCTGTACGGCGAGGTCCCCGACCTCGATGCGGAGGGCCTCTTCTGGGACCCGCTCCGGACCGCACCGGACGATCTGGTGCTGGCGGCGCCGCGCACACTTCCGGCCAGCGCGGAGTCGGTCCGCGCGACGGTGCAGTACGGCCATCTCGTACCGCTCGCTGCGGCGCTGCGACGGGAGTGCCGGATCTCGGAACGGCTGCTGTGGGGCAACGCCGGATCGGCGCTGGCAGGCGCTGCCCGGGAACTTCGGCTATGGGCCGCGAAGCACGGCCGGCCCGAGGTGGCGGAGCGCGCCGCGGCGCTGGCAGGAGAGCTGTTCAGCCACCCCGACCTGCGGTCCACCGGCGTGCTGGGCCCGCAGTCCTTCCGTCGCCGCAGCTGCTGCCTCTACTACCGGTGCCCGGGCGGCGGACTGTGCGGGGACTGCGCCTTCGACCGCCCGCCCGGAGTCACCGGTTTGGCGCAAGGCCCCTCGGCTCCGTAAAGTTCCGCTTTTGGGACTTCACGCAGCAGCACGAGTGATCGAGGAACGCAACGGCCATGACGGTGACAGAAGAGATTCAGGTGTACGGGCCGGGAATCGACCCGGAGCGCCTGGCCGTCTGCCTGAGCGTGCTCGAGGAGCTCGACAAGCTGGACGTCGACCACCCGGACGCGATCGCGGTACGGCGTGCCACGGCCGGTGTCTACCGCACGGTGAAGCAGCGCCGCCGCCAGGAGCGCAGGGCCGCCAAGACCGCCCACGACAAGGCCGTCACGGAGGCGACCGCCACCGGCTCGGCCGAGCGGATCGACGACGAGACGCAGGGCGTGCTCCCGTCCTCCGCGGTCACCGGCGAGATCGCCGGCATACTCCAGCGCCCGAGGTCCTGCTACATCTGCAAGACCAGGTATGTCGAGGTCGACGCGTTCTACCACCAGCTGTGCCAGAAGTGCGCCGCCGAGAACCGGGCCCGCCGCGACGCGCGCACGGACCTGTCCGGACGGCGGGCGCTGCTCACCGGCGGCCGGGCGAAGATCGGCATGTACATCGCGCTGCGGCTCCTCCGCGACGGGGCGCACACCACGATCACCACCCGTTTCCCCAACGACGCGATCCGCCGCTTCAAGGCGATGCCGGACAGCGCCGACTGGATCCACCGCCTGAAGATCGTCGGCATCGACCTCCGCGACCCGGCGCAGGTCGTCGCGCTCGCCGATTCGGTGGCCGCCGAGGGCCCGCTCGACATCCTGATCAACAACGCCGCGCAGACCGTGCGCCGCTCGCCGCAGGCGTACAGCGAACTGGTCGCCGCCGAAGCGGCGCCGCTGCCCGCCGGTGAGCTGCCCTCGGCCGAGGTGATCGGCGCGTTCGGCAGCGGGGCGCAGGCCGCGCTCCCGTCCGGCGCGCAGAACGTGCTGAGCGCGCAGGACGTCACGGATCTGGCGCTCGTCACCGGTTCCGCCTCGTTGGCCAGGATCGAGGCCGGTACGGCGATCGACGCGGGCGGACTGGTCCCCGACCTGCACGACACCAACAGCTGGGTCCAGACCGTCTCGGAGGTCGACCCGGTGGAGCTGCTCGAAGTGCAGCTGTGCAATTCCACCGCGCCGTTCATCCTGATCAGCAGGCTCCGCCCGGCGATGGCCGCGGCCGCCGCCCGGCACAAGTACGTCGTGAACGTCTCGGCGATGGAAGGTGTGTTCAGCCGCGGTTACAAGGGAGCCGGCCACCCGCACACCAATATGGCGAAGGCTGCGCTGAACATGCTCACCCGCACCAGCGCCCAGGAGATGTTCGAGTCGGACGGCATCCTGATGACCGCCGTGGACACCGGCTGGATCACCGACGAGCGGCCGCACCCCGACAAGATCCGGCTGGCCGAGGAGGGCTTCCACGCCCCGCTCGACCTGGTCGACGGCGCCGCCCGCGTGTACGACCCGATCGTGCGCGGTGAGGACGGCGAGCAGCTTTTCGGTTGCTTCCTCAAGGACTACGCGCCCGCCGCCTGGTAGCCGGACCTGGCGCCTCGGAGGTCAGTCCCGGCACGCCATGACGGGGTGTCAGTAGCCTGACAGGCTATGAAGGAATCCCGGAGGCCCACTGCGCGGCGCTCACCAGCTCCAGCACCGGACGCCAGTCCTCCATGATGCCCGCGTCTAGCCCGACGACCTTTCCGGCGTCGTCGGCCTGACGCAGGGTCAGTGCAGCCTCCGCTTGCGGGTCGTCCATGAAGGCTGCCGCCTCCGCCCGGCTCATCACGCCGCCCTGGAGAGTCAGCGTCCGTGCGCTCTGCGGCGAGAGTCCGCGTCCGGGCTCCACCGTCGCGAGATAGCGCTTCGCGGGTACGTGCAGTGCGACGAGGCGGGCGACCCGTGCGCCGAGAAGCGGGCGTACGGCGTTCGCGGCATGATGAGCGTGCCCCGGGTCGTCGCCGGGGTGCAGCAGATGTCCCAGATCATGGACGAGCCCGGCCACCTGGAGTTCTTTGTCGGCAGGGTGCGAACGGCGCAGCAGATGAGCCGTCTGCAGGGCGTGATCGTGGAGATCCACGGGGTCGCCGCTGCGGTCGGGTGCGTCCCAGGCCCCCCGGCAGGCGTGCAGCAAGGACATCAGCTCTTCGACACTGCGTATTTCCACACTGCGTAATTCCACGCGGACTCCTCCCCGGACCTGCCGCCGACACTCCGAGCAGACCACGGGCGGATGAACACCGAGCTGAACGGAGAGCGTCGAAGAGCGGACAGTCCGGAATCGATCCCCCATCGAGCGGTACCCCGCTCAAATGGGTACTCTGAGGTCCACGGACAGCCACACAAGGCCGAATCCGACAGAGCAACGGCGCCACCGCGACCGCGAACAGGCAATTTCCCCTGCCCAACGGACGGCCACGGCGGTCGGCTTCAGGCCGTGGCGGGAACGTCCGAAGGGTTACGCGACACATGAGGAGTGCGCGGTGACACCAGAGATGACGAAGGAAGAGAAGGACCCCGACGAGGGCGCTGAACGGGCCGGCCGGCCCACAGAACTGCGCAGCCTCGAAGTGTGGGCCCGGTCGGCACCCATCCGGCTCGCTGGGTACGAGGACGACCTTGCGGAGCCGCACATCCTGCCCGGGATCGACTGAGATTCCACGGGCGGAACCGGCACCCCTGCGGCCCCGCGAGCCGCAGGGGCTCACCCCGGGATCACCCGTCCGGAGCAATGGCAACGGTCCGGAGACAAGAACCGGCCAGAGTGCGCCGGGTGGGCCGGTCCCGATTCCGCTCTGAGCATGCACGGGTTCCCGGCGCACCTGCCGCGGGCAGGGTGAGGGCCATGAACCTGCTGATGCTGGGTGGCACGGAGTTCGTGGGACGTGCCGTCACCGAGGAGGCACTTGCCCGTGGTTGGGCGGTGACCGTGTTCCACCGCGGCAACCACGAGCCACCCCCGGGCGTTTCCGTACTGCACGGCGACCGCGCCGCCGCCGACGGCCTCGCGGCTCTTGCCACGGGGCACTGGGACGCCGTGGTCGACACCTGGTCGGCCGCCCCGTCGGCGGTAAGGGACGCCGCCCGGCTACTGGCCGGGCGGGCGGGCCGGTACATCTATGTGTCGAGCCGGTCCGTCTACGCCTACCCCACGGGGGCGGGCCTGGACGAGAACGCCCCGCTGGTGGACGGTTCGCCCGACGCGGGCGAGGTCGAATACGCGCGGGCCAAGCGTGGCGGGGAGCTGGCGGCTGTCGCATCCTTCGGGGACCGGGCCCTGCTGGTCCGGGCGGGCCTGATCCTCGGCCCGGGCGAGAACATCGGACGGCTGCCGTGGTGGCTCGGGCGGATGGCGCGCGGCGGGCCGGTACTGGCCCCCGGACCCCGGGAACTGGACGTGCAGTACATCGACGTCCGGGACCTCGCCCGGTGGACCCTGGACGCGGCCGAGCGCGGGCTCGGAGGTCCGTACAACCTGGTCTGCCCGCCGGGGCGGACCACCATGGGGGAATTGCTCGACGCCTGTGCACGGGTGACCGGGTCCGACGCCGAACTGCGCTGGACCGAACCGGAAGTGGTCCTGGCGGCCGGTATCGAGCCCTGGACGGACCTGCCGGTCTGGCTGCCGCCCGGCGAGCAGCACGAGACCATGCACCGCGGTGATGTGACCAAGGCCCTGGCGGCCGGCTTGCGCTGCCGTCCGGTCGAGGAGACCGTCGCCGACACCTGGACCTGGCTCCAGGGTCTGGGCGGCGTCGCACCCCAGCGCCCGGACCGCCCACGGGTCGGCCTTGACCCGGAGACGGAGGCCAAGGTCCTGAGCGGCTGACCCCGGCCGCCCGCGCCGGTCAGCCGAGCGGTGCGGTCCGCGGCCACGGCCGCAAGGTCTCCAGCAGCCCGGCGACTTCGAGCAGCCGACCCTCACCGCCGGGCAGCGCGACCAGCTGTACGGAGCAGGGCGCGCCGCTCGCAAGCGTGCCGAACGGCAGCGTGAGGGCCGGCCATCCGGCCAGGTTCCATGGCGGAGTCAGCGGCGAGTAACGGGTGTTGACCAGCAGATTGGGCAGCCAGCCCCGCTCGTGCCAGGGCGCCGCGGCGGGCCCGCGCCGGGCCAGTGCCGGGGTGAGGAGTACGTCGTACCGCTCGAAGAACGGTGTCAGCCGCTGCCTCAGCCGCGCCCGGTGGTCGGTGCGCATCAGCGGCGTACGGGCGGCCAGCCGGCCGACGGCGGCGTGGCGGCGGGTGCGGCGGGTCAGGAGGTGCGGATCGAGTCCCTCGGCGTCCTGCGCCGTGCCCGCGGTCCACCGGGCGAGGACGGCCGGGCCGAGGCCGAGCGGATACGGCGGGTCGGCGCGCCGTACCGTCTGCCCGGCGGCGGCGAGCAGCCGGGCGGCCTCGCGCACCGCCTCGGCGTAGGGGCGGCTGATGGTTACGCCCGGCAGCGGGCTGCGGGTGGACACGGCTATGCGCCGGACGGGCGGCTCCGCCGTCGGCTGTGGGGCCGGCTGTGGTTCCCCGTCCGCGAGTACGGCCAGCATCAGCCGTGCGTCCTCGACGGTAGTGGTCAGCGGACCGTTCTCCGCCATCGAGAACCAGTCGCCGTTGCCGATACCGGCCGGCACTATCCCGAGCCCCGGCTTGAGGCCGATCAGCCCGCAGTTGGCGGCCGGGATGCGCAGTGACCCCATGCCGTCGTTGCCCAGCGCGACCGGCACCATCCCGGCCGCCACGGCGGCGGCGCTGCCGCCCGAGGAGCCGCCCGCGGTGCGCGAGAGGTCCCAGGGGTTGCGTGCTGTGCCGTGCACACCGTCCGTCGTGCCGAAGACGCACAGCTCCGGCACGTTCGTCAGCCCGACGACAATCGCCCCGGCCGCCCGCAGCCGGGCGACGGTGACATGGTCCTCGTCCGCCGGCGCGGTGGAGCTGGCGGCCGAGCCGTTGCGGGTCGCCTCCCCGTGGACCGCCAGATTGTCCTTGACGGCGACGGGCACACCCGCCAGCGGCAGCCGGTCCAGATCGGTGCGGGCGGCGAGTTCGCCCGCCTCGGCGAGGGCGGCCTGCCCGCGTACGGCGCGGAAGGCGCCGATGCCTCCGTCCAACTCCCCTATACGGGCGAGATGCTGGGCGACGACCTCGCGCGGGGTGACTCGCTTCTCCCGTACGGCGGCGGCTATTTCGGCGGCGGTGCGGCCTGTCCACGTCGTGGTCACGGCCGCACTATACGGGCGGGCGGCAGGAATTCCCGTACGAATGTCCGATGCCACCAGGCGCCCGTGGTGCGCAGCTCCCGCCACGTCGTGAAGCGGTACCGGTAGACGCGGGCGCGGACGTACGTCGGCGGGGCGTCGGGAAACGGGTTGTGCCGCAACAGGCGCAGCGTGTCCCGGTCGTTCTCCAGCAGCCGCTCGACGAACGGGGCGAACCAGGACTCGGCGTAGGCGGGGGAGAGCGCCGCGAACCACATCATCCAGTCGAGGCGCAGGTGGTAGGGGGCGTACTGACGCGGCAGGCGGCGCGGATCACCGGGTTTTCCCTTGAAGCCGTACTCCCGCCACACCGTGCCCTCGTGGAGAGCCGGCTCGTCCGTGCCCTCGACCACCACTTCGTGCCGTACCCGGCTGATGCTGCCGAACGCGCCGTAAGCGTTGACCAGGTGGAGGGAGTCGAAAGAGCGGTTCATCACCTGGCGGCGGGAGAGCAGATTGCGGGCGGGCCGGTAACTGAGCACCAGCACCAGGACGGTGACGGCGATCACCATCACCTCGTACCAGAGCGGTGGAGAGGGGAGAGGAGGCGGCTCGACGATCAGTGAACCGTCGAACGCGGACAGGGCGAGCACGATGGTCAGCCAGTTGAGCCAGGCGAAGTTCCCCGAGAGCACCAGCCACAGCTGCGTCACGGCAATGACACACGCCGCCACCGAGGCCACCGGCTGGGGGGTGAAAAGCAGCACCGGAACGACCAGTTGAGCCACATGGTTGCCCGCCACCTCGACCCGGTGGGCCGGCTTCGGCAGATGGTGGAAGAACCAGCTGAGCGGACCGGGCATCGGCTGTGTCTCGTGGTGGTAGTCCAGACAGGTCAGTTTGCGCCAGCAGGGATCGCCGCGCAATTTGATCAGCCCCGCGCCGAACTCGACCCGGAACAGCGTCCAGCGCAGCAGCCACAGGATCAGGACGGGTGGCGCGGTACGGTCGTTGCCGAGAAAGACGGCGAGGAATCCGGCCTCCAGAAGCAGCGACTCCCAGCCGAAGCTGTACCAGGTCTGGCCGACGTTCACGATCGAGAGGTACAGGGCCCACAGGACGGCCCACATCAGCATCGCGCCCCACAGCGGCACGGCATCGGCGGCGCCGCAGGCCACGGTCGCGGCCAGCAGTGCGCCGGTCCATGCGCAGACGGCGAAGAGGCGGTCCGAATAGCGGAGTTGGAAGAGACTGGGCGCCTTCCGGAAGGGCACGCGCCGGACGAACGCGGGCACCGGCAGCATGCCCCGCTCGCCGATGAGCGCACGGAACTGGAGCGCCGCCGCGAGGAACGCTACGACGTAGATGCCGGCCAGCGCACGCTGGAAGAGCAGTCGGCTCAGCCAGTACTCGGGTGCGGTGAACCACTCCATCGCGGGCGCTCCTTCGACGCCACCCCCGGGGCCGGTACTTCCAGTATCAGGTGCCGGAGGCGATCCGACGCAGCGTCTTCCCGCAGCGCCGGGCGTACAACCGCTGCAGGACCGGCACAACGGGCCCCGCGAGCCGGGAGTACCAACGGGCCGGGCGGCTGAAGGCGGTCACCGTGAACCACACCGCCCCGTCCGCCGCCATATGGACGACGAACGACTCCTCGCCGCACTCGGGATGCCGGCCCAGGGTGCCGTACGCGAACCCGTCCGGTCGCTGCCGTACACCGTCCAGACCACCTCGCAGGGGGCGACGATCCGCAGCGGCCCGAACCCGACCGCCAACTCGACCGTTCCTCCTGGCTCGGCGCGCCCCCGGTCGGCCCTGATGCGCACGCCCGCCCGCCGGTGCATCCGGAACGTGGTCACCGCGGCTCCCGCCGCCTCGAACACGGTTCGGCCGTGCCCGACCAGGGTGCGGTGGTGGAGGTGGTGGTACCCCGCGGGCAGCGGACGGTGCGCTGTCGCTCCCCTCTCGGGGTAGGTGAGTGCGCTCACGCCGCCGTCTCCTTCGGCCCGTACCGATGCACGCCGGGAGCGTGCCCCATTCCGACTCGGACCCTATGCCGTGGCCGGACGTACCCGAACCGGAGGTTCGGACGGACGCTCCCGGCTTGCGGGGGTACTGGGCGTGCTGGAGAAATGAAGAGCCAATCAGACAGATTGCGGCCGTACAGAACATGGCGGGAGAAACCCTGTGCCTGGACCGATGCGCTCCTTCGCTCTGGCCGCGGCACTGACCGTGTCTCTGCTCGTCCTCGTCGTCGCGGGCTGTGGAGGCGGCAGCACCGCAAAGAACAAGTCGACCCTTCAGGAAGTTCTCCTGCAGCCGGTCGCGGAGCAGGGCCGCAACCCGTTCACCAGATCGACGGCGATCCCGGGCGCGCCCGGGAAGCGTCCCCCGGGCCCGGCGGGCACCCCCGCCTCCGCCGGCGGGAAGCCCGTCCACATGGTCTTCGGATCCACCGCGGGCCTGTACGGCGGTACGCGCTCCCTCGGCAGCTGCGACATCGAACAGCAGGTCCGCCTCCTCGTGGCGGACCAGGCCAGGGCACGTGCCTTCGCCCGCACGAGCGGCATTTCCGAGGCCTCCGTCCCCGAGTACCTGCGTGGCCTGACCCCGGTCCTGCTGCGGGCGGACGCCCGGGTCACCGGCCACGGCTTCCGGGACGGCGCCGCCCACGCCTACCAGGCCGTGCTTCAGGCCGGCACGGCCGTGCTGGTCGACTCCTACGGGATGACGCGCGTCCGGTGTGCCTCCGGGAGCCCGCTGCTGCCGCCCGCGACGACCCGGAAGGGCATCGTGCACCGGGGCACCACGTGGGCGGGCTACGACCCCGCCAAGGTCGTCGTCGTCAAGCCTGCCCCGGGCGTGATCGACAGCCTGGTGATCGTCAATGTCACCGACAACACCTGGATCGAACGCAAGACCGGTGACGACGGGGCACAGGACCGGCCGGTGGCGGTCCCGCCGCCGTACGGGCCCGACGACGGCTTCCCCACCGGCGGGCTGGGCACTCGGCCCACCGAGCCGACCGCCTCCCCCCAGGCTGCGAACCCCCAGCAGCCGGCGGTACCGCAGCAGCCCGTACAGCCGCAGCAGCCGGTGCAGCCGGTGCAACCCGAGATGCCGGCGGAGGACATGCCCATCGAGGACATGCCCGTGGAGGCCATGCCCATGGAAGACATGCCCGTGGAGGACATGCCGGCCGAGGACATGCCGGCCGAGGACATGCCGGCCGAGGACATGCCCGTGGAAGACATGCCCGTGGAGGACATGCCCGTGGAGGACATGCCGGCCGAGGACATGCCCATGGAGGACATGCCCATGGAGGACATGCCGGCCGGCCCGGCCGGCCCCGAGTATCCGTTCCCGCAGGCCGAAGAGTTCGAGACGGACTACACCGACTTCCTCCAGGGGGAGGCCTAGGCCGAACCGGGTCGTGTCGGACAATCACGCAAAGAAGGTCATGGTGGATCGGTGCCGACCACCGCAACGCTGCCGGACGACTGGCCCGCCCTCCCGGACCTGAGCCTCGCCCTCAACCGCATGGGCAGCTTCGACTGGGACCTGAGCACCGGCCTCATGCACATGGACCGGACCGCCCTCGAAGTATTCGACCTGCGCCCCGACGAGTACGACAGCCGCCCGGAGTCCCTCACCCGCCGTGTCCCGCCCGCCGAGGCCGTCCGGCTCGACACGCTCGTCACCCGGGCACTCAAGAGCGGCTCCACCTCGTACGGCGCCTACTTCCGCATCCGCCGCCGTGACGGACGACTGCGCTGGACCCACACCCAGGGCCGCATCCTGCGCCACGACGGTGACGGCGACGGCGACGGCCGCCCGCACCGCATCATCGGCATCGTCCGCGACGCCACCCCGGAGCTGTCCCAATCGGCCGAACGCCTCGGCCTGGACGAGGAGCGGCGCAGACAGACCTCCGTCGTCGAAGGCACCACGGCGGCGCTCGCCCATGCCCGCACCGTGCAGGACGTCATCGACGCGCTCAGCGACTCCCACGGCATGGAACGACTCGGCTCGATGGGATTCATCATGGGCCTGGTCGAGGCGGGGCGCATCCACCTGGTCGCCGAGGGACCGCCCGGCAGCTTCGTGCCGGGCACCCGGTACACCCGCATCGACGAAGAGTTTCCGATGAGCGAGGTCGTGCGGACCCTGCAACCCCGGTTCATCGACTCCCGAGAGGAGTTCGCCTCGCGGTACCCGCAACTGTGGTCGCGGATCGCCTGGATGGACTTCTCGGCCGCCGCTTATCTGCCGCTGATCGCGCAGGCCCGCCCGATCGGCGCACTGGGGTTGCTCTACCAGGACAAGGGCCGGTTCTCCCAGGAGGAGCGTAATCTGCTGGTTGCCCTCGGCAGCAGCATCGCGCAGAGCCTCCAGAGGGCCATGCTGCTGGAGCAGGAGCACGATCTCGCGGAGGGCCTTCAGCAGGCGATGCTGCCGCGCCGCATTCCGGCCGTACCGGGCGCCGAGATCGCGGTCCGTTACCGGGCGGCACGCATGGGCCGGGACATCGGCGGTGATTGGTACGACGTGATCCCGCTGCCCGGCGGCCGGGTCGGCACGGTGATCGGAGACGTGCAGGGCCACGACACCCACGCGGCCGCCGTGATGGGTCAGTTGCGCATCGTCCTGCGGGCCTACGCGGCCGAAGGCCACTCGCCCGCCACGGTCATGACCCGTGCCTCGGTCTTCCTGCACGAGCTGGACACCGACCGCTTCGCGACCTGCACATACGTCGAGGCCGACCTCTCCACCGGCGTGCTCCAGATCGTGCGCGCCGGGCACATCGACCCGCTGCTGCGCGACCGGCACGGAGACTGCCGCTGCCTGCCGGTGGACGGCGGTATGCCACTTGGCCTCTCCGCCGAGTTCGGCCGCCTCGAGTACCCGGTCACCACGGTCGAACTCGACCCGGGCGAAACCCTCCTGCTGTGCACCGACGGGCTCGTCGAACAGCCGGGTGCCGACCTCGACGACGGGGTCCAGGTACTCACATCCCTGGTCCGCGGTGGGCCGGGGGATCTGCAGAAACTCGCCGACCGGCTGTGCGAGGCAGGCGACGAGGGCGGTGGCGACGACGACATGGCACTGCTTCTGATGCGCCGCCGCACGACCGACGCCCCCCAGGGCGGCGGCCGGCTCCAGCAGCACGTCGCCCAGAACGACCCGCAGGCGCTCTGCTCGGCCCGCCACATGATCCGTGCGGCGGCCCGAGCCTGGGGGGCCGAGGAGCGCTCGGACGAGATCGCGCTGGTCGCGGACGAACTGGTCACCAACGCCCTGCTGCACACCGACGGCCCGGCGACCGTCACCATCCGCGTTCTCACCGGTCCCGAACGCCGCCTGCGCGTCGATGTGGAGGACCGCTCCAGCGCACTGCCCCGCCGGCGGGAGGCCGGCGAGACGGGGCTCTCGGGCCGCGGCCTGATGCTGGTGGAACGGCTGTCCGACGTATGGGGTGTGGAGCCCCGGGGCAGCGGCAAGTGCGTGTGGTGCGAGTTCGCCGTGGCGTGAGGCGGTGCAGAACCCGCGACCGGGCGGGTCCGAGCCACGGCGGGCGCGCGTCGCTGTCGCTGCCGCGCGGGCGACGGGCCGGTGAGGCAGGCTGGAAGACATGCCGGAACTGCCGGAAGTCGAAGCGCTCAGGGCGTTTCTGACCGAGCACCTCGTCGGTCGGAGGGTAGCCCGCGCCATGCCGGTCGCCGTCAGCGTGCTGAAGACGTACGACCCTCCGCTCTCCTCCCTCGAGGGGCAGGCCGTCACCGCAGTGGACCGGCATGGCAAGTTCCTCGACATCACCGTGGGCGAGAGCGGCGCGGACGCCCTCCATCTGGTGACGCACCTCGCCCGAGCCGGCTGGCTGCAGTGGAAGGACCAGGTCCCCGCCACGCCGCCCCGGCCCGGCAAGGGGCCGCTGGCCATGCGGGTCGTACTCGACTCCGGTGAGGGGTTCGACCTGACCGAGGCCGGCACGCAGAAGCGGCTGGCCGTGTACGTCGTACGGGACCCGGCCGAGGTGGCGGGCATCGCCCGGCTCGGGCCGGATCCGCTCGGCGAGGACTTCGACCGGGCCGCGTTCGCCGCACTGCTCGCCGGGGAGCGGCGTCAGCTCAAGGGCGTACTGCGCGACCAGAGCGTGATCGCGGGTATCGGGAACGCGTACAGCGACGAAATCCTGCACGCGGCGAAGATGTCACCGTTCAAGCTCGCCGCTCACCTGACGGACGACGAGGTGGGCCGGCTGTACGAGGCCATGGAGCACACCGTGCGTGAGGCGGTGGAGCGTTCGCGCGGGGTGGCCGCCGGCCGGCTCAAGGCGGAGAAGAAGAGCGGGCTGCGGGTGCACGGCCGTACCGGCGAGCCGTGCCCGGTGTGCGGGGACTCCATCCGGGAGGTGTCGTTCAGCGACTCCTCGCTGCAGTACTGCCCCACCTGCCAGACCGGCGGCAAGCCGCTCGCCGACCGGCGGTTGTCCCGGTTGCTCAAGTAGCGGCGAGCGAGCCTGCCGGGATTTCGCCGCATCGCACAGCCGCGCGGACTACAGGCCGATGCTGACCAGCCGCCTCCCGTCCGGTGTACGGACCTCGAAGTGGTCGATCTCCGCACGCCCCAGCGCCGCGCCGCCCTGTGCGACCAGGGGTTCGTCCGAGCCCGCGGCCACGGCCCAGGTGGTGACGGTCTGCTCCTCACCGTTCCGGCCGACCGCTACCAGCGAACACGTCGACGGGCCGGGCACATGCGCGACCCGCAGCCCGACATCGGTGCCCCACTCCTTCTCCTCCAGAGCGAGCGCGGCGGATACACCGGTGACCGCGTCCGTGGCGCTGAACTGCCGCCCGGCGCCGTCCCCCCGGCTCTGCACCGCCAGCGCGGCTGCCGGAGCCGCGAGGATCAGCGCGGCCGCCGCGGCGATCAACCGCAGCCGGCGCCTGCTGCTCCTGCGGCGGCGCGCCGTGACCTCGTGCATCAGCCGGTCCAGCAGTCCGGGGTGTGGCGGGGCGGGCGGTCCGCCGTCGTTCAGCGGGGCCAGCAGCGCTTCGACCCCGGCCAGCTCGCTGAGCCGCATCACGCACATGGCGCAGCCGGCCAGGTGCTCCTCGAAGCGGAACGTTTCCGCCGGATCCAAAATGCCGAGCGCGTACGCGCCGGCGTCTCGGTGCCGCTGGTGCGGGCTCATGGGCCATTCCTTGCGTGTCGAGCGCGTTCTGCGGGGGGTGGGCGGGGTGTCGTCCTGAAATACGGAGGCGGGGGTACTTCTGCTCACGGCCGGCGGCAGACAGTCCGGCCGTCGACACACACGGTTCCGGGCCGACCTGGTCCCGCCTACACTCCGCTGCATGCTGCGAGCACTGGCCGTCGACGACGAGAGACCCGCTCTCGAGGAGCTGCTGTATCTGCTGCGCGCCGATCCGCGGGTGCGGAGCGCGGAGGGCGCGACCGACGCCACCGAGGCGCTGCGCCGGATCAACCGGGCGCTCGACGCGGGACCCGACGGCGAGGACGCCATTGACGTGGTGTTCCTCGACATCCACATGGCCGGGCTGACCGGCCTCGACGTCGCCCGACTGCTCGGGGGCTTCGCCCGGCCCCCGCACATCGTCTTCGTCACCGCCCACGAGGGCTTCGCGGTCCAGGCCTTCGACCTCAAGGCGGTCGACTACGTCCTCAAGCCGGTCCGCAAGGAGCGGCTGGCCGAGGCGGTGCGCCGGGTCTGCGACCACTTGCAGGCGGCCCGTGACTCCCGTTCCGCCCCGGCCGTGGCCGTTGAGAGTCCGCAGACCGGTCATCTCCGGGCAGGTGCCGGCCCGGCGGGAAGCAGTGCGGACCAGATTCCCGTCGAACTTGGCGGACTCACGCGCTTCATCCCGGTCGACGACATCGCGTATGTCGAGGCGCAGGGCGACTACGCCCGGCTCTACACGGGCGCGGGCAGCCATCTCGTCAGGATTCCGCTCTCCACTCTGGAAGAGCGCTGGGCGTCGCGGGGCTTCGTCCGCATACACCGCCGTCATCTCGTGGCGCTGGGGCGGATCGACGAACTGCGGCTGGACGCCGGGACGACGAGCGTGCGGGTCGGCGAGGCCGAACTCGCGGTCAGCCGCCGCCACGCGCGGGAGCTTCGGGACCTGTTGCTGCGCCACGCCCGGCGCTGACGTCGACCTGCCGAGGAGGACGCCGCCACGAGGTCGTGCGCCGACGCCCGTACGCGCCCGTAGGTATACGACGCCGGAGGCAACATCACCCGACACACCGCGAAGACGACCGTGCCGACGTACTTCGCTGGCCTAGGCTCCCCGGTGTCGGTCCTCCCCCCAACCACTCCTCGATCGGATGACTCATGCCTGACCGTGTGAACGGCGTTGACGAAGCCACCCGCTCGGAGCGTGTGACGGACCTGGTGAGGCTCGCCAAGCGAACCGGGCCCCTGTTCCGCGTCGCGTCGAGCTTCGCCTCGCCCGCGAACCGGGCTCATCCGTTCCGGGCTGTCGTCCGCACGGTCAGCTACGACGTGAGAACGCGATGGCTCGGCAGACCCACCGTGGCCCGTCTGGGCGAGCGGTCGCTCCTCGTCTCCTATCGGGGAGAGACGAACTCACCGCACGCCGTCTACCGCAACCCGCCCAACTGGCCGGAGATGGGGGTGTGGCAGCGGCTGCTCAAGCCCCGCGATCTCTTCGTCGACGTGGGCGCGAACATCGGCGCCTACACCATTCTCGCCGCTGAGTGCGGAGCCGACGTGATCGCGGTCGAGCCGAACGCCCGTAATGCCGACAGGATTCGCGAACACCTCCGGATCAACAACTACCGGGCGGAGGTGGTGGAAAAGGTGCTGGCCGACGCACCCGGGGTCTTCCGGATGACCAGCGATCTCGACAGCCTCAACCACTTGCTCCTGGGCGAGACCGACGAGGGCGAGAAGGTGGAGGCCACCACCCTTGACGAGGTCGTCGAGTCCCGCGACGTGGCCGGGGTGAAGATCGACGTCGAAGGTGCGGAACGTCTGGTCCTGGAGGGCGCGACAAAGGCGCTCAACGAGCAGCGCATCCGTGTGATCCAGCTCGAATGGAGTGAGCACCGGGCGCAGCACATGCTCGGGGAGAGCCGCGGCTCTGTGGCTGATCTGCTCCGCGGCTACGGATACCTGCTGCACCGTCCCGACCGGCGGGGACGCATGTACCGCATCGACGGCGAGGCCTTCTGCGGGCGTGACGTCTTCGCGGCGCTGGAGGATCTGTCCGGACTGATGGTCCCGCTTCCCCGGTAGCCGCGGTCGGTGAGCTTCCGTACGGCGAACCGGCTTCCCGTCGGAACCGGCTTCCGGAACCGGCTTCCCGTCGGACCGGCTTCGCGTCTACCCGCGGTAATCGTCGCTGCGTAGACTCCACTCCGCCCCGACAGCCGCCGAGAGATGCCGGAGCGGACACCGATGTCTGCAGAGCAGTCCCCCCGCCGCGAGACCGTCACCGGAGTGCCCCGCAATGCCCGGCGGCGGCCGCCCGGGCATGCGCCCGCCCGGTCCGAGATCAACGAGCAGACCACACTGGGCACCACCTATGTACGCTCGCTGATGCGCAGCCAGCTGCGGACGGCTCTTCTCGCCCTCGGCGTGCTGGTGCTGGTCGTCGGCACTTTGCCGCTGCTGTTCGCGCTCCCGCGTGCCTCCGGTGCGCTCGCGTCCCCCTCGCCCCTTTTGTGGCTCGTCCTGGGTGTCGCGGTCTACCCCGTACTGGTGCTCATAGCCCGCTGGTACGTCCGACGGGCCGAACGCAACGAGCGTGACTTCACCGGTCTCGTCGAAGGACGCTGACGTCGGTGAACCAGGCGTACGCCGTCCCCGCGGTTACCGTGGTCGTGCTGGGGACCGTGGCTCTTGGCGCGCTCGGGCTGCGGGTATCCCGTACCACCTCGGACTTCTACGTCGCCTCCCGCAGTGTGAAGCCCGGTCTCAACGCCGCCGCGATCAGCGGCGAGTACCTCTCCGCCGCATCGTTCCTCGGTGTCGCGGGCCTCGTCCTCCTCCAGGGCCCCGAGATGCTCTGGTACCCGGTCGGATACACAGCCGGTTACCTCGTCCTGCTGGTGCTGGTGGCCGCCCCGCTGCGTCGGTCCGGCGCCTACACCCTCTCCGACTTCGCCGAGGCGCGGCTCGAATCGCAGCACGTCCGCCGGCTCGCCAGTCTGTTCGTCGTCGGTATCGGCTGGCTGTACCTGCTGCCCCAACTCCAGGGCGCGGGGCTGACGCTGGAAATCCTCACCGGCGCCCCCGACTGGGTCGGCGGGGTCGTGGTCGCCCTGGTGGTGACTGGGGCCGTCGCCGCCGGCGGCATGCGCAGCATCACCTTCGTCCAGGCCTTCCAGTACTGGCTCAAGCTGACCGCCCTGGCCGTCCCGGCCCTCTTCCTGGTGCTGGCCTGGCTGGGTGACGACGCGCCGCGTGCGCGCTTCGCCGAGCCGGCGACATTCCGCGAGCACACCACCGTGCGGGTCGACGACACCGTACGGATGGAGCTCGCCGAGCCGCTGCGGGTCACCGTCACCGGGTCGGTCGACGACGAGCGGTACGACGACGAGCCCCTCGCGCTCGCCCCCGGCGCCCACCTCATCGAGGCCGGGACCACCCTCCGCTTCCCCGCCCGTGCGCAGGTGCCGGAGAAGGCCGACCCGGCCGGGGCAGGCGGGTCGAGCTGGTCCCAGCCGCTCTCCAGCAGCCGGGAGGAACACCCGCTGTACGCGACGTACGGGCTGATCCTCGCCACCTTCCTCGGCACCATGGGACTGCCGCACGTCGCCGTCCGCTTCTACACCAGCCCCAACGGCAGCGCCGCGCGCCGCACCACCCTCGTCGTCCTCGGCCTGGTGGGCGCCTTCTATCTGCTGCCGCCGGTGTACGGCGCGCTCGGCCGGATCTACGCGCCCGAACTCGCGCTCACCGGGGAGGCGGACGCCGCCGTACTCGTTCTGCCCGAGCGGATCGTCGGAGGCGTCGGCGGGGATCTGCTCGGCGCGCTGCTGGCGGGCGGCGCGTTCGCGGCCTTCCTTTCCACCGCCTCGGGGCTGACCATGGCGGTGGCCGGCGTACTGACCCAGGACGTGTTGCCGACGCGCGGGGTACGGCACTTCCGGCTCGCGACCGTGGTCGCCATGGGGGTGCCGCTCGCGGTGAGTACGGTGGCCACCAACGTTCCGGTGGCCGATGCGGTGGGTCTCGCCTTCGCCGTGTCCGCCTCCTCGTTCTGCCCGCTGCTGGTACTGGGCATCTGGTGGCGCGGGCTGACCCCACCGGGCGCCGTGGCAGGGCTGGTTGTCGGCGGCGGGGCCGCGCTGACCGCCGTGATGGCCACCCGGGCCGGCGTTCCCGGCGGGGGCTGGCCGCACACACTGCTGGCCTGGCCGGCCGTGTGGTCCGTGCCGCTCGGCTTCCTGACCATGGTGCTGGTGTCGCTGGCCACCCCCAGCCGCATCCCGGCCGGCACCGCCGCCACGCTCGCGCGCCTGCACCTCCCGGAGAACCTCGCCCAGCAGAGCGGCGGTGCGGAACGGTGAGCGCGGCCGTCACCGCGGCCTCGGCCGCCGCCGCGACCGTGGTCGTCGCCGTGGGCTTCGCCCTCGGCCGGCTGACGGCACGACGCGGCCGCAGGGCGGACCTCGACCTCGGCACCCCCGTCGAACGGGCCACCTTCCACACCCTGCACACCGCCTCCCTGGCCGCGCCGCCGCTGCGGGCCGGACTCACCGAGGACACCGCGCGCAAGGCAGCCCGCACGCTCCGCTCCCTGCTGGGGACGGAAGCGCTCTGTGTCACGGACCGCGAGACCGTGCTCGCCTGGGACGGGCCGGGCGGCGGCCATCACCAGGAACGGGTGATGCCGCGGGTGGCCGAGATGCTCGACTCCGGGCGAAGTCAGAGCATCCGGACGCACTGCGAGGACCCCGACTGCCCGCTGCGCTGGTCGGTGATCGCCCCGCTGACCGGCGAGGAGGGCGTGCTGGGCGCGCTCGTCGCCTACGGCTCACGGGAGTCGGCCGTGCTGGTCAGGGCCGCGACCGAGGTGGCCCGCTGGGTCTCCGTGCAGCTGGAACTCGCCGAGCTCGACCGGTCGCGCACCCGGCTGATCGAGGCGGAGATCCGGGCGCTGCGCGCTCAGATATCGCCCCATTTCATCTTCAACTCGCTGGCCGCGATCGCTTCGTTCGTCCGCACCGACCCCGAGCGGGCCCGTGAACTCCTCCTGGAGTTCGCCGATTTCACCCGCTACTCGTTCCGCCGGCACGGCGACTTCACCAACCTCGCGGACGAACTCCGCTCCATCGAGCAGTACCTCGCCCTTGCCGGCGCCCGCTTCGGCGACCGGCTGAAGGTGACCCTGCAGGTGGCTCCGGAAGTGCTGCCCGTCGCGCTGCCCTTCCTGTGCCTCCAGCCGCTGGTGGAGAACGCGGTCAAGCACGGCCTTGAGGACTCCGTCGACGAGTGCCGGATCACGATCGCGGCCCAGGACGCGGGCGCCGAGGCGGTGGTGACCATCGAGGACAACGGAGTGGGCATGGACCCGGCTCTGCTGCGCAGGATCCTGGCGGGGGAGAGCACCTCGTCCTCCGGGATCGGACTATCCAACGTCGACGAACGCCTGCGTCAGGTGTACGGGGACGACTACGGCCTGGTCATCGAGACGGGACAGGGAGCGGGCATGAAGGTCACGGTCCGGGTACCCAAGTACCGGGCGGGGGTGCACTCCCAGCGGTGACGTGTCGCGGACCGCGCACATCTCACACGTCAGCACTGCGCGCACACCTCACACGTCAGAACAGATGGATCGCCAGGTGCCCCAGAGGCAGTCCAAGCTGCCATGCCGGAGTCCACACCTGGTTGCTCTCGTCCACCGTGAGGTCCGTCTGGTGCCAGGGATTCGCCGTGTCGAGGTCGGTTGCCAGCAGTTCGGTGCGCTCCAGCCACCACCAGGTGGCCCTGGCGAGTTCGAGGTCCGGATCGGTGCCGGACTCCGTGCCCCGCTCCTCGTCGATACAGGCGAAGCGTTCGCGCACCCAGTCCTGCCAGGGGTGGCCGTACGCCGTCAGGGACAGCCACTCGTCGAGCCGCGAGATGACCCGGATCCCGGAGAGTTCACCAGCGCTGTCCGAGAGGTAGATGGTGAGTGCAAGGGTCTGCCTGCCGGACCGGAACTCGAGTGTGCCGGACGGGATCAGGTTGCCGGTGCGCAGCAGTTCGTCGGCGATGTACTCGGCGTACAACCACGCCATGGGTATCGCCAGTTCGCCCCCGCTGGTGCCGTTCGTGCTCTCGGGCCGCAACCGCTCCACCTTCTCCCGGTCTGACTCGCACGCCGTGCCGTCACCGACGAGCCTTCACTCTCAGACACGCGCGACGGACGGGCTTTACTCAATTTGTCGCTGTGGTTTCGCTTTCTGTACGCCACGCGTTCGCGTGGGCCGCGCCTGAGACCGGGCGTACGGACCCGCGCGCGGCCGAGCCTACCGGCACACGGGTGGACTATCGCCCGGTCAGGCCGATAATGAGCCGTGCGGATCGGCCGGGAGCAAGAAGTGCATACGCTGCGTGAGCTGCTGCGTGCGGCAGCCGCTGGGCGCGGCGGCTCGGTGCTCGTCGAGGGCGAGCCGGGAGTGGGCAAGTCCGACCTGCTCGACGCCCTTTTCGCCGCTGCCGCGGGGCTCGGCGTCCGGGCCCTGCACGGGGCGGCGGACGAACTCGGCAGGCGCTTCCCGCTCCGCGCGGTCCTCGACTGCCTGTCCGGCGGCGGTACCGAGGCGGACACGACCCGTGCGGAGATCATGGAGCTGCTGCGTGGCGGCACAGGCGACGCCCGCGCCTTTGAAGCCGTACAGATGGCGGCGATGGACCTGGTCCACGCGCTGGTCGGCCGTCTGTGCGCAGAGGAACCGCTGTTGCTCGTGCTCGACGATCTGCAGTGGGCCGACGACGCCAGTCTGCTGGTCTGGCAGCGGCTGGCCAAGGCGGCGCCCGGCATGCCGCTGCTGCTCGCCACGGCCTGCCGGCCGGTGCCCGTGCGGCGCGAACTCGTACGTGTGCGGGCCGGACTGACCGAGCGCGGCACCCTGTCCGTCCCGCTCGGCCCACTGGCACCACAGGAGACGGCCCGGCTCGTCGAGGAGCTCGTCGGCGCGCCACCGGGGCCGCGGTTGCGCGGCCGGACCGCCCACGCCGGCGGGAACCCGCGCTATCTGCGGGAGATGATCACCGGACTCGCCGCGGAGGGGCAGATCACCGTCTCCGGAGGGCAGGCCGAGCACTTGGCCGGTCCGGAGGCGGGACGGGAGTCAGGGGCCGCGGGTCAGGAGTGGGCGCCCGAGTTCCTTCGGACTCTGCGGGACCGGCTCGGTTTCCTCGGCCGGGACGCCTACGACACGCTGCAGCAGGCTTCACTCCTGGGCACCGAATTCACCGTAGCCGAGCTCGCCGCCGTGGTGGCGCGTTCCGCCCGGGACCTCCTCGGTGCGCTGTCCGAGCCGATCGCCGCCGGTCTGCTGGCCGACGCGGGGGACAGACTGCGGTTCCGCCACGAGGTGCTCCGGCAGTCCCTGTACGCGGGCTTCCCCACCTCGGTCCGCTCCGCCCTGCACCGGGACTCCGCACGTGCCCTCGCCGCAGCGGGCGCGGCCCCGGCGACCGTTGCCGGACAACTCCTCGGCAACAGAGATCCGTTGGACAGCTGGGCGCTGGGCTGGCTTGTGGCGGCGGCGCAGGAGCTGATCGCCGCGGCGCCCGCCGCGGCCGCCGCGCTCATCGAGCGCGCCATCGGTCAGGGCCGTGCCGACGACCCCGCCCGCCACGTACTCGAAGAACGTCTCGCGGAGACCGCGTTGCTGCTCCGCCGACCGGAGTCGGCCGGACTGCTGGCGACGTTGCGCGACCGCGCACAGGATCCGGACCGTCGCTCCGCTCTCGGTTTCATGCTGACCTCGGCCCTGATGATCCAGGGCACCATGGCCGAGGCCCTGGCCGCGACCGAGGACGCACTGTCCGCTCCGGGGCTCTCCCCCGTGTGGCGGGTCAGGTTCTCGGCGTGCCGGGTGCTCTGCCGGGCGGACCTGGGCCAGGCGGCGCAGGCGTGCCGGGACGCGCAGGCGGTGGTGGCCGAGGCGGGCACGCTCGCGGACCCGGTGGCCCAGGCGGAGGCACACCATGCGATGTCCTACGCCCTGACCGTGCTCGGGCGCGGCCGGGACGCCCTCGCACACACCGCACGCGGCATCGCCTGCGCGCGCCGGTCGCCCGCCGCCACCGACATCGAACTGCTGCTGCTCGTCAACCACGCCGACGGGCTGACGGAACTGGACGACCCCGAGGCCGCGCGGCAGGCTCTGGAGGAGGCGCGCGACCTGGCCGTACGGACCGGGTCGACCGGACGGCTCGCCGGCATCGAGGCGCGCTCGGCCGGACTGCACTTCCACCGGGGCACCTGGGACAGTGCGGTGTCCGACCTCGAACGGGCCGCCGCCCGCCGGGTCTCGGACCCATGGCTGCCTGTCCTGGTACAAGGTGTGCAGGCCCTGATCCTCGGCCACCGGGACCAGCGGCCGCAGGCACTCGACCGCCTCGGCCGGCTCGGTCCCGGCGTACTGCGGACCGCGGGGGCCCTGCGCTACTGCGGCAGTCTGCTGCTCGCCCGCTCCCTCGTGGCGGAGCGCGAGGGACGGGTCGCGGACGCCCTCGGGGAGCTCCTGCCGGTCCTGACCGGCGAGTTCGCCGCCGGGATGTTCCACGAGTCCCATCGCGTGCTGCCGGACGTCGTACGTCTCGCGCTGGAGACGGGTGACACCAGGACGGCCGAGGCTGCGGTGGCGGTCTGCGAGGCGGCGGCCGCGGCGGCACCCGACTTCCCCGGTCCCGCGACGGCGGCCGTGCGCTGCCGCGGGCTGTTCGCCCAGGACCCCGAGGTGCTGGGGCAGACGGTCGCCCAGTACACGGGCGGCTCGTGGCCGCTGCTGCTGGGGCAGACGCTCGAGGACCTCGCGGTGGCGCAGGCGTGGCGGGGCGATCTCGCCGGCTCGCGAGCGAGCCTCGGCCGGGCGGTGAACGTCTACACGGAACTGGGCGCCCGGTGGGACATCGCCCGGGCGGACGCGCGGCTGAGGCCGCTGGGGGTACGCCGGGGAAGCCGCACCACCCGGCGCAGGGCCACCAGTGGCTGGGACGCGCTCACGCCCACGGAGCTGAAGGTCGCGACTCTGGTCGCGGAGGGGTGCTCGAATCCCGAGATCGCCGCCGAGCTGTTCCTCTCCCCCCGCACCGTACAGACGCATGTCTCGCACATCCTCGGCAAGCTGGGGATGCGATCGCGCACGGAGGTGGCCCGGGAGGCCGTCGCCCGGAACGCGGGCCGGGGCCTTCCGTAACATGCCTCAGCCGACCAGGTCGTAGCCGGGGAGTTCCTTGCGCAGGGTGCGCAGGGCGTAGAACGAGCGGGACTTGACCGTGCCCGGCGGTATGCGCAGCGCCTCGGACGTCTCGGCGACGGACCGGCCGCGGAAGTAGACCTGCACCAGCACGTCGCGGTGTTCCGGGCTCAGCGCTCGCACGGCCTCGCGCACATCGAGCGCGGTGACCGAGCGCGCCATGGGGTCGTCGGTAGAGGCGGACTGTTCCAGTACGTCCGCGCCGACCTCGTTGGGCCGGGCCTGGCGGGCCCGTCGCGCGTCGATCGCCAGCCGGCGGCCCACGGTGAACAGCCATGGGCGCATCGAGTCGTGGTCGCTCTCCAGTGCCTCCGGGTGCTGCCAGGCGCGCACCAGGGTCTCCTGCACCAGGTCCTCCGCGCGCTGCCGGTCGCCATACGTGAGGCCGAGCAGGAAGCCGAACAACGCCTTGCCGTGCTCCCGCTGAAGCTCGGCCAGCGCCCGCTCGTCGGTGCGCGGCCCCGTCGCGGTCGTGCCGGTGTGCTGCTGGAGGGAGGTGGACACCGTGAACGCTCCTTCGGGAAGACCGGTCGGCCGTGCGACCGCGGCCGCAGGGCCGATCACAGACTGGCCCCGTAAGCCGGCGGAGTTATCCGCCAGTCGGCGTATACGCGGCAGCACAGCGCCCAGCGGCCGAGCGGGCCCTTTGGCGGGTGCGGTGAACGGTCGAACGGTCGAGCGGTACGACGAACGGCACTCCGGACGGCCCGGCGGATCGCCTCCCCTCGGCCGTCGAGCGCCGGCAGGTTGCCGGGGGGCTTGGCCGGAGCCCGGGCCGGCAGGAATACGAGCCGGCCCAGCAGGCGGTGCGCCGGCACTGACCCGGCCGGCACTGCCCCACCAAGTCCGCTCGTCCCATCGGGTGCTTTCCCCGCCGTGCCCGGTGTGGGGCGGTCAGCCGGGCCGCCTGCCATGCAATGCCATTAGTCATGAAAAATGATGAACCGCTTTTTGAGCGCCGGGTGCTGCTGCGCACAGCCGTCTGCCTGGGCGCCGTGTACGCCGTCGGGGCACTGGTCAGGGATCAGACCGCCCCCTCGGGGCGACAAGCCCCCCGTGCGGCCCCCGCCCGGCCCGCGGCGGGGCCGGCGGCGGGGGCCGGCGCGGGCGTCCGGGGTAGCCGGCCGCTCGGCCCCGCCTCATACCGGCTCCGGCCCCTGACCGCCCACGCACCCCAGAAGTACCGGCCGGCCCTGCCGCCGGTGCGGCGCAGGCCGATCCTGCAGCTGCCCCCGACCGACCGCAGCATGGTGCTGACCTTCGACGACGGGCCCGACCCGCGCTACACCCCCGCCATTCTGCGGACGCTGCGCCGCCACGACGTCCGGGCGATGTTCTTCGTCTGCGGGGGGATGGCCGCCCACAACCGGGACCTGCTGCGCGAGATCGCCGACGACGGGCATGTCGTCGGCAACCACTCCTGGTCCCACCCACTGCTCACCAGGCTCCGCCGGCCGACGATCGCCGCCGAGCTGGGCCGCACCAGCGACATCGTGGCCCGTACGACGGGAGTGGCCCCCGTGTGGTTCCGAGCGCCGTACGGAGCCTGGAACCGGTGGGCGTTCGAGATCGGCGCGGAACTCGGCATGGAGCCGCTCGCGTGGACCGTGGACACGCTGGACTGGACCGAACCGGGTACGGGGACCATCATCAGGCGGGTACTGGACGGCGCGGGGCCCGGTGTAGTGGTCCTCTCGCACGACGCCGGCGGCGACCGGTCGCAGAGCGTCCAGGCACTGCGCACATATCTGCCGGAGCTGCTGGATGCGGGCTACGGCATCACACTGCCGGCCCTTCCGCGGTACTGACGGTCAGCGGGTCGCGATCATCCGGGCGAAGACGACGACATTCCCGTCGTAGCCGCCCGTCTTCGAGTAGCCACCGCCGCAGGTGATCACCCGGAGCTCCGGGTAGCCGGTGTCGCCGTAGACGAGGGCGCCGGGGAAGTCGTCCTTGCTGAACACATCGACGCCATACACCTCGAAGACCGCGACCCGCCCGTCGTACCGGGTGATCTCGACCCGGTGGCCCTTCCTGAGGGACCCGAGCTTGAAGAAGACCGCGGGCCCCGAGTCGTTGTCGACATGGCCGACGACCACCGCCGTGCCCCGCTGCCCCGGTGCGATGCCGTTCAGATACCAGCCGGCGAGATTGGAGTCGGCCGGTGGCGGTGCCTCGATCCACCCTTCGCTGTCCAGGCCCACCGTCATGACAGGTGCGTCGACGTCGATGGCGGGAATCCGCACCCCCTGGACCGAGGAGTGCATCAAGGCGCTGAGACCCGCGGGCGGCGTCGGCGCGGCAGCGGAGAGGGAGTCGGACCGGCCGTCTACGGCGGCCGCGGCGGCGGGCTGCGGCGGGCCCAGGGGCACATCGGCGCCGTTTCGCATCATGGCGAGCCCGGTCAGCATGACCAGAGCCAGAACACCCCAGGGGGAGCGCCGCCGTCTGGACTCCGTGCCGGTCTCGTCCTCGGTCATGGTTCTCCCTTCCCGACGCGGTCCGTCCCCGCGTTCACTGCGCCACTCAGCACGCTAAGCGCGCGCGTGGAGGGCGGCGAGGAGAGAAGGGCGAACGGGTGGCGACTCCGGTCCGGGTGCATCCATCCGAGTGTTGATCCGATCATCCCCCTGACGGTCTGTGACCTGCGGGTCCGTCTGTTCCGGGCGACTCCGCCCCGGCGTGTCGCCTCACCGGGGCGGACGAGTGCCGAAATGCGGTGATTGCGCGGTCCGGTGAGTGTTCGTCATGGGAGACGTTCTCGTCGAATATCCCAGGGCACCGCCCCGGGGCGTTTCCCTGATGGAGGTTCACATGCGTGCTTCACGCGCTCTCTCTGTGGTCGCCGCCACATGCGCCGCGGTCGCGCTGTCCGCCCCGGTGGCGACAGCTGGCAACGCACCCAACGGCGGTTCGAGTGGCGGTAACGGCGGGCCGCGCAATGTCACGGTCAACCTTCGGCAGGTCCACCAGGGCAGCACCATTCAGGTGAGTGCCAGTGGCTGCGACCGCGGTGGCCTCGTGTCGTCCAATGACGGCGCGTTTCCGCGTGCGGAACTGTCGGCGGGCTCCGTCGGATTCGCCACGGTCCGGATCAATGATCAGACGTCCCCGGGCCGACGCACGCTGTCCGTCAGGTGCAACGGCGACACGCGGATCGCGAACGCCCAGTTCACCGTGCTGCAGGGCCGAGGCTCCCAGGGCGGTATCGGCGGGTCGCTCGGCCCGACCTCCACCGAGGTCGGGGTCGGCGGAGGTCTGGTCGCTGCGGCGACCCTTGGCGGTGGCGTGTACGTGATGCGCCGTCGCCGCGCGCTCGGTGGCCGGGCTTGACCGGCCGAACCTCCCGGTCGGCCCTGCAACCGCCCGTCGCCCCGAGTCCTGGCCCGCGGGCCGGGCGGCCGGGGGGGGGGCGGGGGCGGGGGGGGGGGCGGGGGCGGGGGGGGGGGGGGGGCGCG
>NZ_JBFBAS010000019.1:0-123056 GCF_040682335.1 Streptomyces sp. NPDC051219
CCCGCGCGGGTCTCCGCCCAATCTCAAAAAACCCCTCCCGCTGTCGGGTTTTTATTTCAAATCCGCGGGGGGGCGCCCCCCCCCCCCCCAGCGTTACGCTCCCCGCCCGCCCGGGCGAGTGCCTAGTAGCACTCCTTGACGCCCTTGTGCAGCTTCAGGCTCAGCCCGCTGAGCTTGAACGTGCCGGCGGTGGTGGCCCACGCCGTCTGCTTCACGTCGGTCAGGATCGCCAGGTCCGCGCGCTGCGCGAAGCCGTACGGGTTGGCCTTCGTGCCGGGCTGGATGCCCGTCTTGTTGCTCTTGTCGCCGGCCGCGACGCCGATGTCGATGTTCTTGAACTCGGCGTTGGCGTCGAGCTGGGCGACATCGAGGTAGATGTTCGTCGCCTCGACCGGGTTCTTGGCGTCCTGGCCCGCGCGCAGCTCGAGGCTGACACTGCCGAAGATCGGCACGTCAGGCGTGACGACCGACTGGCACATGTTGGTGATCGTGGCCTTGCCGAAGCCGGACACGGCAACCGGGTGCAGGGTCTTGTTGCCCTTGAGGTCGTGCCCCTCGGCCAGACTTCCGTACTGGACGAAGTCGTGTCCGACCAGCCGGTCGGCCTTCACCTTGAAGCTCTGCCCGGAGACGCTGAACGACGCGGCGAGCGCACCCTGCGCCATCGCCACACCGATTGCGGCCGTAGCGGCCACGCTGGGCACCATGACGACGGCGAACCGGCGCCATCTGGTCCCGCCACGAATAAGGGACTGCATGTTTCCTCCTTCTCGGACGTACATCTCCGGTACGGGTCGTGACCCGTCCTGGGATGGGAGAAGTGCTACGTCCTCGGGAAGGAGAGCGCCTGCGTCGGAGGCGCGAACCGCATCCGTTTCACCGGCGATCACCCCCGAGCGACAACCACTGGCCACGCATTCGCGCAACCTCCGGACAGGCCCTGCCGGACGGCAAGGACCCCCCTGTCCACGGCCGGTGCCACTGCCACCGGCCGGCTCGGTGGGGACCCAAGTAAGCCGCGGCCCCGAGTGGGTGTCGGGCTGCGGAATTGGACCGAGCGTGGCCGATCGTGGTCCATTCGCGGCCGGGGCACAAGAGGGTTCGTTACTCGCTAGTAACGGCCCGATAACCGAAGCGCGACCGCCCGGTATCGGGCGGTCGCGCTGGGTGCCGTCGAGTGACGTGACAAAGGGTTTATCGAGGACTTAAACCGGACAGAATCGGGGCTTCGATTTACTGCGAGTAACAGCGGCCGCGATTACCAAGTTTTGGTAAAGCGCGGCCGCCGGATGTCGCCGTGTCGCCAAATCCCGTGCTCAGCCTCAAAGGCCTCGCAGGTTTAGCGACTGGTCGGAGAAGGGGCGGGACAACGGTTCCGAGCCCGTCAGAAGAGCACCCTCGCCAGCGCGCTGCGCGCTGTCGTCACCCGCGGATCATCGGCACCGACGACCTCGAAGAGCTCCAGCAGCCGCACCCGTGCGGCCTCCCGGTCCGCTCCCGCGGTGCGCCGCACCGTCTCGACCAGACGCCCGAACGCGTCCTCCACATGGCCGCCGACCAGGTCCAGATCGGCCGCCGCGATCTGCGCCTGCACGTCGTCCGGATTCCCGGCCGCGTCCTTGCGCACCTGCTGCGGGTCCACGCCCTGCACCCGGGCGAGGAGTTCGGCCTGAGCCAGGCCCAGCTTGGCCTCCTCGTTCGACGGGTCGTCGGCAAGGACGTTCTTGTACGCCTGGACGGCGCCGCCGAAGTCGTTGGCGTCCAGCGCCTGGGCGGCCGCTTCGAGGAGGGCGTCGTGCGGACCGGGCGGCGCCTCGGCCGCCTCGGCGGGGGCACCCTGGGCATCGGGATCGACGGCGATCCCGGTCAGCCCGAAGCGCTCCTCGGAGACCTGGACCAACTGGGCCAGCGTCTCCCGGATCTGCTGCTCGGGGGCCGCGCCCTGGAAGAGCGGCAGCGCCTGCCCCGCCACCACCGCGAAGACCGCCGGGATGCCCTGGATCCCGAACTGCTGCATCAGCATCTGATTGGCGTCGACGTCGACCTTGGCCAGAATGAAGCGGCCGTTGGCCTCCACGGCCAGCCGCTCCAGCAGCGGAGTGAGCTGTTTGCACGGCTCGCACCACTCGGCCCAGAAGTCGATGACGACCGGGACCTCGACGGACCGCTGGAGAACGTCGCGCTCGAAGCCGGCTTCGTCGACGTCGATCACCAGACCGGCGGGAGAAACGGCACCGCCGCCGCCCTGCCTGGCGGCCTCCGCGCGCGCCTGCTCCGCCTTCTGCCGGGCTTCGCCGGCTGCCTTCACCGCGGCGAGGTCGACGACGCCGCTCATGGACATGTTCCTAGGCTGCATACGTACATCCTCCCCCTTCCGCGCGCGCAGACGAAAAGACCGGCGAAACTGTCCGTACATGAACCACGCCCGTCCGCAGTCCCCCGCCGGTGTGCGGGGCCAACGAACGGGACGCAGCCCGGTGTTCCCAAGGGGAACGGAGTTCGGCGCTGGGTCCCCACCCGGGCGCCAGTGGTTGTCACTCTTTACGCTACGACCCGTAGCGTAACTGTTCGCGGCCGGCTCTGGGCGGTGATCTGCCCCACACATGGGGCCCGTCGGCTTCTTCCTTACTCGCGGGTATGGTCACCGCCATGTGTTCCAGAACGACAGGCGCGGCCCGTGCCGGCCGCCCCCGCAGCGCCGAGGCGGACGCGGCGATCCTGCGCGCCACGCGCGAAGCGCTGGTCGAACTGGGCTGGAGCAAGCTCACGATGAGCGACGTGTCCGCCCGGGCGGGAGTCGCCAAGACCACGCTCTACCGCCGCTGGGCCGGCAAGAACGAGCTCGTCGTGGACGCCGTCGCGGTCCTCTTCGACGAGATCGAACTCCCCGACCGGGGAACCCTGGAAGCCGACATCGAGGGCGTCGTCCTGCAGTTCGCCGCGCTGCTGGAACGGCCGGAGACGAAGTCGTCCCTGATGGCGGTGGTCGCGGAGTCCACACGGGACGACGCGCTGCGGGCGAGGATCCGCTCGGCCATCGTGGACCGGCAGAAACGACTCGTGCTGGAGGGCCGGGAACGCGCTCAGGCCCGCGGCGAACTGCCCTACGAGGAAGACCCCGTGGCGGCGGCCCGCAGCGCGGACCTGATCTTCGATGTGATCGCCGGCGCGGTCGTGCACCGCTCGCTGGTGAGCGCGGAGCCGGTGGACCCCGACTGGGCCCGCACCTTCACCACACTGCTGGTGGCGGGCCTACGGGCGGTGGCGGCACAGAGCTGACAGGGGCCGGGCAGAACAGCCCGGCCCCCCGCTCACGCCCACGGATCAGAAGCCGGGCGGCTCGGTGTACGTGCCCCACTCGTCGCGCAGTACGTCGCAGATCTCGCCCAGCGTCGCTTCCGCCCGCACCGCGTCCAGCATGGGCACGATCATGTTCGAGCCGTCGCGCGCGGCGGCCAGCATCGCGTCCAGCGCCGACTTCACCTTCGCGTCGTCCCGGGCCGCCCGCCGGGCGCCCAGGACCCTCACCTGCTCGCGCTCCACCTCGTGGCTGACGCGCAGGATCTCCAGGTCACCGGTCACCGAGCCGTGGTGCACGTTGACACCCACGACCCGCTTGTCGCCCTTCTCCAGCGAACGCTGGTACTGGAAGGCCGACTCGGCGATCTCCCCGGTGAACCAGCCGTCCTCGATACCGCGCAGGATCCCGGAGGTGATCGGACCGATCGGGTGCTGCCCGTCGGGGTGCGCCCGTAGGCCGCGCTCCCTGATCTGGTCGAAGATCTTCTCGGCGTCCGCCTCGATCCGGTCCGTCAGCTGCTCGACGAACCAGGAACCGCCCAGCGGATCGGCCACGTTGGCGACTCCGGTCTCCTCCATCAGCACCTGCTGCGTGCGCAGCGCGATCTCCGCGGCCTGCTCGCTCGGCAGGGCGAGGGTCTCGTCCAGCGCGTTGGTGTGCAGGGAGTTGGTACCGCCGAGGACCGCCGCCAGGGCCTCCACGGCCGTACGCACCACGTTGTTGTAGGGCTGCTGCGCGGTCAGCGAAACGCCCGCCGTCTGGGTGTGGAAACGCAGCCACTGCGCCTTGTCGGTCTGCGCACCGTAGACCTCCTTCATCCAGCGCGCCCAGATCCTGCGCGCCGCGCGGAACTTGGCGATCTCCTCGAAGAAGTCCAGGTGCGCGTCGAAGAAGAAGGACAGCCCGGGTGCGAACACGTCCACGTCCAGGCCGCGGGAGAGCCCCAGTTCGACATAGCCGAAGCCGTCCGCCAACGTGTACGCGAGCTCCTGCGCGGCCGTCGCCCCTGCCTCGCGGATGTGATAGCCGGAGACCGAGAGCGGCTTGTACGCGGGGATGCCCTGCGCACAGTGCTCCATCAGGTCGCCGATGAGGCGCAGGTGCGGCTCGGGCTGGAAGAGCCACTCCTTCTGCGCGATGTACTCCTTGAAGATGTCGGTCTGGAGCGTGCCGTTCAGCACGGCGGATTCGACGCCCTGCCGCTCCGCGGCCACCAGGTACATGCAGAAGACCGGGACGGCCGGACCGCTGATGGTCATGGAGGTGGTGACGTCCCCCAGCGGGATGTCCTTGAACAGGATTTCCATGTCGGCGGCGGAGTCGATGGCGACACCGCAGTGCCCCACCTCGCCGAGCGAGCGCGGGTCGTCCGAGTCGCGGCCCATGAGGGTCGGCATGTCGAAGGCGACGGAGAGGCCGCCGCCGCCGGCGGCCAGGATCATCTTGTAGCGCTCGTTGGTCTGCTCGGCGTTGCCGAAGCCGGCGAACTGCCGGATGGTCCAGGTGCGGCCGCGGTAGCCGGTGGCGTGCAGCCCCCTGGTGAAGGGGTACTCGCCGGGCCAGCCGATTCGCTCGAAGCCCTCGTACGTGTCTCCGGGCCGGGGCCCGTAGACCGGCTCGACCGAGTCCCCGGAGAGCGTGGTGAAGTCGGCGTCCCGCTTGCGGGCCTTGTCATAACGGGCCTGCCAGCGTCGGCGGCCTTCCTCAATGGCGTCAGCGTCCATACTTCGAATTTACTAGGACGTCCTAGTAAATGTCGATGGGAGACCGCCGGATGCCAGGCATCCGGCGGAAACTGTTACGCCTTGGCGACCGCCGGGGCGCCGCCCGTGACCAGCGGTTCGATCTCCCGGACGACCTTGCGCTCCACGAAGAAGGCGGCGGTGGGAATCGTTCCCGAGACCAGCACCCAGAGCAGCTTGCGGAACGACCACTTGGCCTTGGAGCCCAGGTCGAAGGCGAAGACCAGGTAGATGATGTACAGCACGCCGTGGGTCTGGGAGACCACGAACGTGAGGTCCTCGCCCTTGCCGAAGCCGTACTTGAACACCATGCAGGTGCACAGCACGAGCAGCATGACTGCGGTGACAAGGGCCATGACCCGGTACCGGGTCAGCACGCTCTTCTTCATGGGGACGAGCGTAACCGCCCGATTTGCTCGATCTTTACGCGGGTCCGCTCACGCGGGTCCGCCGGTCACTTCTCCTCGAAGTCGGCCGCGGCCACGCGCAGGGGCCTGAGCATGGCGAAGATCTCCGCGCACTCCTCCGCGTCGTACGCGCCCAGCCCGAAATCCATGGCCATCAGATCGCGGGTGGCGGCCTCCACGACCTCCCGGCCCTTCTCCGTGATGGACGCGAGCGTGCCCCGCCCGTCGTTCGGGTTGGGCCGCCTGGCCACGAGACCCGACCTCACCAGGCGGTCCACGGTGTTCGTCACCGAAGTCGGGTGGACCATCAGCCGCTCGCCGATCTTCGACATCGGGAGCTCGCCCGCCTTGGAGAAGGTGAGGAGCACCAGAGCCTCGTACCGCGCGAAGGTCAGTCCGTACGGCTTCACGACCGCGTCGACCTCGGCCAGCAGGATCTGGTGCGCCCGCATGATCGAGGTGATGGCCGCCATCGAGGGCACGGGGCCCCAGCGCCGCTGCCACAGTTCATCGGCGCGGGCGATGGGATCGAAGGGAAGGCTGAGCGGCTTCGGCACGGCCACGACACTACCGGCCGGTCATATGCCGGTCAGCCCCGTCTCGCCCTTCGGTCGCTGCGTGCATACCTCCGTCCCGCGTCACCGTCCCGCGTCACCGTCCCGCGGATGCGTCCTGCGGACCTCCGCCAGGAGTACGAGCACGCAGACCGTGCCCAGCGCCCCGAAGCCGGCGACCACCCCGTGCACCGGCAGGAACTCCGCGGCGACGCCGGCCAGCGCCGCCATGCCCACCCCCTGGACCGTCATCATCCCGGCCGTCATCAGGGTCATCGCCCGGCCACGCAGCTCCCCGGGGAGCGCGTCCATGTACCACTGACCCCGGCCTCGTCGACCCCTTCGTACAGCTCGATCCCGACGAACGAGGCGGCGACGGCGCGGGCGAGTCCGGCCGGATCCGCGAACCCGCCGAGGGGGGTCGCGGAGAGCACGCGGATCAGGACCGCCTCGATCTCCTCGATCCACAGGGCGAGTCCGGCCGCCGTGGCGGACGCGAGCCGCGGCTGGGACTGCGCGCCCGCCAACAGCTGGCCGAGGACGGCAACATGACCGGCGGGCCGTTCCTCCTCGTGCATCTCCCGCCCGAATGCCGGCAGTTCGGCGAGCGAGTCGATCGCGGCCACCGAGCCGAAGTGGTAGAAGACGAGGGCCTGGTTGACGCCGGCCGTCGCGGCGATGGAGCGCGCCGAGGTCTTGGCGATGACCTGCTCGACGAGCGTACGCAGCGCCCCGGCGAGCAGCATGGCGCCAGTAGCCGCTGCCCTCCTCGATCAGCGAGAGCGGATCGGAAGAGGAGAACCGCAGGACGGAGGTACGGGAGCCGCCGGACCCGAGTTTCTCTCCCGCGGAGACCCCGGTGCCGGCGACGGTCAGGAAGGGCAGCACCCGGGTGGCATACCGAAAGTGCTGCGGCTCGCTCCTCGGCTCGGGGGCCGATCTCGGTGAATCGCAGGTCCCACCGCTGGTGCTGGGACGGGTTCTGGGTGCGCTCCCAGATCAGGTCGATGTCGGCGCGGATCTGCGTCTCGATGTACAGCCTCATGCGAACCCCGCTCAGCGGCGTATTTGAGCGACCGCTCAACCAGAAGCCAGCGGGTTCTGAGCAGTCGCTCAAGTCTGCGGCCAACGAAAACCCCCGGCCTCGCGGGCCGGGGGTTCGGCGGCGCCGGCCGAGCGGCGCCGGCCGGACGGCCGTCAGTGGGGCGGCGGCCGGGTCAGGCCGTGGCCGCGTCCTCCTTGGAGGCGCGCACGGTGAAGGCACCGTCCGCCTCGTAGCGCTTGAGGATCTTGTCTCCGTAGAGGCCGCCGAACGGCAGCAGCGCGAGCAGGAAGAAGAAGGCCACGCGCTTGAGCGGCCACTTCGTCTTGTTCCACACGTCCAGCAGCAGCACGGCGTAGATGACGAAGAGCACGCCGTGGATGATGCCGAGCGGCATCATCAGGAAGTCGATGTCCGAGATCCGGCTCAGCAGCGAGCCGAAGATCAGCAGGGCCGGGAAGGACAGCGCCTCGGGGATGGAGATGAGGCGCAGCCGGTGCAGGGCGGTGGCGGTCTTGAGGTCCACGGGGGAGGCACCTTCGTCGTTGTGGGGTGATCTTGTGAATGCATGCACAAGCGCGCCCATTCTGACATCCCGCTTTACCTTCCCTTGGCTCAGGGCCCGCGCTCAGGGCCTCGTCAGGGGTCCTCTCGTCCGAAGGGCCCTGTCCGGGCCTGCTTCGGGCGGATATCTTCAACCCCGTGGCTCAGTTCAGACTCCAAGGCAGCAAGGTGCTGGCCGTCGACATGACCGGCGACGCCGTCAAGGCGAAGAACGGCTCGATGGTCGCCTACGACGGCCAGATGGCCTTCAAGAAGATGTCCGGCGGCGGTGAGGGCATCCGCGGCATGGTGACCCGGCGCCTCACCGGCGAGCAGATGGTGATGATGGAGGTGAAGGGGCACGGCACCTGCTATTTCGCCGACCGTGCCACCGAGATCAACCTCGTCAGCCTGAACGGGGAGAAGCTGTACGTCGAGTCCAGCAATCTGCTGTGCACGGACGCCGGCCTGCGGACCGGCACCACGTTCACCGGCCTGCGCGGCGGGGCGACGGGCAACGGCCTGTTCACCACCACCGTCGAGGGCACCGGCCAGGCGGCGATCATGTCGGACGGCCCGGCCGTCGTGCTGCGCGTCAGCGCGCAGTACCCGCTCCAGGTGGATCCGGGCGCGTACGTCGCGCACACCGGCAATCTGCAGCAGCACTTCCAGTCGGGCGTGAACTTCCGCACCCTCATGGGCGAGGGATCGGGCGAGGCCTTCCAGATCCGCTTCGAGGGCGAGGGTCTCGTGTACGTGCAGCCCAGCGAGCGCAACACCATCGGGGGCGACGTCTGATGCCGTTCCGCGAGATCAACTCCAAGATGGTCGAGGCACAGGTGCTGCCCGGCCAGAAGATGTTCAGCCAGCGCGGCGCCATGCTCGCGTACAAGGGCGACGTCAGCTTCACGCCGAACATCCAGGGCGGCCAGGGCGGCGTGATGTCCATGATCGGACGACGGGTGGCCAACGAGGCCACCCCGCTGATGACGGTCGAGGGGGCCGGCACCGTGATGTTCGGTCACGGCGGCCACCACATCCAGGTGATCAATCTGGCCGGCGACACCCTCTTCGTCGAGGCGGACCGGCTGCTCGCCTTCGACGGCACACTTCAGCAGGGCACGATGTTCATGGGCTCCCAGGGGGGCGTCATGGGCATGGTCCGCGGCCAGGTCACCGGTCAGGGACTGTTCACGACGACCCTCAAGGGCCATGGGGCGGTCGCCGTCATGGCGCACGGCGGCGTGATCGAACTGCCTATCACCCCGCAGCGCCCCGTGCATGTGGACCCACAGGCCTATGTCGCCCACCACGGCGACGTACGCAACAAGCTCTCCACCGCGCTCGGGTGGCGCGACATGGTGGGGCGCGGCTCGGGCGAGGCGTTCCAGCTGGAGCTGTCGGGCAACGGCGCGGTGTACGTACAGGCCTCGGAGGAGAAGCTGTGACTGGTCCTGTCGTGTTCGATCCGCACACGCTGCCGTCGGACGACAGCGTCAATCCGTACACGTTCTGCGTGGAACTCAAGAGCAGTCAGTGGTTCCTGCAGAAGGGGAAGATGATCGCCTACTACGGGCGCATCGACTTCAACGGTATCGGTCACGGCCGGTTCGACCGGCTGCTGCGCACCAGCTTCCACTCGCCGCTGCACGCGAGCGACTGGGTGGTGGCCGAGGGCTCGGGCAAGATGCTGCTCGCGGACCGCGCCTTCGACGTCAATTCGTACGACCTGGACAACGGCAATCTGACCATCCGCTCCGGCAGCCTGCTGGCCTACCAGCCGACCCTGGCGCTGAAACAGTCGATCGTGCCCGGCTTTCTGACCCTGATCGGCACGGGGAAGTTCGTGGCCGCGTCCAACGGCCCGGTCGTCTTCATGGAGCCGCCGATCCGGGTGGACCCGCAGGCCCTGGTGGGCTGGGCGGACTGCCCTTCGCCCTGCCACCATTACGACCACGGGTACATGCAGGGCGTCATGGGCGGATTGCGGGCCATGACGGGGATCGGCGGCACGTCGGGCGAGGAGCACCAGTTCGAGTTCGTCGGAGCCGGCACGGTTCTGCTGCAGTCGACCGAACTTTTGTTGGCCGAACAGCCGGTAGGCGCGGTTACGAGCCAACCAGGTGTGCCCGGCGGGCAAGGAGCCGCAGGTCAGCACGGGTCCAACCCCCGCCTTCCCGGTCAACTGGGGGACCTCCAGCGTCGCTTCGGCCTGTGAGCGGTAGTCTGCGGAGTGTGACGTCGAACGTCTGCGCCCTTGTTCGTCCTGTCCGGTGCCCGGCGTCACACCCTCAGATTTCGTCCGGCTTTCAACTTCTTAGGTAGAATCCATACATGGAGACCGAGACGGCCACCCGCTGGCTGAGCGATGCCGAGCAGTGCGCATGGCGTACCCACCTGGACGTCAGCAGGCTGCTGATGCACCAGCTGGAGAAGGACCTGCAGCCGTTCGGCCTGACGAACAACGACTACGAGATCCTCGTCAACCTCTCGGAGTCCGAGGACCGGCGGATGCGGATGAGTGACCTCGCCACCGCGACCCTGCAGTCCAAGAGCCGCCTCTCCCACCAGATCACCCGCATGGAGAACGTGGGTCTGGTGCGCCGCGAGAACTGCGAGTCCGACCGCCGGGGCCTGTACGCCGTCCTCACCGACCAGGGCATGGAGACCATGCAGAAGGTCGCCCCGCATCACGTGGCGTCCGTACGACGGCATTTCATCGACCTGCTGTCCCCCGAGGCCCTGGCCGATCTACGCGAGTCACTGACCCCGGTGGCGGAGCACCTTCGCGGCCGGCGAGGCAAGCCGTAACCGCCGTTCCTCCTTCGTCGGGGCCGGCTCAGGAGTCGGCCCCGACGGACGGAAGGCGGAACTCGCCACCAACCCGTCCTCCGCCGCCACCCCGGACCGCCGCCGGCTTCCCCGCGTCGTGCCGGGCGGGCAGCAGCAGACCCGCGGCCAGCTGCCGCAGGCGCACGGTGTCGTGGACCGCACCCTCCACATCCAGCGGCCCCGGAGCGGCACGACCGCTCCGGGGCCCGCGCCGCCCCGCGCCGCGCGGCAGTCGAGCCGGTTGCCGACGAGGTCAGGCCTCCGTGATGTCCGCAACCAGCTGGTCGGCGGCGGCGTACGGGTCCAGTTCGCCGGCCACGATGCGCTCGGCCAGCGCGCCGAGCCGGCGGTCGCCGTGCAGATCGCCGATCCGCTCTCGGAGCGCCGTGACCGCGATGGTCTCCACTTCGTGGGAGGCGCGCCGCACCCGCCGTTCCGTGAGTACGCCCCGCTCCTCCATCCACGCGCGGTGCTTCTCCAGCGCCTCGACGACCTCGTCGATGCCCTCGCCCCGCGCGGCGACCGTCTTTACGATCGGCGGCCGCCAGTCACCGGGCCCGCGGGACTCCCCGAGGCCGAGCATGTGGTTGAGCTCGCGGGCCGTGGCGTCGGCGCCGTCCCGGTCGGCCTTGTTCACCACGTAAACATCGCCGATCTCCAGGATGCCCGCCTTCGCCGCCTGGATTCCGTCGCCCATTCCGGGCGCCAGCAGCACCACCGAGGTGTCGGCCTGGGAGGCGATCTCCACCTCGGACTGCCCGACACCCACCGTCTCGACCAGCACCACGTCGCAGCCCGCCGCGTCGAGGACCCGGATCGCCTGCGGTGCGGCCCAGGCGAGCCCGCCCAGGTGACCCCGGGTCGCCATCGAGCGGATGTACACGCCGGGGTCGGAGGCGTGCTCCGACATCCTCACGCGGTCGCCCAGCAGCGCGCCCCCGGAGAACGGGGACGACGGGTCGACGGCCAGTACGCCGACCCGCTTGCCGGCCCGCCGGTACGCCGACACGAGCGCCGACGTAGATGTCGACTTGCCGACACCCGGCGAGCCGGTCAGGCCGATCACGTACGCGCCGCCCGTGAGCGGCGCCAGCTCGGCCATCACCTCGCGCAGCTGCGGGGACGCACCCTCAACCAGTGAGATCAGCCGGGCCACGGCCCGGGGCCTGCCCTCACGTGCCTGGGCGACCAGTTGGGGGACGTCCACCGCCATGCGTGCTGCGCTCCTTGTTACTCGTACGTACGTAGTGACCGTGACCGTGCCGTGGAGAACTACGGGACGCGGACGATCAGCGCGTCACCCTGCCCGCCGCCGCCGCACAGCGCCGCCGCGCCGACACCGCCGCCGCGCCGCTTGAGCTCCAGCGCGAGGTGGAGCACCACACGGGCACCGGACATGCCGATGGGGTGGCCCAGGGCAATCGCACCACCGTTGACGTTCACCTTTTCCGGGGACACCCCGAGGTCCTTCATTGACTGGACCGCGACAGACGCGAACGCCTCGTTGATCTCGATGAGGTCGAGGTCGGCGACCTCGAGGCCCTCCTTCTTCAGTGCGTGCTGGATCGCGTTCGAGGGCTGGGACTGCAGCGAGTTGTCCGGACCCGCCACATTGCCGTGCGCGCCGATCTCGGCGATCCACTCGAGTCCGAGCTCCTCGGCCTTCGCCTTGCTCATCACCACGACCGCCGCCGCACCGTCGGAGATCTGCGAGGAGGTTCCCGCCGTGATCGTGCCGTCCTTGGCGAAGGCGGGGCGCAGCTTGCCGAGGGATTCGGCGGTGGTCTCCGCGCGGATGCCCTCGTCCTTGGCGAAGACGACCGGCTCACCCTTGCGCTGCGGGATCTCGACGGGGGTGATCTCGGCCTCGAACAGGCCGTTCTTCTGCGCGGCGGCGGCACGCTGGTGGGACAGGGCGGCGAACTCGTCCTGCGGGGCGCGCTCGATACCCAGACGCGTGTTGTGCTTCTCGGTCGACGCGCCCATCGCGATGTCCTCGAAGGCGTCGGTCAGGCCGTCGTACGCCATCGCGTCGAGCACCTCGACCGAGCCGTACTTGTAGCCCTCGCGGGACTTGGGCAGCAGGTGGGGGGCGTTCGTCATGGACTCCTGGCCGCCCGCGACCACGATGTCGAACTCACCGGCGCGGATCAGCTGGTCGGCCAGCGCGATGGCGTCGAGCCCGGAGAGACAGACCTTGTTGATGGTCAGCGCGGGGACGTTCATCGGGATGCCCGCCTTGACGGCGGCCTGACGGGCGGGGATCTGGCCGGCGCCGGCCTGGAGGACCTGCCCCATGATCACGTACTGGACCTGGTCGCCCCCGATCCCGGCACGGTCGAGGGCCGCCTTGATCGCGAAGCCGCCGAGGTCGGCACCGGAGAAGGACTTGAGGGAGCCGAGCAGCCGACCCATGGGGGTACGGGCGCCGGCGACGATCACGGAAGTGGTGCTGTTCGTTCCAGACATGAGGCACAGTCCCCTTTGGCGAGGCAGATGAGAGGAGTGAACGAGGGTTTACCTCAATGTACTGAGCGGTACTCGCCTGGGTCACCGGGCAACAGGTGTGATCGCGCGCACGTTGCGTAACCACCTGTGTGAGCGGTGCACTGGACCCATGCTGACTCGTATCGACCACATCGGGATTGCCTGTTTCGACCTCGACAAAACTGTCGAGTTCTACCGCGCGACGTACGGCTTCGAGGTCTTCCACACGGAGATCAACGAGGAACAGGGCGTGCGCGAAGCCATGCTCAAGATCAATGAGACTTCCGACGGAGGCGCCTCCTACCTGCAACTTCTCGAGCCGACCCGGGACGACTCGGCAGTGGGCAAGTGGCTGGCCAAGAACGGCGAGGGCGTCCACCACATCGCCTTCGGTACGGCGGATGTGGATGGCGACGCCCAGGCCATCCGCGAGAAGGGTGTACGCGTTCTGTACGACGAGCCCCGCATCGGTTCGATGGGCTCCCGCATCACATTCCTGCACCCCAAGGACTGTCACGGTGTCCTGACCGAACTCGTCACGTCCAACGTGGAGCACTGACTCCCGGATTCCCCGGCCGGTAGAGTGGCGGTCGGCTCGGCCGGGGTTGGTGCTGATGTCGGGGTCGGGGACTGTGCGCCGTGCCCCGGCGTTGATCTGACACCATTCACCGGGGGCGCCGTTCAGCGGGCGGACGGAGCCCGTTGGGAGAGTCTTGCGACCAGGGGACGGATGGGACCGCGCAGTGCGGGGCTACGAACGCCAGGAGAGCCACCAGGCTGAGGCCGACCACCTCTCGCGGTTCGAGGCCGAGATGGACCGGCTGAAGACCGAGCGGGAGAAGGCCGTCCAGCACGCCGAGGACCTCGGCTACCAGGTCGAAGTGCTGCGCGCCAAGCTCCACGAGGCGCGCCGCAACCTCGCCTCCCGCCCTTCCTACGACGCGGCGGACATCGGCTACCAGGCCGAACAGCTGCTCCGTAACGCCCAGATCCAGGCCGACCAGCTGCGCAACGACGCCGAGCGCGAGCTGCGCGACGTCCGGGCGCAGACCCAGCGGATCCTCCAGGAGCACGCCGAGCACCAGGCCAGGCTCCAGGCCGAACTGCACGCGGAGGCGGTCAGCCGGCGCCAGCGCCTCGACCAGGAGCTGTCGGAGCGCCGGCAGACCGTCGAGGCGCACGTCAACGAGAACGTCGCCTGGGCCGAGCAGCTCCGCGCCCGTACCGAGTCGCAGGCCCGCCGCCTCCTCGACGAGTCCCGTGCCGAGGCCGAGCAGGCTCTCGCCGCCGCCCGTGCCGAGGCCACCCGGCTCGCTGAGGAGGCCCGTCAGCGTCTCGGCTCGGAGGCCGAGTCCGCCCGGGCCGAAGCGGAAGCAACTCTTCTGCGCGCCCGCAAGGACGCCGAGCGCCTGCTGAACGCCGCCTCCACGCAGGCGCAGGAGGCCACCGACCACGCGGAACAGCTGCGCACCTCCACAGTCAGCGAGTCTGAACAGGCCCGCCGGCAGGCCTCCGAGCTGAGCCGGTCCGCCGAGCAGCGGATCCAGGAGGCGGAGACCGCGCTGCGCGAGGCGCGCGCCGAAGCGGAGAAGCTGCTCGCCGAGGCCAAGGAGACCGCCGCCAAGCAGCTGACGTCGGCGGAGTCGGTCAACGAGCAGCGCACCCGTACCGCCAAGGCCGAGATCGCCCGGCTGGTCGGCGAGGCCACCAAGGAGGCCGAAGCACTCAAGGCCGAGGCCGAGCAGGCCGTCGCCGATGCGCGCGCCCAGGCCGAGCGGCTGGTGGCGGAGGCCGGCGACAAGGCACGAACGTCCGCCGCCGAGGACACCGCGGCGCAGCTCGCCAAGGCGGCCCGTACCGCCGAAGAGGTGCTCAACAAGGCGTCCGAGGACGCCAGGGCGACCACGCGCGCGGCCGGCGAGGAGGCCGAGCGGATCCGGCGCGAGGCCGAGGCCGAGGCGGACCGGCTGCGCGGCGAGGCGGCCGAGCAGGCCGACCAGCTCAAGGGCGCGGCCAAGGACGACACCAAGGAGTACCGGGCCAAGACGGTCGAGCTGCAGGAGGAGGCGCGCCGGCTGCGAGGCGAGGCCGAGCACCTGCGTGCCGAGGCGGTCGCCGAGGGTGAGCGGATCCGCGGCGAGGCCCGCCGGGAGGCCGTTCAGCAGATCGAGGAAGCGGCCAAGACCGCCGAGGAGCTGCTGACCAAGGCGAAGGCCGACGCCGACGAACTGCGCGGCGGTGCCACCGCCGAGAGCGAGCGCGTCCGCACGGAGGCGATCGAGCGCGCGACGACCCTGCGCAAGCAGGCCGAGGACACGCTCGAGCGCACCCGCGCCGAGGCAGACCGGCTGCGGGGCGAGGCCGAGGAGCAGTCGGAGCGCACCCGCGCCGAGGCGGAGGAAGCCGCCCGCGAGCGCCGCGAGGAGACCGAGCGGGCGGTGGCCGCCCGCCATGCCGAGGCCGCCGAGGAGCTCATTCGGCTGCACACCGAGGCCGAGCAGCGGGTCGAGACCGCCGAGCGGGCGCTGAGCGAGGCTCGCGACGAGGCCGAGCGGATCCGCCGTGAGGCGGCGGAGGAGGCCGAGCGGCTGCGCGCCGAGGCCGCTGAGCGTATCCGCACGCTTCAGGCACAGGCCGAGGCGGAGGCGGAGCGGCTGCGTACCGAGGCAGCGGCCGATGCCTCGCGGTCGCGCGCCGAGGGCGAGTCCGTCGCGGTACGGCTGCGCAGCGAGGCTGCCGCCGAGGCGGAGCGGCTGCGTACCGAGGCCCAGGAGACGGCCGACCGGGTACGAGCGGAGGCGCGGACGGCCGCGGAGCGGCTGGCCTCCGAGGCAGCCGAGACGCTGGCCGCCGCCCAGGAGGAGGCGGCCCGCCGCCGCCGCGAGGCCGAGGAGACGCTGTACGCCGCCCGCGAAGAGGCCGAGCAGGAGCGTACGCAGGCCCGCGAGCAGAGCGAGGAGCTGCTGGCTTCCGCCCGCAACCGGGTCTCGGAGGCGCAGACCGAGGCGCAGCGGCTGGTCGAGGAGGCCGACAGGCGTGCGACCGAGATGGTGGGCGCCGCCGAGCAGACCGCGCAGGCGGTTCGGGACTCCGTCACCGGCCTTCAGGACCAGGCCGAGCAGGAGATCGCCGGACTGCGCAGCGCCGCCGAGCATGTGGCGGAGCGTACGAAGACCGAGGCGCAGGAGGAGGCGGACCGGGTCCGCGCCGACGCCTACGCCGAGCGCGAGCGCGCCAGTGAGGACGCGGGACGCCTCCGGCGCGAGGCACGGGAGGAGACGGACGCCGCCAAGGCCCTCGCGGAGCGCACCGTTTCGGAGGCGATCGCCGAGGCCGATCGGTTGCGGGCGGACTCCGCGGATCACGCCCAGCGGATGCGTACCGAGGCCTCGGACGCGCTGGCCGCGTCGGAGCGGGATGCCTCCCGGGCCCGTGCGGAGGCTCGCGAGGACGCCAACCGCATCCGTTCGGAGGCCGCGAGCCAGGCCGACCGGCTGGTGACCGAGGCCGTGACGGAGGCCGAGCGGCTCACCGCCGGGGCCGCCGCGGTCCTGGCCGGCGCCGAACGCGACGCGGCCGCCACACTCGACGAGGCCCGCGAGGCAGCCGACAAGCGCCGCAGTGACGCCGCCGAGCAGGCCGACCGGCTGGTCACCGAGGCCGTGACGGAGGCCGAGAAGCTCGAAGCCGAGACCCGGGCCACGGCCGCGCGCACGCTCGACGAGGCCAGGAACGACGCGGAGCGGCTGCGCGCCGAGGCGGCCGAGACCGTGGGCTCCGCCCAGGAGCATGCCGCCCGGACCCGTTCGGAGTCCGAGCGGATCAAGGCAGAGGCCGCGGCGGAGGCGGAGCGGCTGCGGTCCGAGGCGCGTGCCGAGGCCGAGCGCACACTGGACGAGGCCCGGCAGGAGGCGAACAAGCGGCGCTCGGAGGCGGCAGAGCAGGTCGACCGGCTGGTCAGCGAGGCCGCGTCGGAGGCGGAGAAGCTCACCTCCGACGCCCAGCAGGCCGCGCACGCCGTGGCGACCGCCGCGGAGGAGCAGGCCGACACCATGGTGGGCGCGGCCCGCAAGGAGGCGGTGCGGATCACCTCCGAGGCGACGGTCGAGGGCAACACGCTGGTGGAGAAGGCCCGCACGGACGCCGACGAGCTGCTGGTCGGCGCCCGTCGTGACGCCACCGCGATCCGAGAGCGGGCGGAGGAGCTACGTACCCGTATCGAGGGGGAGATCGAGGAGCTGCACGACCGCGCCCGCCGTGAGTCCGCCGAGCAGATGAAATCCGCGGGCGAGCGCGTCGACAAGCTGGTGAAGGCCGCGACCGAACAGCGGGCCGAGGCCGAGGCGAAGGCCAAACAACTGCTCTCCGAAGCGAGCAGCGAGGCGAGCAAGGTCCGTATCGCCGCAGTGAAGAAGGCTGAGGCACTGCTCAAGGAGGCGGAGCAGAAGAAGGCCGAGCTGGTACGGGAGGCCGAGCGGCTGCACCGCGAGGCCGAGGCCGAGGCGAAGCGCACGGTCGACGAGGGTAAGCGCGAACTCGACGTGCTGGTACGCCGCAGGGAGGACATTCAGGCCGAGATTTCCCGTGTCCAGGACGTACTTGAGGCGTTGGAGTCATTCGAGACGCCTGCGGGAGGCACGAAAGACGGTGTCAAGGCAGGTGCGGCAGCGGGGGCAACTCGTTCGAGTGGCAAGACGTCCGAGGGCTAGTCAGCGGGGCGTCTCGTGTGCTCGGCACAGACATTCATCCTTACGAGTGGCAAGCACTCCGGCCGTTCGCCACCCAAAAGGAGTCTCATTCTCCAGATCAAACGGGCATTGGCTCGATGACACGCCGCTCAGGCCCCTAGGATTCCCCCTATCACCTCACCGGTCTCATTCGACAGGAACCCCATGAGCGACACTTCCTCCCCCTTCGGCTTCGAGCTCGTGCGGCGTGGTTACGACCGCGGTCAGGTGGATGACCGCATTACCAAGCTCGTCGCCGACCGTGACAGCGCCCTGTCCCGCATCACCTCTCTGGAAAAGCGCATCGAGGAGCTGCACCTCGAGACGCAGAACGCCCAGGCCCAGGTCAACGACGCCGAGCCGTCGTACGCCGGGCTCGGCGCGCGTGTCGAGAAGATCCTCCGCCTCGCCGAGGAGGAGGCGAAGGACCTGCGCGAGGAGGCCCGTCGTGCCGCCGAGCAGCACCGTGAGCTGGCCGAGTCGGCAGCCCAGCAGGTGCGCAACGACGCCGAGTCCTTCGCCGCCGAGCGGAAGTCCAAGGCCGAGGACGAGGGCGTCCGGATCGTCGAGAAGGCGAAGGGCGACGCGTCCACGCTGCGCACCGAGGCGCAGAAGGACGCCGCGTCCAAGCGTGAGGAAGCGGACGCGCTCTTCGAGGAGACCCGCGCCAAGGCCGCCCAGGCCGCCGCGGACTTCGAGACGAACCTCGCCAAGCGCCGGGAGCAGTCCGAGCGGGACCTCGCCTCGCGTCAGGCGAAGGCCGAGAAGCGTCTGGCCGAGATCGAGCACCGCGCCGAGCAGCTCCGTCTGGAGGCGGAGAAGCTGCGTACGGACGCCGAGCGCCGTGCCCGCCAGACGGTGGAGACTGCTCAGCGCCAGGCCGAGGACATCGTGGCCGACGCGAACGCCAAGGCCGACCGGATCCGCAGCGAATCCGAGCGCGAGCTGGCGGCGCTCACCAACCGCCGCGACTCCATCAACGCCCAGCTGACAAACGTCCGCGAGATGCTCGCGACGCTGACCGGTGCGGCTGTCGCGGCGGCCGGCTCCCCGGCCGACGACGAGCCGATCTCGCGCGGCGTCCCGGCGCAGCAGACCCGCTAGTTCCTGTCCCTGTCGCAACCGAAGCCCCCTGCCACCTCCGGTGGCGGGGGGCTTTGTGCGCCCGTAGCGTTGCCGCATGATCGAGCTCGAGGCCCTGACCAAGCGCTTCGGTGCCAAGACCGCGGTCGACTCCCTCAGCTTCCGGGTCAGACCAGGGGTGGTGACCGGATTCCTCGGCCCGAACGGCGCCGGCAAGTCGACCACCATGCGGATGATGCTCGATCTGGACATCCCCACCAGCGGAACGGTTCGTATCGACGGCCGGCACTACCGCGAGCTGCAGGAGCCGATGAAGTACGTCGGCGCACTGCTCGACGCGAAGGCGATGCACGGCGGCCGCAGCGCGCACAACAACCTGCTGTGTCTCGCGCAGTCGAACCGGATCCCGTTGAGCCGGGTGCCCGAGGTGCTGGACACCGTGGGGCTGACGGCCGTGGCCCGAAAGAAGTCGAAAGGATTTTCGCTCGGAATGAGCCAGCGCCTTGGAATCGCCGCCGCGCTGCTGGGCGATCCGCAGATCCTGATGTTCGACGAACCGGTCAACGGCCTGGATCCCGAGGGAATTCACTGGATCCGCAATCTGATGAAGAGCCTTGCGGCCGAAGGGCGGACGATCTTCGTTTCCAGCCATCTGATGAGTGAAATGGCCCTCACGGCAGACCACTTGATCGTCATCGGCCAGGGCCGGCTCCTCGCCGACACGGCGATGGCGGATTTCATCCAGCAGAACTCACGCAGTTACGTACGCCTGCGCTCACCCGAGCAGGAACGCCTCAAAGACGTTCTCGCGGGTGCCGGTATCGCGACGGTGAACTCGGCGAACGGCACTCTGGAGATCGATGACGCCACCGCCGCCCAACTCGGCGAGCTGGCCGCCCGGCACCGGATCGTGCTGCACGAACTGAGTCCGCAGCGCGCCTCGCTGGAGGAGGCATTCATGCAGATGACCGCGGGTGCCGTGGAGTACCACGCGCATTCCCCCGGCGAGCAGGGGGCGAGTTCTCCGGTCGCCCAGGCGTGCGCCGACCGCCCCCGGTGGGACGAGAGCCGGAAGGGAGCCTGACCCGATGGCATCGGTACCGGCCGTCCTCAACTCGGAGTGGACCAAGATCCGTACGGTCTCCTCCACGACCTGGACGCTGATCAGCGCCCTGCTGGTCACCGTCGCGCTGAGCGCCGTCCTCTGCGCCCTGACGAATTATCAGTTCGACGACTTGTCCCCACTCGAGCGGGCCACCTTCGACCCGACGTTCATGAGCTTCACCGGTACGGTGCTCGGCCAGCTCGCGATGGTCGTCTTCGGTGTGCTGGTGGTCGGCACCGAGTACAGCTCCGGCATGATCCGCACCTCGCTGGCCGCCGTGCCCCAGCGGACCACCTTCCTCTTCAGCAAGATCGCGGTGGCCGCGGTGCTCGCGCTGGTGGTCGGCCTGGCCACGAGCTTCCTCACCTTCTTCCTCGGCCAGGCCCTGCTGGGCGAGCACCGTACGGACATCGGCGAGCCCCATGTACTGCGTGCGGTCATCGGTGGCGGCCTCTACATGGCACTCATCGCGGTCTTCTCGATGGGGGTCGCCGCCATGCTGCGCAGCTCGATGCTGTCGCTGGGCATCCTGATGCCCTTCTTCTTCCTGATCTCGCAGATCCTCTCCGCCGTGCCGGGTGCCAGGGACGTGGCCCGCTTCTTCCCCGACCAGGCCGGATCGAAGATCATGCAGGTCGTGCCGGACGCCCTGGGCAGCGAGAGGGCGCCCTACGGGCCGTGGGGCGGGCTGGGGATCATGGTCGCCTGGGTGGTCGCGGCTCTGGTCGGCGGCTACGTGGTGATGAAGAAGCGGGACGCGTAGCGGCCGTCCACAAAACTTGGCGGGGAACGGAACCGTCAACCGCCGGATATCCTCCTAACCCTTATGGGGCGACGGCCGCCCCGGCCTGGCGAGGGGCGGAGAATGATCGAGGCAGTCGGCCTGACGAAGCGCTACGGCGCCAAGACGGCCGTGCACAACCTTTCCTTCCAGGTGCGGCCAGGGTCCGTCACCGGCTTCCTCGGCCCCAACGGCTCCGGCAAGTCCACCACCATGCGGATGATCCTGGGCCTGGACCAGCCCACGGCCGGCCATGTCACCATCAGCGGTCACCCCTTCCGCAACCTGCCCAACGCGCCCCGTCAGGTCGGCGCCCTGCTGGACGCCAAGGCGGTGCACGGCGGCCGGCACGCCCGCAACCACCTGCTGTGCCTCGCGCAGCTGTCCGGCATCCCGGCCCGCCGGGTGGACGAGGTGCTGGGTGTCGTCGGTCTCCAGGACGTGGCCCGCAAGCGCTCCAAGGGCTTCTCCCTCGGCATGGGCCAGCGGCTCGGCATCGCCGCGGCGCTGCTCGGTGACCCGCAGGTGCTGCTCTTCGACGAGCCGGTCAACGGCCTCGACCCCGAAGGCATTCTCTGGGTGCGCAACCTGATGAAGCAGCTCGCCGCCGAGGGCCGTACCGTCTTCGTCTCCTCGCACCTGATGAGCGAGATGGCTCTCACGGCCGACCACCTGATCGTGATCGGCCGCGGTCAGCTGCTCGCCGACATGAGTGTCAAGGACTTCATCTCGCACAACTCCGCGGACTACGCGCGGGTACGGACCCCGCGGACCGAACCGCAGCAGCGCGAGAAGCTGACGGCCGCGCTCACCGAGGCGGGCGGGCAGGTCATGCCCGAGCCCGACGGGGCACTGCGGGTGACCGGACTGCCGCTGCCGCGGATCAGCGACCTCGCGCACGATGCGGACGTACGGCTGTGGGAGCTCTCCCCGCACCAGGCCTCGCTGGAGGAGGCGTACATGCGCATGACGCAGGGCGCCGTGGACTACCGCTCGACGGCCGACCCTCGGGCCGGTCTCCAGCAGCCCGTCCCGCCGGGGTACGCCCCGCAGATGATGCCGCCCGAGGTCCCGCAGCAGGGCTGGTACGCACCCCCGCCCCCGCAGGCGGGCGGTCAGCCGTTCGCGATGCCTGCTGCGCCGGGGCCGGCCGCGCCGCCGGCGATGCCCGCGCCGGGCGAGAACCCGTACATGACCAAGAGTGACAACGAGGACGCCCGATGACGACCCCGTACCAGCAGCAGGCCCCGGCGGGGCCGGGCTACACCTCGCCGATCCCGGTGACGTCCGCCCACATGGGCCATGCTCTCGCCTCGGAGTGGACGAAGATCAAGTCCGTTCGCTCAACAATGTGGACGGTCGGCATCCTGCTGTTCCTGGTGATCGGCATCGGGCTGCTGGCCGCCGTCCAGACCAGTGACTCCGACTTCTCGGACACGCCGTACACCGTGCCCGCCCTCTTCGGACTGCTGCTCGGCCAGATCTGTGTCATCACCCTCGGCGTGCTGGTCGTTTCGTCCGAGTACGGTACCGGCATGATCCGCACGACCTTCACCGCCTCACCACAGCGCTGGCGCGTGCTGGCCGCGAAGTTCGTGGTCTTCTTCCTGCTCACCTTCGTTGTCACCGCCTTCGCGATCGCCTTCGTCGGGATCGTCACGGCGGCCCTGCACAGCGGGCCCGAAGCCCGCTCGACCACAGGCTCGGAGTGGGCCGGGACCGTCCTGGGCGGCAGCCTGTACGTCACGCTGCTCGGCATGCTCGGGCTCGCCGTCGGCTCGATGCTGCGGCACTCGGCCGGCGCGATCACCACGATGCTGGGTGTGGTGCTGGTCCCGGCGATCATGCCCGCGTTCCTCTTCATCTGGGAGAGCACCCGCGATGTGGCCGAGACCGTGATGGAGTACAACGCCCCGAACTCGTTGTCCGCGATCTTCACGCTCCCGATGACCGGCGACGACGGCAACGGCATGAAGCAGCTCACGCTGCTCGCCGTGGTCACTGTCGTAGCGATGGCCGGATCGTTCGCCCTGCTGGAGAAGCGGGACGTCTAGAGACCCCAGGCCCTGCCCATGTGATCTCCCAGGGCTCCCAGGGCCCGGCGGGGCTCAGTACCTGGGCGCGTTACGGGACCGCTGCACCCGCGTGGTGCGGCGGTCCTTCGCGTTCCAGCAGGCCTTGTGCCAGTGCCGGCGGTCGTCCAATCCGCCGCCGTACTGCGGCCAGGCCACCACATGCGGGACGCCGGCGGGGATCTCCTGGTCGCAGCCCGGACACCGGTAGCGCTTGCCGGCGGCACTTGCCCCGCTGACGTGGCGGACCACCCAGTCCTCGCCCTGCCAGGCCTCGGTCCGCTGCAGTCCGTAGCGGTCCCCCGACACGGCCGCGGTCTCACGCTCGGTCGGGTTCTCGCCGCCACGGGGGCGGTTGCGGCGCGGTGACACGTATACCTCACTGGGCGGGCGGTCCGGACGATTTCGCTCCAGCCTACGCGGAGCCTCCTCGGGTACGCGCATGGTGACGAAGGGGCAGTGGCCCCGAGGGACGATTCCCCGACAATCTCAATAACTTCCCTGCGGGGCCGTGCCTTTGGCACGTGTCAGACGTTATTGCCGGTGGGGGGAGTGCCGCGTCGGCCGCGAGGAGGCAGAAGGCAATGCGCGTTGGAGCTTTTGTACTGGCCGCCCAGTTCCCGGGTCAGGGGCAGGGGGAGGCGTTGCACCGTGCGGTGCGGACCGCGGACCTGGCGGAGGAGTCGGGGCTGGATTCCGTCTGGCTCGCCGAACACCACTTCGTCCCGTACGGCGTCTGCCCGTCCGCAGTGACGCTGGCCGCGCTGATGCTGGGCCGCACCAGGCGGATCAGGGTCGGTACGGCGGTGAGCGTGCTGGCGAGCGCGCATCCCGTGGCGGTCGGCGAACAAACCGCACTGCTCCACCTCACCTCCGGCGGACGTTTCACGCTCGGCGTCGGGCGCGGCGGGCCATGGGTCGACCTGGAGGTCTTCGGCGCCGGCCTGGAGGCGTACGAGAGCGGCTTCCCGGAATCGCTCGACCTGCTGCTGCGCTGGCTGCGGGAACCCCGGGTCTCGGCCTCGGGGGAACGGTTCGCCTTCCGTGAGGTCCCCGTCGTACCGCGTACCGACGAGCTACTGGGCGGCGAGGCGCAGGACGGGCCGGAAGTGATCGTGGCCTGCACCTCCCCCGCGAGCGTGCGGCTGGCCGCCGAGCGCGCGCTGCCCATGCTGCTGGGCATGCACTGCGCGGACGAGGAGAAGGCCGACATGGTCGCACTCTGGCGCAAGTCGGCTCTGGCCGCCGGGCGTTCACCGGACGAGGTCGCCGCAGCGGGCCATGTGTCGGCGGGGGTGACGCAGATCGCGGACCGTACGTCCGACGCGGTGGAAGCGCTCGTCAAGGCGATGCCGGGCTGGCTGAGGCAGGGTCTGGACGCCCATGTGACCGTCGACGGCCGGCACCGGAAGATGCGGGACCCGGTCGCCTACACGGAACTGCTCTGCTCACTGCATCCGGTGGGCACACCCCAATTGGCCGCCGACCGGCTGGCGGCCACGGCGGAACGGACCGGCATCACGCGCTTCGCGCTGCTCTTCGAGGGATCCGGCGACCTCGCGGCCACGGAGGAGAACGTGCGGCGCCTGGGGGCCGAGGTCCTGCCCCGCCTCGGCTGACGCGGAACGCTGCCGCTCCGGTATCGGACACCTCCCCCGATACGGAGCGACAGCGACAAGTCGCAGGCCGTGTCCGGTCGATCATGCCGGCCTGATCGACCGGACAAGGCCTAGCAGTCCCGCAGTTCCGGCGACTGGTTGAGCAACTGGCCCCTGAGGGAAGTGAAGCGGGCCAGCCGCTCGTCGACCGATGATTCCAGCGGGAACACCGCCACACGGTGGCAGTTCTGGAATGCCAGGCGTACCCCGAAGTGCCGCTGCAGCGCACCACGTATCGCGTCACTCGCGAGGGCACGCAGAAGCTGGCCACGTGCCTGCTCGTCCGGCGGCGGCGTCTGGTTGTCGGCGAACTCTCCGCCGTCCACCTTCAGCTGGGCCACCAGAGAGCTGACCATCTCCCATGCATAGGGCAGGGAGGTCCGGACGCAGTCGACGAATGCGGCTTCGTCGACCTCGCCTCGCTCGGCCTGTTCGAGTAGGGCCGGTGAGACGTCGAGCGACATGGGTTCTCCTCTCGCGACCCCGGTGACGGGGTCTTACGGGCAGGGAAGGAGGACGACGACGCAGCGTGCACGCTCGGCGACCTCCCGCTTACACGGTAAGCGCGCTGTCCGAACCGCACCAGGAGAATGCACACACAACCAGCCATTAACGAACAGGGCCTTCAGGGGCGAATCGCGCGGACCACGCCCGGTCGAGTAGCGTTGCCGACCATGCGTCTCGTCATCGCCCGCTGCTCCGTCGATTACGCGGGCCGGCTCACCGCCCACCTGCCCTCGGCACCCCGTCTCATCCTTGTGAAGGCTGACGGCAGTGTCTCGATTCACGCGGACGACCGGGCGTACAAGCCACTCAACTGGATGTCGCCTCCGTGCACGCTCAAGGAGGGCACGGGTGACGAGGCGGGCGTGTGGACCGTGGTGAACAAGGCCGGCGAGAAGCTCATCATCACGATGGAGGAGGTCCTCCACGACTCCTCGCACGAGCTCGGGGTGGATCCGGGGCTCATCAAGGACGGCGTGGAAGCGCACCTTCAGGAGCTGCTCGCCGACCGAATCGAGACACTTGGTGAGGGTTACTCACTGATCCGCCGCGAATATCCCACCGCCATCGGCCCGGTGGACATCCTGTGCCGGGACTCCGACGGCGCGACCGTCGCGGTGGAGATCAAGCGACGGGGCGAGATCGACGGCGTGGAGCAGCTGACGCGGTACCTCGAGCTGCTGAACCGCGATCCGCACCTGGCCCCGGTCCGGGGCGTTTTCGCGGCCCAGGAGATCAAGCCGCAGGCGCGGGTGCTCGCCACGGACCGCGGGATCGGCTGTGTCGTCCTCGACTACAACGCGATGCGCGGCATCGAGGACGACAAGCTCCGGCTCTTCTGACCGGCTCCCGAGCGCCTCCAAACCCCGGTCAGGAGGCGCTGCTCGAAGGGCTGGTGCCGCCGGAAGGGTCAGCAGTCGTCCCGCCCGTGTCGGTGCCACCGGCATCCGTACCGCCGGCGTCAGTGCCACCCGCGTCAGTACCACCGGCATCCGTACCGCCGGCGTCGGTGCCACCCGCGTCAGTACCGCCGGCATCCGTACCGCCGGCGTCGGTGCCGCCCGTGTCGGTGCCACCGGCGTCGGTTCCGCCCGCGTCCGTTCCTCCGGCCCCGGGTCCACCGCTCGACGGCGAACCCGTCGAACCGCTCGTGGACGGTGAGCCGGTCGTGCCGCTGGTCGACGGCGACCCCGTCGTCCCGCCCGTGGTCGTGCCGCCGCCCGTGGTCGTGCCTCCGCCGCCCGTCGAGGTGCCGCCACCGCCCGTCGTGGAGGGGCTGGAGGCGCTGCCACTCTCGCCCGGCCTCGCCGAGCCGCCCGTGGCACCCGTGTTGCCGGACGTGCCGCCCTGGTCACCGCCGTCACCCGGACGCGGCGTCGAGCCGTCCGTCGGCTCGTCGGCGTTCAGGCCGCCGTCCAGGCCGTTGTCCTCGTTCGCCGACTGTTCGGACTTGCCCTTGCCCGGCACGTCGTTGCCCTCCGACGTCGCGCCGAGCGTCACGACCGTCCCCAGTACGACGGCGAGCAGCGCGCCCGCTCCGGCCGCGACCATGTTGCGGCGGGCGCCGCTCACCAGCAGGCGACGGGCGCCCGCCAGCCCGAACGAGGCGCCGGACGCGGCGGGCTGCCGGGTGACCAGGGGCGTCGTCTCGCCCGTCGGCTCCGGGGACCTGAGCTGCGGGAAGGGGGAGGGTATGCCGCGGGGCGGCGAGGCCGACTCCTCGCTCCGCGCGGCCGGGACCTCCTCGCCTGCCGGCGTACGTCCGCCGAGCACGACCCCGCCGGAGCGGTCGGCAACCAGCGCCAGCGCCCGTCGGCCGGCGACCGTGCCGCGCTTGTCGGCGAGGGCTCCGCGGAGCCCGATCGAGGCCTCCAGCTCGGCACGGGCCCGGTCCAGCTGGCCGGCGCACAGCGCCAGAACTCCCAACTCGTGGTGGAAGTACGCCTCTTCGGCGACCTCGCCGGCGATCCGTGCCGCCTCCTGGCCCGACCTCAGAATGCGCTCCCAGGCACCCCAGTGGAGGCCGGTGGCGAACGCGGGCGCCGCGGTGCGTGCCAGCAGGACGGCGGCACTCGGGTGGCCGTCCTCGTCGCTCGGTATGAGCATCGTCATCGCCGCCAGCACCGCGTCCGCCTCGGCCGCGGCACGCGCGGGGCTGACCGAGGGGTGCCCGGTCCACCACGCGTAGTGCTGGGCCGCGGTATGCGCACGGCCGGCCGCGCCCTCCGCGTATCCCCCGGCCTCCAGCTGGGTGCTGACGCCCGCGGCCAGCCGGTAGCGGGAGCCCACCGGGGTCAGCAGTCCGCAGCTCACCAGCTCGCCGAGCGCCGCGTCGGCGTGGGTGTCCCCCACCAGCGCCGGGAGGTGCGCCTGGTGCGGCACCTCACCGCCCAGGGCGACGGCGAACCGCAGCGTGTCGCGGGCGGACTCGCTCAGCCGGGACGCGAGCAGCACCACGGGGGCCGCGCCTTCGGCGAGGCTGGGCAGTGGGACGTCGCGGCTCTCCGGGGCGTCGAAGACCCCGGGCTCGTCCTGGTCGCCCGGGTCCGTACCGCGCAGCGCGTCACGCTGCCGCAACAGCGCACCCGCCTGTACGAAGCGCAGGGGGAGCCCCTCGGACTCGAACCAGAGGTCTCCCGCCCAGCTCGCCTCGTCGTCGGTGAGCGGCCGGGCCACGGCCCTCTCCAGCAGTTCCAGCGTGGAGCTGCGGCCGAGGCCGCCGAGGAAGACCTCTTCGAGATGGGAGTCGGCCGAGGGCGCGGGGACGTCCGGCGTCGCGGCGACCAGGTACGCGCATTCCGGCGTGGCCTCGAGCAGCTCCTCGAGCGCGCCGCTGCCGAACTCCAGGTCGTCGAGGACCACGACCGCTCCGATACCGCGGACCTTCGCGAGCAGAGCGGCGCGGTCGGGTCGGTACGAGGGGGCGTCGAAAACGGTGGCGAACAGCGCATGGAGCAGGTCGGTGGGCGTCTGCCGGTAGCCGGAGAGCCGGATCACCCCATCGGGCGCGATGTCCGCGCAGTCGGCGGCGACGGCGTCGAGCAGGGCCGTACGCCCGGAGCCCGAGGGGCCGGTGAGCCGCACCGAACGCCCGCGCGCCAGCAGGCGTACGAGCCGTTCACGCTCTTCCTGGCGCTCCAGCAACGGGAGCTCGGGTGAGGCGGGACCGGCCGGGACCGGCGGCAGGCCCGCGCGCCGCACGTCGGCGCGGTCCTCGGGGCCGCGCCGGGTGGGCTCGGGCGGCTCCTCACCGGGGCGGCACGGCTCTATCTCGCTGCCGTCGACGGGATTGACCGTCAGCAGGAAGTCACCGGAGACGAGCTGGACGACCCGGGCCGGGCCGCCGGCCGAGCCGGCGAGGGCGGGTATCGGCGGCCGTGGCGGGGTGTCCTCCACAGGAGTGCGCTCCGCGAATTCGTCGTTGTCATGGCCGTACTCTTCAGGTCCCGGGTTCATCGGGTCCATGGTCAAGCCCCCCAGATGCGTCGCGTGCCGTTGCCGTTGCCCTTCCCGGCCTTTCGCACACTCCGCTGTCGCTTCTGGTCCGGTGCCCGCCGCGAGGGTTCACCAATCGGCAGGCGACCGAACCCTAGACCTTCGGACAGTATCCGGGAACAGCCGGGGTCCCGTGCGGTCCCAGACGTCACGGTCTCGTGAGGATTGCGGGTAACGCCTGCCTCACACAGGTGCTTCACAATCCGCCACGGACGCTTCAGGGCCGACCGGACCTGTTCAGCGGCGTTCGGCGAGCGTTCACACGCGAGGCAGGGACTCCGCCGCGATCCCGCCCTCGATGGCGAGGATGCGGTGGAGCCGGGTCGCCACGAGCAGGCGCTGCATCTGCGGCGGCACCCCGCGCAGGACGAGCCGGCGTCCGGTCCGTCCGGCGCGACGGTGCGCGCCCATGATGACGCCGAGGCCGGTGGCGTCCCAGGAGTCGAGCTCGGTCAGGTCCAGCACGAGGTCACCGGCACCCGCGTCAAGGGCCGAATGCAGGACCGTACGGGCGTCCGCCGCGCTGCGCACGTCGAGGCGGCCCCCGACGGCCAGTTCGGCGTGGTCGCCCCTGATCTGCATGTGTACTCCCCGGCAGGCTGCGTGCGTCTGCGTACGTCGGCTGTGCGTCGTCTTGGAAATCTCTCACTGCAACTGACTGCCACTGGGGCAGTGAAGTTGCCGTTTGTAAGCGAACCGATACCTAATTCACCCGGTGGGGTGACGCCAAAGTGACCGGTACCGCTCAGTGCTTGTAGAAGCCCTGCCCGCTCTTGCGGCCGATGTCACCCGCGTCCACCATCCGGCGCATCAGCTCCGGCGGCGCGAACTTCTCGTCCTGGGACTCGGTGTAGATGTTGCTGGTGGCGTGCAGCAGGATGTCGACGCCCGTCAGATCGGCGGTCGCCAGCGGTCCCATGGCGTGGCCGAAGCCGAGCTTGCAGGCGATGTCGATGTCCTCGGCCGAGGCCACACCCGACTCGTACAGCTTGGCGGCCTCGACGACGAGCGCCGAGATCAGCCGGGTGGTGACGAAGCCGGCGACATCACGGTTGACGACGATGCAGGTCTTGCCGACGGACTCGGCGAACTCGCGCGTGGTGGCGAGGGTTTCGTCGCTCGTCTTGTAACCGCGGACCAGCTCGCACAGCTGCATCATCGGGACGGGCGAGAAGAAGTGCGCGCCCACGACGCGCTCCGGGCGCTCGGTCACCGCCGCGATCTTGGTGATCGGGATGGCCGAGGTGTTCGAGGCGAGCACCGCGTCGTCACGTACGAGCTTGTCGAGCGTACGGAAGATCTCGTGCTTGACCTCGAGCTTCTCGAAGACGGCCTCGACGACGATGTCGGCGTCCGCGGCCGCGTCCAGATCGGTGGTCGTGGTGATGCGCGCGAGTGCCGCCTCGGCGTCCTCCGCCGACAGCTTGCCCTTCGAGACGAACTTGTCGTACGAGGCTTTGATGCCGTCGGTGCCGCGGGTCAGCGCCGCGTCGGTGACATCACGCAGGACGACGTCCCAGCCCGCCTGGGCGGAGACCTGCGCGATACCGGACCCCATGAGTCCGGCCCCGATGACGGCGAGCTTCCTGGCCACTCTTCACACCCCTTGAACTTTTGGCCTTAACGCCTGTTTTCCAACGCCTCTCCGGCGGAGATTAGCGTCCGTGAGGGGCCGGTTGGGGGGTAAGAGGTGCGAGTCACATCCCAAATCGCGGACATCACACCATCCGCGTGCCGGGCAGTGACGGTGGGCACAGCGGTCTGCCGGGAAGCCGGTGCGTAACTAGGCTGGTCGCATGGTCAATCTGACGCGCATCTACACCCGTACCGGCGACCGGGGCACCACCGCCCTCGGTGACATGAGCCGGACCGCCAAGACCGATCTGAGGATCTCGGCGTACGCCGATGCCAACGAGGCCAATGCCGTCATCGGCACGGCGATCGCACTGGGCGCCCTGCCTGAGGAGATCGTGAAGGTCCTTGTCCGCGTCCAGAACGACCTGTTCGACGTGGGCGCGGACCTCTCCACCCCGGTCGTCGAGGATCCGAAGTATCCGCCGCTGCGTGTCGAGCAGCACTACATCGACAAACTGGAGGCCGACTGCGACCGGTTCCTGGAGGAGGTCGAGAAGCTGCGCAGCTTCATCCTCCCGGGCGGTACCCCGGGGGCGGCGCTGCTGCACCAGGCCTGCACCGTCGTCCGGCGTGCCGAGCGGTCCACCTGGGCGGCCTTCGAAGTGCACGGGGACATCATGAACCCGCTCACCGCGACGTACCTCAACCGCCTGTCCGACCTCCTTTTCATTCTGGCCAGGGTGGCCAACAAGGAGGTCGGAGACGTGCTCTGGGTGCCCGGCGGGGAGCGCTGAGGCGTGCCCCGGGTGTGCTGTCCCGTCACCGACGTCCGGGACAGCACACCGCCCAGGGTCTCTCGTTTGGATCAGGCCGGATCAGTGAGCGGGGTCTGGTGCGTGCGATCGCAAGGCGGAGGAGGGAGGCATGGCGGAGCCATGCCGACCGACGACAACGCGGCGAGCGTGCGTGCCAGGGCCTGCGAGCCCGGCAAGATCCAAACGAGAGACCCTAGAGCCGTTTGGCCGGAGACCGCGGCCGCTCCTCCCCGGACTGCCCGGCCGGGGCCTTCTTCGGCCAGATGAGGTACGTGAGGGCGATCAGGCCGTGGATGCCGGCCGCCCGCCAGGCGATCCACTGCCAGGAGCGCAGCGAACCGGTCTGGCCGGCGTCGCCCACGTACCAGACCGCGAGCTGGAGCAGGCCGGACGCCACTGCCGCCGCCAGGACCGTACGCAGCCAGAGCCGGCCCTCATGCCCGGCGCGTGCCGTTCCGTAGCGCGGCGGCCGGGCCGGCGGCGGGCCGCCCGCGAAGCGGTGCGAGAAGTGGCCGTCGATCCACTTGATCGTGTAATGGCCGTAGGCCACCGTGTAGCCGATGTACACCGCCGCGAGCCCGTGCTTCCACGCCGGGTCCGCGCCGTTCTTGAGGTCGATCGCGGTCACCACGAGCAGCACGACTTCCAGCAGCGGTTCACAGAGAAGCAGGGCGACGCCGGTCCTCGGCATCTTCGCGAGGTAGCGCACGGCCAGTCCGGCGGCCAGCAGCACCCAGGCGGGCCTGGTAGGCATGCGGGAACGGGTCGCGCTGCTGGGCGGCGCGTTCGAGGCGGGCCCGCTGAGCACCCCTGCGGGAACCAGGATCTGGCAGGTGCGGGCGGTACTGCCCGCCGAGGAGAGGGCGCCGAGCGCATGACGATCCGGGTGCTGGTTGCCGAGGACCAGTCCGCCGTACGGGCAGGTCTGGTGCTGATCCTGCGCAGCGCCGCGGACATCGAGGTGGTGGGCGAAGCCGCGGACGGCGAGGAGGCCGTGCGGCTCGCGCGCGAGCTGCGGCCCGATCTGGTGCTGATGGATGTGCAGATGCCCCGGCTGGACGGGGTCTCCGCCACCCGGCAGGTGGTGGCGGAGCAGCTCGCCGACGTCCTGGTACTGACCACGTTCGACCTGGACGAGTACGTCTTCGGGGCGCTGCGGGCGGGTGCGTCCGGCTTTCTGCTGAAGAACACCGAGGCCGCGGATCTGATCGGGGCGGTACGGACCGTTGCGGGCGGCGAGGGCATGATCGCCCCGGCAGTGACGCGCCGGCTGATCGCCGAGTTCGCCTCCCCCAGGTCCGTACGCTCCGTCGACGCCCCCGATCCGGCGGTGCTCGACGTGCTGACGCGGCGCGAGCGCGAAGTGCTGTCCTGCCTGGGCGAGGGGCTGTCCAACGCAGAAGTCGCGGCGCGTCTGGACATGGCCGAAGCCACGGTGAAGACGCATGTGAGCAGGCTGCTCGGCAAGCTGGAGCTGCGGAGCAGGGTTCAAGCGGCCGTACTGGCCCAGGAGTTGGGTGTCTGAACCCTCCGGCCCGATCTAAGGTCTGGACCTCTTGACGGTTGGTCCAGACCTTTCTACGCTCACCGCAATTACTGCGGTGAGCATGCCATGACAAAAATCCCCCATGGCGTACCCACCGGGCGGCGCAGGTCCACACCTCTCAACCCCCACCTTCAGGACCTCACCCGAGGAGCCCCGTTGAGTACTGGAACGACCAGACGCACCACCCGATTCAGGTCGAGAGCAACGGCCGGCCTCACGGCCCTGCTGCTCCCCCTCGCCGCCCTCGTCGGCCTGGCCTCCCCCGCCGAGGCCGCCGAGGCGACCGCCACGTACACCAAGGTCTCCGACTGGGGGACCGGCTTCGAGGGCAAGTGGACGGTGAAGAACACCGGCACCGCGTCCATCGGCTCGTGGACCGTCGAATGGGACTTCCCGGCCGGTACGGCCGTCACCTCGGCCTGGGACGCCGACGTCACCGGATCGGGCAACCACTGGACCGCCAGGAACAAGAGCTGGAACGGCACCCTCGCCCCCGGCGCGAGCGTCACCTTCGGCTTCAACGGCACCGGCGCCGGCGCCCCCAGCGGATGCAAGCTCAACGGCGCCTCCTGTGACGGCGGCCCCAGCGTGCCCGGCGACAATCCGCCCTCCGCCCCCGGCACCCCGACCGCGAGCGGCATCACCAACACCTCGCTCAAGCTCACCTGGAGCGCGGCCACCGACGACAAGGGCGTCAAGAACTACGACGTCTTCCGCGGCTCGGCCAAGATCGCGACCGTCACCGGCACCACGCACACCGACACGGGCCTGACCGCGGGCACGACGTACACGTACAGCGTCAAGGCCCGCGACACGGCGGACCAGGTCGGCCCGTCCAGCGGCTCGCTCACCGCCACGACCACCGGCGGCACCAATCCCGACCCCGGTGCCAAGGTCAAGCTCGGCTACTTCACCGAGTGGGGCATCTACGGCCGGAACTACCACGTGAAGAACCTGGTCACGTCGGGCTCGGCAGCGAAGATCACGCACATCAACTACGCCTTCGGCAACGTCCAGGGCGGCAAGTGCACGATCGGTGACGCCTTCGCCGACTACGACAAGGCGTACACAGCCGACCAGAGCGTCGACGGTGTGGCCGACACCTGGGACCAGCCGCTGCGCGGCAACTTCAACCAGCTGCGCAAGCTCAAGAAGCAGTTCCCGAACATCAAGGTGCTGTGGTCCTTCGGCGGCTGGACCTGGTCCGGCGGCTTCGGCCAGGCGGTGCAGAACCCGGCCGCCTTCGCGCAGTCCTGCTACGACCTGGTGGAGGACCCGCGCTGGGCCGACGTCTTCGACGGCATCGACCTGGACTGGGAGTACCCGAACGCCTGCGGTCTGTCCTGTGACACCAGCGGACCCGCGTCGATCAAGAACATGATGCAGGCCATGCGCGCCAAGTTCGGCAGCTCGAACCTGGTCACCGCGGCCATCACCGCCGACGCCTCCAGCGGCGGCAAGATCGACGCGGCCGACTACGCAGGCGCCGCCCAGTACATCGACTTCTACAACGTCATGACGTACGACTTCTTCGGCGCCTGGGCCGCACAGGGTCCGACCGCCCCGCACTCCCCGCTCACGTCCTACGCGGGCATCCCCCAGCAGGGCTTCAACTCCGACGAGGCGATCCAGAAGCTCAAGGCCAAGGGCGTCCCGGCGTCGAAGCTCAACCTCGGGATCGGCTTTTACGGACGCGGCTGGACCGGCGTCACCCAGGCCGCGCCCGGCGGCACCGCCACCGGCCCGGCCGCCGGCACGTACGAGCAGGGCATCGAGGACTACAAGGTCCTCAAGACGAGCTGCCCGGCCACCGGAACCATCGCCGGCACCGCCTACGCCAAGTGCGGCAGCAACTGGTGGAGCTACGACACCCCGGCCACCATCGCCGGAAAGATGAGCTACGTGAAGAACCAGGGCCTCAAGGGCGCCTTCTTCTGGGAGTTCAGCGGCGACACCAGTAACGGTGAGCTCGCGACCGCGATCAACAACGGTCTGCAGTAGCCGGAAAAGCGGAAGCCGGGGAAACGGGTCCGCCCCCTGTCTCCCCGGCTTCTCTACGTGTGCGTATGCGTAAGCATGTGTCCGTACATGTACTACGCGACGTTCACCCTCTGCCCGGGCGGCGCCGCCTCCAGCCAGGCCAGAAAACCGGTCAGGGCGTCCTCGCTCATCGCGAGCTCGAGGCGGACTCCCCGGTGGAGACAGCCGAGCACGATCGCGTCGGACAACAGGGCCAGCTCCTCTTCGCCCTCGGGGGCGCGGCGGGCGAGCACCTCGATCGCCGACCGCTCCAGGACCCGGCGCGGCCGGGGCGCGTACGAGAAGACTCGGAACCATTCGATCCGGTCACCGCTGTAGCGGGCGACTCCATACACCCAGCCCTTGCCGGACGGGTCCCCGCCCTCGGGGATGTCCCAGCGCAGGCTGCAGTCGAACGTTCCGCCGGACCGCTGGATCAGCCGCCGCCGGAGACCGAAGACAAAGAGCCCGACCACCACCAGGGCGACGACCAGGCAGATGACAAGCAGAGCGAGGAACATCTCCACCGACCTCCTCGCTCATCGAGTAACGCAAACGGAACTGCACCTGCATCGCCTCAGCCGCGACCCGGTCTGGAGGATTCCAGCACGAGCCGCGGCTGAGGCTGTGTCTATGCCTGTCGGCGCGGGGTCAGTGCCCCGTCACCGCACGCAGCCGGACATCGGCGCGCCGCTCGGCAGCCGCGTCGGCGTCCGACTTGGCGCGCTCCAGTGCCCGCTCCGCGCGCTGGACATCGATCTCGTCCGCCAGCTCGGCGATCTCCGCCAGCAGCGACAGTTTGTTGTCCGCGAACGAGATGAAACCGCCGTGCACCGCGGCGACGACAGTCCCGCCCTCGCTCGTACGGATGGTCACCGGGCCCGACTCCAGCACACCGAGCAGCGGCTGGTGACCGGGCATGACGCCGATGTCGCCGGACGTGGTGCGCGCGACGACAAGGGTGGCCTCGCCGGACCAGACATTGCGGTCCGCCGCGACCAGCTCGACGTGCAGCTCAGCAGCCAAGATGGCTCCTCGGGTCTCCACCCGGCGGTTCAGCCGGGTGTTGGGGCTAATTCTAGAGGTTCTCAGTGGGCGCTACGGAGAGGGGCGGGGCATACCCGCCCCTCTCCGGCGAGTCAGGGACTCAGGAGACGCCGAGCTCCTTGGCGTTGGCCTTGAGGTCCTCAATGCCACCGCACATGAAGAACGCCTGCTCGGGGAAGTGGTCGTAGTCACCGTCGCAGATCGCGTTGAACGCGGCGATCGACTCCTCGAGCGGCACGTCCGAACCGTCCACGCCGGTGAACTGCTTCGCCACGTGGGTGTTCTGCGACAGGAAGCGCTCGACGCGACGGGCGCGGTGGACAACGAGCTTGTCCTCTTCGCCCAGCTCGTCGATACCGAGGATCGCGATGATGTCCTGGAGGTCCTTGTACTTCTGAAGGATTCCCTTGACGCGCATGGCGGCCTCGTAGTGGTCCTTCGCGATGTAGCGCGGGTCCAGGATGCGGGACGTCGAGTCCAGCGGGTCCACCGCCGGGTAGATGCCCTTCTCCGAGATCGGACGCGACAGAACGGTCGTTGCGTCCAGGTGGGCGAAGGTGGTCGCCGGCGCCGGGTCGGTCAGGTCGTCCGCGGGGACGTAGATCGCCTGCATCGAGGTGATCGAGTGGCCACGCGTCGACGTGATGCGCTCCTGCAGCAGACCCATCTCGTCAGCCAGGTTCGGCTGGTAACCCACCGCGGACGGCATTCGGCCGAGCAGGGTGGACACCTCGGAGCCGGCCTGGGTGTAACGGAAGATGTTGTCGATGAAGAAGAGCACGTCCTGCTTCTGCACATCGCGGAAGTACTCCGCCATGGTCAGACCGGCAAGCGCGACACGGAGACGGGTGCCCGGGGGCTCGTCCATCTGACCGAAGACAAGCGCCGTCTTGTCGATGACGCCGGACTCGGTCATTTCCTCGATGAGGTCGTTGCCCTCACGGGTACGCTCACCGACGCCCGCGAACACCGACACACCGTCGTGGTTGTTGGCGACGCGGTAGATCATTTCCTGGATCAGAACGGTCTTGCCTACACCGGCACCACCGAACAGACCGATCTTTCCACCCTTGACGTACGGGGTGAGAAGGTCGATGACCTTGACGCCGGTCTCGAACATCTCGGTCTTCGACTCGAGCTGGTCGAAGCTCGGCGCCTTGCGGTGAATCGGCCAGCGCTCGGTGACCTCGACCGTGGACGGGTCCACGTTCAGGATCTCACCGAGGGTGTTGAAGACCTTGCCCTTGGTGATCTCGCCGACCGGGACGGTAATGCCCTTGCCCGTGTCGGTCACCGCGGCACGGCGTACCAGGCCGTCGGTGGGCTGCATCGAGATCGCACGGACCAGGCCGTCACCCAGGTGCTGGGCGACTTCGAAGGTCAGCGTCTTGAGCTTGCCGTCCTCGGCCGGGTCGGCAACCTGGACGGTCAGCGCGTTGTAGATCTCCGGCATCGCGTCGACGGGGAACTCCACGTCGACGACCGGGCCGATGACCCGGGCGACGCGGCCCGTGGCTGCGGCCGTCTCAACAGTGGTCGTCATTACTTGTCACTCCCCGCGGTCGCGTCGGCCAGGGCGCTGGCGCCTCCGACGATCTCGCTGATTTCCTGGGTGATTTCGGCCTGGCGGGCCGCGTTGGCAAGCCGGGAGAGGCTCTTGATGAGATCCCCGGCGTTGTCGGTCGCCGACTTCATAGCGCGACGGCGGGCAGCGTGCTCGGAAGCAGCGGCCTGAAGCAGCGCGTTGTAGATGCGGCTCTCGACGTAGCGCGGCAGCAGGGCGTCGAGGACGTCCTCCGCCGACGGCTCGAAGTCGAACAGCGGAAGGATCTCGCCCTTCGTACCGTTCTCCTCCGCAACCTGGTCGAGGCTGAGCGGCAGCATCCGGCTGTCCACCGGGTTCTGCGTCATCATCGACACGAATTCCGTGTAGACGATGTGCAGCTCGTCCACGCCGCCCTCGGCCGTCTCCGTCTGGACGGCCTCGATCAGCGGCGCGGCGACCCGCTTGGCGTCCCCGTAGGTCGGGCTGTCGGTGAAGCCGGTCCACGACTCTGCGACCTTGCGCTCGCGGAAGCCGTAGTAGGCCAGACCCTTGCGGCCGACGATGTACGTGTCGACCTCCTTGCCCTCACCACGCAGCCGCGCGGTGAGCCGCTCCGCCGCCTTGATGGCGTTGGAGGAGTAGCCGCCGGCCAGACCGCGGTCGCTCGTGACGAGCAGGACCGCGGCACGGGTCGGCGCCTCCGACTCGGTGGTCAGGGGGTGCTTGGTGTTCGAACCGGTCGCCACCGCGGTCACCGCACGGGTGAGCTCGGTCGCGTACGGCATCGACGCCGCCACCTTGCGCTGCGCCTTGACGATGCGCGAGGCGGCGATCATCTCCATCGCCTTGGTGATCTTCTTGGTCGCGGTGACGGATCGGATGCGACGCTTGTAGACCCGGAGCTGCGCTCCCATGAGTCAGGTCCCTTCCGTCGTCACTTGGAGACGTTGACGGCCGGCGCGTCCTCGCCCAGGAGCCTGCCGTCCGAGGTCTCGAACTGCCGCTTGAAGTTGGCGATGGCGTCCGCGATGGACTGCAGGGTGTCGTCCGACATCTTGCCGCCCTCGGCGATGCTGGTCAGCAGCTCCTTGCGCTCACGGCGCAGGTGCTCGAGCAGCTCGCTCTCGAAGCGGCGGATGTCCTCGACCGGGACGTCGTCCATCTTGCCGGTGGTGCCGGCCCAGACGGAGACGACCTGCTCCTCGACGGGCATCGGCTGGTACTGGCCCTGCTTCAGCAGCTCGACCATGCGCTTACCGCGCTCCAGCGACGCCTTCGAGGCCGCGTCCAGGTCGGAACCGAAGGCGGCGAACGCCTCCAGCTCACGGTACTGGGCGAGGTCCACGCGCAGTCGGCCGGAAACCTGCTTCATGGCCTTGTGCTGGGCCGAGCCACCGACACGGGAGACCGAGATACCGACGTTCAGGGCCGGACGCTGACCGGCGTTGAACAGGTCGGACTCCAAGAAGCACTGGCCGTCGGTGATGGAGATGACGTTGGTCGGGATGAACGCCGACACGTCGTTCGCCTTGGTCTCGACGATCGGCAGACCGGTCATCGAACCGGCGCCCATGTCGTCGGAGAGCTTGGCGCAGCGCTCCAGCAGACGCGAGTGCAGGTAGAAGACGTCACCCGGGTAGGCCTCGCGGCCCGGCGGGCGGCGCAGCAGCAGCGAAACGGCGCGGTAGGCGTCGGCCTGCTTCGACAGGTCGTCGAAGATGATCAGGACGTGCTTGCCGGCGTACATCCAGTGCTGGCCGATGGCGGAACCGGTGTACGGCGCCAGGTACTTGAAGCCGGCCGGGTCGGACGCGGGGGCGGCGACGATCGTCGTGTACTCGAGCGCGCCCGCCTCCTCCAGCGCACCGCGCACGGACGCGATGGTGGAGCCCTTCTGGCCGATGGCGACGTAGATGCAGCGCACCTGCTTGTTCACGTCGCCCGAGCGCCAGTTGTCGCGCTGGTTGATGATCGTGTCGACGGCCAGAGCGGTCTTGCCGGTCTGACGGTCGCCAATGATCAGCTGACGCTGGCCGCGGCCGATCGGCACCATGGCGTCGACGGCCTTGTAGCCGGTCTGCATCGGCTCGTGCACCGACTTACGGACCATGACGCCAGGGGCCTGCAGCTCGAGGGCGCGGCGGCTGTCGGTCGCGATCTCGCCGAGACCGTCGATCGGGTTGCCGAGCGGGTCGACGACGCGGCCGAGGTAGCCCTCGCCGACGCCGACGGAGAGAACCTCACCGGTGCGCTGCACCGGCTGGCTCTCCTCGATACCGCTGAACTCGCCGAGGACGATCGCACCGATCTCGCGCTCCTCGAGGTTGAGGGCGAGACCGAGAGTGCCGTCCTCGAACCGCAGCAGCTCGTTCGCCATGGCCGAGGGCAGACCCTCGACCTTCGCGATGCCGTCGCCGGCAACGCTGACCGTACCGACCTCCTCGCGCGAGGCCGCGTCCGGCTTGTACGACTGGACAAAGTTCTCCAGCGCGTCCCGGATCTCCTCCGGCCGGATCGTGAGCTCCGCCATCTGGGTTCCCTGCTCTCCTTGTTGGGCCCGAAGTTTCTTAGGGGGTCTGGGGGCCGACCCCCAGGAATCTTCTGCAATTTCTGCACGGCCCAACCGGGCCGCTGGTGTTGCTTGTTCAGTTGGTGGCTGGTCAGCCGGCCATACGTCGCGCGGCCTCTTCGAGGCGGTCCGCGATGGTGCCGGTGATGACCTCGTCACCGACGCGTACCTGCACCCCGCCGAGGACCTCGGGGTCCACGTCGAGGTTGAGGTGCATCTGGCGGCCGTACACCTGCGCCAGAGCCGCGCCGAGACGCTGCTTCTGCTGGTCCGTGAGCGGCACCGCCGAGGTGACGACGGCGACCACGCGGTCCCGGCGCTCCGCGGCGAGCTTGGACAGGGACTCGAGTCCCGCCTCCAGGCTACGTCCCCGCGGCCGGGTCACAAGACGCATGACCAGTCGCTCGGTGATCGCGTGGGCCTTGCCGCCGAGCAGGCTGTGCAACAGCGCACCCTTGGCGGAGCCCGAGGCGGCGCGGTCGGTCAGCGCAGCGCGCAGATCGGCGTTCGAGGCGACGATCCGCCCGAAGCGGAACAGCTCGTCCTCGACGTCGTCGAGGGCGCCGGCCTGCTGGGCCGCGGTGAGGTCGGCGATGTCCGCCAGCTCCTCCGCAGCGTCGACCAGGTCACGCGACTGCGACCACCGGGAGCGGACCATGCCGGTGATCAGGTCGATGGTCTCGCCACCCACCTGACCGCTCAGCAGGCGTCCGGCCAGCTCGGCCTTGGCCTCACCGGGCTGCGCCGGGTCGGTCAGGACCCGACGCAGCGACACCTCGCGGTCGAGCAGCGCGGTAACGGCAGCCAGCTCGTCCGCGAGCTTCGTCGCATCGACGGACGTGTTGTCCGTCAGCGCGTCGAAACGCTCGCGTGCGGCAGCCAGCGCCTCGCGGCTCGCTCCGTTCATCGGGCCGCCTCGGCCTTCTCCTCGAGCTCGTCGAGGAAGCGGTCGATGGTGCGGCTCTGCCGGGCGTAGTCCTCGAGGGACTCGCCGACGAGCTTGCCGGCCAGTTCGGTGGCGAGCCTGCCCACGTCCCGACGCAGCGCATTCGCGGCGGCCTTGCGGTCGGCCTCGATCTGGGCGTGGCCGGCAGCGATGATCTCCTCACGCTGCCGCTGGCCCTCTGCGCGCAGTTCTTCCTTGAGCGCAGTGCCCTGCTCCAGCGCCTCCTGGCGCAGGCGCGCGGCCTCGTGGCGGGCCTCGGCGAGCTGAGCCTTGTACTGCTCGAGCACGCTCTGGGCCTCGGTCTGGGCCGCCTCGGCCTTCTCAATGCCACCCTCGATCGCCGCGTGGCGCTCTTCCAGAACCTTGTTGATGTTCGGAAGAAGCTTCTTCGCAAGGAAGAAGAAGACGATGGCGAAGGCGAGCAGGCCGACGATGAGCTCTGGGATCGGCGGAATCAGAGGGCTCTGGGGCTCCTCTGCCGCGAGTTGAACCAGAGGGTTCACATCAGTGCCTTTCGTCTAGTGGACTTGCTCGTCGGCCGAAATCACGGGCCGTAGACGAACGGCATGACCAGACCGATGAGGGCGAGCGCCTCACAGAAGGCGAAGCCGAGGATCTGGTTGGCGCGGATCAGGCCGGCAGCTTCGGGCTGGCGGGCGAGCGCCTGGGTGCCGTTACCGAAGATGATGCCGACGCCGACGCCGGGGCCGATGGCCGCGAGGCCGTAGCCGATCGAGCCGAGGGAGCCGGTGACGGCGGCAAGGGTCTGAGACATGCCGGGTTCTTCCTTCTCTTTCACGGACCGGTGGGGGTTGGCCACCGGACGACTGTTGGTTCAGGGGTGGGCGATCAGTGGTGCTCGGCGAGCGCGCCCTGGATGAAGCTGCAGGCCAGGAGGACGAAGACGTACGCCTGGACAGCCTGGATGAAGAGCTCGAACAGGGTCATGGCGAGCACCATCACGAAGGACACGCCCGCGGCAGGGATCGCCCAGCCGTTGAACAGGTACCAGCTGGCGATGGTGAACAGAACGAGGAGCGTGTGGCCCGCGAACATGTTGGCGAAGAGCCGGACCGCGTGCGTGAAGGGGCGGACCAGCACGTTCGAGAAGAACTCGATGACCATGACCATCGGCAGAACCGGGCCGAGCGACTTGTCGTAGCCGGTCAGATTCTTGAAGCCGCCGACGAAGCCGTGGCGCTTGAACGTCACGGACATCCAGATCACGTAGACGACCAGTGCGAGGGCCGCCGGGTACGCGATGATCGCGGTCACCGGGAACTGCGCGAGCGGCACGATGGACCAGAGGTTCATCACCCAGACGAAGAAAAAGATCGAGACCATCAGGGGGACGTACTTCTCGCCCTCCTTCTTGCCGAGGGTCTCGTACACGATGCCGCGGCGTACGAAGTCGTAGCCGGCCTCGCCGACCATCTGGAGCTTGCCCGGCACCACCTTGGGCTTGTGGAAAGCAGCCCAGAAGAAGGCGATGATCACAACTGTGCCGATAAGGGCCAGCAGCATCGGCTTGTTGAAGTACCAGCCGTCCGTATCTCCGGCGATGGGCTCGAAGATGAAGGACCAAAGGCTGGGCGCCGGGAAGCCGCAACCGGTGAAGATATGACAATCGGCGTCGAAGGCGAGCGTCATCTGGTCAGCACTCACCGCGGACTCCTTCAGCGTGGCGCATAGGTACGGCAACCTCGTTGTGTCGGCGCGGCGCACAGCCGCGGTTCGGCACTGGACTGGTGTAACGGATGTGGGGGCGGCTGTCAGGCATCGAGCCTCGCGATTGAGCAGGCGTCAGCTCAGATGCCCGCGCCCGCAGTGCCGCAGTTGGAACCGGACGATAGCAGGATCTCGAACGCGCACTTATACCGGCCCTACCCCTCACGACGACGACCCCTTGTCTCCGGGCTTGTTGGCCTCGGAGGAGTCGGGTTCGACGTAAAGAATCTTGGCCTTCATATGCGCACGGGCCTGCGCGGCGATCCATACCAGGGTCGCTGCGACCAGCGTGATGGCGAAGGCCTTGGGGTTGAACAGCGTGGTGTTCTTGAATGCGGCGACAAAGATGAACAGCAACAGGATCTGCGCCGCGTAGAGCATGAGCCCCATGGCCTGGAACAGGTGCGGAAGGGACTTCGCCGTCCGCTCCAGAACCACCAGCCCGATCCCCATGAAGAGGATCACAATCAGCGTCGCGACGACGGCTCCGACGGCTCCCTTACCGCCCGCGACCACTGCGCTGACAATCGCGGCGACAACGCCGGCGGCAGCGGTGGGCAGGGCGGATTGAAGGAGTGTTCGGGCGTCATTGGACCGCATGGCGGCAGCTCCGCAGGTGGTGGGGGCATGAGTGTCGTCATGGACGAGCGTAGGCCCGGGCCGAGATCGCGCCTCGCGCCAATGGACCGTTGCACTACGGTCCTTCGGCTCTGTCGCCGGGTTTCGTGAACGGTATCACAAACTATTTGATGAGGTCTTTACCAACGGAGTGTGCTGACTGTCACACATGAGAGTTACCCCGCACGTGTGTGCATGCGCGCTGAGTGGTTTGTCTGGTATAGGGCTTTGCGTGAGGCATCGTCAGCGGGCCGAGCCGGCCTTCCGCCGGTCGGGGAAGCGCGATCGGGCACCGATGGCCGTCGCTCCGTTGACTCCGGAGACACCGGCCACCACGGGCGGCCGTTCCGGCTCCGCCGGCGGTGCCTCGGGCGCCTCGTCCTCGTGAGGGCGCATGAGCGCCCCTTCCGCCGTACCTGCGTGCCGCACGGCCCGGCGCCGGTAGCGGGGCGGTACGAACGATTGCGCCCAGAGCGGCGCCCTCGGCGTGAAGCGCGGCAGCAGGAGCAAAATCAGGCCCACGGCGCTCAGCATCACGATCATCATCACGATCCACATGGACGCCGAGTGCACCGAGTACGCGACCGCGCCGAAGGCGATCAGGGCGGACCAGAAGTACATGATCAGCACCGCGCGGCTGTGGGAATGTCCGATTTCCAGCAGCCGGTGGTGGAGGTGGCCACGGTCCGCCGCGAACGGCGACTGGCCGTTCCAGGTGCGCCGGACGATCGCCAGCACCAGGTCCGCCACCGGGATCGCGATGATCGTCAGGGGCAGCAGCAGGGGGATGAAGACCGGCAGCATCGCGTGCGTGGCCTCGCGCTCGCCGCCGATGAACAGCTTCATCGAGTCCGGGTCCACCTGGCCGGTGATCGAGATGGCCCCGGCTGCCAGGACCAGGCCGATGAGCATCGAGCCGGAGTCCCCCATGAAGATCCGGGCGGGATGCATGTTGTGCGGCAGGAAGCCCAGGCACATGCCCATCAGGATGGCTGAGAAGAGCGTAGCGGGGGCGGCCGCCTCGATTCCGTACCCGTACCAGATCCGGTACGAGTACATGAAGAACGCTCCGGCCGCGATGCAGACCATGCCTGCGGCGAGGCCGTCGAGCCCGTCCACGAAGTTGACCGCGTTGATCGTGATCACGACCAGCGCGACGGTCAGCAGATTGCCCTGCCAGGGGGTCAGCGAGACCGAGCCGATGCCGGGCACCGGAATCCACAGGATCGTCAGGCCCTGCATGACCATGACGCCCGCAGCGATCATCTGCCCGCCGAGCTTGATCAGTGCGTCGATCTCGAACTTGTCGTCGAGCACGCCGATCAGCCAGATCAGCGCGGCACCGGACAGCAGCGCGCGCGGCTCGTTCGAGAGCTCGAACACACCGTTGAGGCTGGCCAGGTGGTCGGCGACCAGCAGACCCGCGCACAGACCGCCGAACATGGCGATTCCGCCGAGCCGCGGAGTCGGCTCGCGGTGCACGTCGCGGGCGCGGATCTCCGGCATCGCACCGACCGCGATGGCGAACTTGCGCACCGGCCCGGTCAGCAGATAGGTCACCGCGACTGTGACGCAGAGCGTCAACAGGTATTCACGCACGGGCTGCCCCAGATGTATCGCCGGCCATCTCAGCCCCACACACTAGCTTCGATGGCTCTGTGCTCGAGGACGTACGGGTACCCGCCCCTGGTTCCGGGAGACCTCTCACCCCGGATAGGGCGGAAATCGTCCCGTGAGTTCCAGCACCTCCGCACGCGCCTTCGCGTCCTCTCGCAGGGCCGCGCCGAAGATCACCGCGATGCGCGCCATCTCTGCCTCGCCCATGCCCTGAGTCGTGACGGCGGCGGTACCCAGCCGGATGCCGCGCTGGTCGCCGTACGGAAGGGCGCACGTGTCCAGGACCAGCCCGGCCGCCGCGAGCCGGCCACGGGCCGTACGGCCTTCCACGCCGAGTGGGGCGGGGTCGGCGGTGATCAGATGGGTGTCGGTGCCGCCCGTGGTGATCGCGAAACCCTCCTCGGCCAGGGCGTCGGCGAGCACCCGGGCGTTGGTGACCACCTGATGGGCGTACGCGGCGAACGCCGGGGTCGAGGCTTCCCCGAAGGCGACCGCCTTGGCCGCGATGGTGTGCATCTGGGCACCGCCCTGGGTGAACGGGAAGACCGCCCGGTCGATCCGCTCGGCCAGGGCCTCCCCGCACAGGATCATTCCGCCGCGCGGGCCGCGCAGCACCTTGTGGGTGGTGGCGCACACGACATCTGCGTACGGGACGGGGCTGGGTGCCGCTCCTCCGGCGACCAGCCCGATGGGGTGGGCCGCGTCGGCGATCAGATAGGCGCCGTACTCGTCGGCGATGTCGCGGAACGCGGCGTAGTCCGGGTGCCGCGGGTACGAGATCGACCCGCACACGATGGCCTTCGGACGGTGCTTCTGGGCCAGCGCCGCCACTTGGTCGTAGTCGATGAGGCCGCTTTCGGCGTCCACCCCGTACCCGACGAAGTCGAACCAGCGGCCGGAGAAGTTGTTAGGGGAGCCGTGGGTGAGATGGCCGCCGTACGGCAGTCCCATGGCCAGCACCGTGTCACCCGGCCTGAGCAGCGCGGCATAGGCCGCGAGGACCGCCGAGGATCCGGAATGGGACTGCACGTTGGCGTGCTGGGCACCGAACAGGCCCATGGCGCGTTCCATGGCGATCCGCTCGGCAACATCGACCAGCTCGCAGCCGCCGTGGTGACGGGCGCCGGGGTACCCCTCGGCGTACTTGTTGGCGAGCGGGGAGCCGAGGGCCGCGAGGACCGCGGGCGAGGTGAAGTTCTCCGCGGCGATCAGCTGGAGGCCGGTGGACTGCCGGTTCAGCTCGCCGAGGAGTACGTCCGCGAGCTCGGGGTCCTGGCGGCGCAGCGCCTCGAAGTCCGGAACCCAGTGGGTACGAGTCTGTGCTGAGGTGACCGTCATGGCGCTGCTCCGGGTCGCTCCGGGCGGTGGGGTGGTAACGCCAATGTAGGCCCGCAGCCCTGCGGCCGCAGGTGCTCGAGCGCCTCAGGTCCGGGCCGGGACTCCGGTGAGGGCCGTGACCACGGGGTCCAGCGCCTGATCGATCTCGTCGCCGATCGACCGGAAGAAGGTCAGGGGTGCGCCGTACGGGTCGTACACCTCGTCGGCTTCCGCGGTCGGGGCCAACAGCCACCCGCGTAGAGCCGCTGCCGCGCGGACCAGGGCCCGGGCACGCTCGACCACGCCCTCGTCGAGGGGGTCGGGCAGCGTCGCGTGGTCTATGGCCCGTACGAGCCGGGTGAACTCCTTGAGCGTGAACGTACGCAGTCCCGCGGAGTGGCCCATCGAGATGACCTGCGCCCGGTGGTCGCGGGTCGCGGTGAGGACGAGGTCGGCCCGGATGACGTGCTCGTCGAGCAGCTCCCGGCCGGTGAAGCCGGAGGCGTCGGCGCCGAAGTCGGCGAGGACGGCCGCCGCGTTCGCCTCCATCGGGGCGCCCTCATGGCCCCAGGTGCCCGCGCTCTCCACGATCAGACCGCGGGTCCCGAACGGGCCGAGCGGCTCGCCCAGACGGTCGGTCAGGGCATGGCGGGTCAGCCGCTCGGTGATCGGCGAGCGGCAGACGTTGCCGGTGCTGACGTGGAGGATGCGGAAGGTCTCGGTGGTGCTGGGTCCCGCTATGCCACGCCCCTCAGGGGCAGTCAACTGGCCACCTCGAGGTCGGGTACGACCTCGCGGAGCTGCTCCGCGGAGAGCGCGCCGGCCCGGAGCAGCACGGGAACCTTGCCGGTGACGTCGACGATCGAGGACGGCTGGATGCCGGGCGTCGGACCGCCGTCGAGGTACACCGAGACAGAGTCGCCGAGCATCTCCTGCGCGGCGTCGCAGTCCTCGGGGGCCGGGTGACCGGTGAGGTTGGCACTGGAGACGGCCATCGGGCCGACCTCGGTGAGCAGCTCGATGGCGACCGGGTGCAGCGGCATCCGCACCGCCACGGTGCCACGGGTCTCCCCCAGGTCCCACTGCAGCGAGGGCTGGTGCTTGGCGACGAGCGTCAGGGCGCCGGGCCAGAAGGCGTCGACCAGTTCCCAGGCCTGCTCGGAGAAGTCGGTGACCAGCCCGTGCAGGGTGTTCGGGGAGCCGATGAGGACGGGCGTGGGCATGGAACGGCCCCGGCCCTTCGCCTGCAACAGGTCTCCGACGGCCTCGGCACTGAAGGCGTCCGCACCGATGCCGTAGAGGGTGTCGGTCGGCAGCACGACCAGTTCGCCGCGGCGGACGGCGGACGCGGCTTCGCGCAGACCGGTCTTGCGGTCCGTGGCGTCGTTGCAGTCGTATCGCCGTGCCATTTAGCGGGCCTCCTCGTGCGTGGTGTGGTCTGTGCGGGCCGCGGTCACGGCATGGCCTTGCGGGCGGTAGCGAAACGCGGCCGGTTGTTCAGGTCCGGATGGTCGGCGGCGTCCGCCCAGCCCCGTTCCTCGGTGAAGATCCACGGCACCTGGCCGCCCTGGGTGTCGGCGTGCTCGATGACGACGACACCGCCGGGCCGCAGCAGGCGGTGGGCGGTGCGCTCGAGACCGCGGATGGTGTCGAGCCCGTCCTCACCGGAGAAGAGGGCCATTTCGGGGTCGTGGTCACGCGCTTCGGGCGCAACGTACTCCCACTCGGTGAGCGGAATGTACGGCGGGTTGGAAATGACGAGGTCGACCTGGCCGTCGAGCTCCGGCAGAGCCGTCAGCGCGTCCCCCTGGTGCACGTTCACGCGAGAGCCCTCGGCGTTCTTACGGGTCCACCGGAGCGCGTCCTCGGACAGCTCGACGGCGTGCACCCGCGACCGCGGCACTTCCTGTGCCATGGCCAGGGCGATCGCCCCGGAGCCCGTGCAGAGGTCGACGATCAGCGGCTCGACGACGTCCATCGCCCGTACGGCGTCTATGGCCCAGCCGACGACGGACTCGGTCTCCGGCCGCGGTACGAAGACGCCCGGCCCGACCTGGAGCTCGAGGAAGCGGAAGAAGGCCCGGCCGGTGATGTGCTGGAGCGGCTCCCGCGCCTCGCGGCGCGCGACGGCCTCCCAGTAGCGGGCGTCGAAGTCCGTGTCCTTGACGTGGTGCAGCTCCCCCCGCTTGACGCCGTGCACGAAAGCGGCGAGCTCCTCCGCGTCGAAGCGCGGTGAGGGCACGCCGGCGTCGGCCAGCCGCTGGGTGGCCTGGGCCACCTCGGCGAGCAGAAGGTTCACGGGCCTTCCTCCGGTTGCGCGTCTGACGGGAGTGTGCGGGGGTTGCGGCAGAGTACTGGGCGGCTTACCGCAAGGCCTACTGGGCGGCCGCGAGCTTGGCGGCCGAGTCCGCGTCGACGCAGGCCTGGATCATCGCGTCCAGGTCGCCGTCGAGGACCTGGTCCAAGTTGTACGCCTTGAAGCCCACGCGGTGGTCCGAGATGCGGTTTTCCGGGAAGTTGTACGTGCGGATCTTCTCGGAGCGGTCGACGGTACGCACCTGGCTGCGCCGGGCGTCCGCCGCCTTCGACTCGGCCTCCTCCTGGGCGGCGGCAAGCAGCCGCGAGCGCAGGATACGCAGGGCCTGCTCCTTGTTCTGGAGCTGGCTCTTCTCGTTCTGGCAGGAGGCGACGATGCCGGTCGGCACGTGGGTGATCCGCACCGCGGAGTCGGTGGTGTTGACCGACTGGCCGCCGGGTCCGGAGGAGCGGTAGACGTCGATCCGCAGGTCGTTCTGGTGGATCTCGACATCGACCTCCTCGGCCTCGGGCGTGACCAGCACGCCGGCCGCGGAGGTGTGGATCCGGCCCTGCGACTCGGTGGCGGGCACACGCTGCACGCGGTGCACTCCGCCCTCGTACTTCAGCCGGGCCCAGACGCCCTGGCCGGGCTCGGTCGCACCCTGGCCGCCCTTGGTCTTCACCGCGACCTGGACGTCCTTGTAGCCGCCGAGCTCGGACTCGGTGGAGTCGATGATCTCGGTCTTCCAGCCGACACGCTCCGCGTACCGCAGGTACATGCGCAGCAGGTCACCCGCGAACAGGGCCGACTCGTCGCCGCCCGCGCCCGCCTTGATCTCGAGGAGGACGTCCTTGTCGTCGCTGGGGTCGCGCGGCACGAGCAGCAGGCGGAGCTTTTCGGTGAGCTCCTCGCGCTGCTTCTCCAGCACCTTCACCTCGGCGGCGAATTCGGGGTCGTCGGCACCCAGCTCACGCGCGGTCTCGATGTCGTCGCCCGCCTGCTTCCAGGCGCGGAACGTGCCGATGATCGGCGTCAGCTCCGCATAGCGCTTGTTCAGCTTGCGGGCGTTCGCCTGGTCGGAGTGCACCGAAGGGTCGGCGAGCTTCTTCTCGAGGTCGGCGTGTTCGCCAACCAGTTCCTCGACCGCCTCGAACATCGGGGGCTCCTGAATTGAAGTACGAAAACTACGGCTGGACGGCTGCTTGACGGCGCCGGGGGCGCCGGACGGCAAAGCGCCGGTCCCGGCCGCCCCGCACGGGGGCGGCCGGGAACCGGCGCAGTTGGCTCGCTACTTGGCGGCGGAGCCGGCAGCCTTGCCGAAGCGGGCCTCGAAGCGGGCCACACGGCCACCGGTGTCGAGGATCTTCTGCTTGCCCGTGTAGAACGGGTGGCACTCGGAGCAGACCTCAGCACGGATGTTGCCGGAAGAGATGGTGCTACGGGTGGTGAACTCGGCACCGCAGGTGCAGCTGACCTGGGTCTCGACGTACTCGGGGTGGATCTCGCGCTTCAAGGTGTCTCCTAGTTTCGGGAGGGCACCGGGTCGTGAGGGCGGAGTTGCCAATACGTGAACCGGGGCCGACGGACCAGTCTGCCAGGACCGGCCCGCGCTTCAAAATCTGAAGATGTTTCCCTTAACGGGGACCGGGGCCCGTCTATTCCGACTGCCGTTGCGTCCGCTGCGTTTGTGCTGTTCCGCCTGCTGATCCGGGCCGCTATTCCGCGCTCTTCACGATGCCGGCGGTTTCACCCTTGTCGCCCGCCGAGTCCTTGGTGGCGGAGGCCGGAATCGGCCGGTCGAGCCGCAGCGCGTCCCAGACCTGCCGGGACTCCTTCTCCAGTGCGATCACGCGGTTGGGGTCCGACGGGTCGTACCGCACAGGCAGAGTGATCATGTTCATGTTGGCTGCGCCGATGCCCTTGAGCCCGTTGGCGAAGCTCATCAGAGACTTGACGTCGTCCAGCGAGGAGTCGGTCGTGACGGCCTTGGTGGCGGTGTCGGCGAGGTCGAAGAGCTTTTTGGGGTTCGAGAAGACACCGACGTCCTCGACCTGCTCGATCAGCGCCTTGATGAAGGCCTGCTGCAGCTGGATCCGGCCCAGGTCGCTGCCGTCGCCCACGCTCTTGCGCGTACGTACGAGGCTGAGCGCCTCCTCACCGTTCAGCGTGTGCGTGCCGGCCGTGAGGTCGAGACGGCTCTTTGTGTCCTTGATCGCCCGCGTGGTGGTGATGTCGACGCCGCCAAGCTTGTCGATGATCTTCTTGAAGCCCGAGAAATCGACCTCTATGTAGTGGTCCATCCGCATACCGGACATCTGCTCGACGGTCTTCACGGCACAGGCCGGACCGCCCGTCGTGTACGACTCGTTGAACATCACGCGACGCCCGCCCGGATCCGCCTTGCCCTCCTCGGTCGTGCACGGAGGCCGGCTGACCATGGTGTCTCTCGGTATGGAGACGATGCTCGCCTTCTTGCGGCCCTCGTAGACGTGGAGGACCATCGCGGTGTCGGAGCGGGCGGTGCCCTCGTCCGTCCCGTAACCCGAATTGTCACCGGAGCGCGAGTCGGAGCCGAGGACGAGGATGTCCATCGAGCCGTTGTCGATGTCGTCGGGGCGATCGGTGCCGAGGGCCGCGTCGATGTCGACGCTCTTGATGTTCCCGTTGAACTTGAAATAGAGGTAACCGAGCCCGGACCCGCCGAACAGCACCACGCCCGCGGCGCTCCAGGCAGCGATGGTCAGCGCCTTGCGGTGCCGGGGGTGCTCCTTGCGGCGCCGGCCGGTGGCGCGTATGCCACGGCCCCTGCTCTCCTCGGTCATCTCATCCTCGAGTCCTCGATGTGTTGATGCCCTCTGCCATGGCGATCAGGCACGGTTGCCCCACGTTTGTCAGACGGCGGAGCAGCGAGAAGGGTTGCACAACGAGCTGTGCCCACCGTGCGGGGCACGGTGGGCACAGGGTGGTGCTGATGATGCCGATCTTGCCGCTCTCACCTGCGGTTTCTACCGGCCGAGGGGTATGGCCCCGGGTCCGGCGGTACCACTGGTGACTGTGGCGGGGATCTCCCGGGACTAGCCGAAGACGTTGAACCCGTTCCAGCCGGCACCGATCTTGATCTTCTGCGTTCCGGAGAACGGGCTCGTCGCCGAGCCGGTGCCCTTCCAGGCCCACATGGCGCCTGCGGAGTCGCGGACGATGAAGTCGGGCTTGCCGTCGCCGCTCATGTCACCGGTGGTGGCGTAAGCGGTGAACTTCCAGCCGGCGCCCGCCAGGACGCGGCTGCCGAGCGGGGCGGTGGCGGAGCCGGTACCCTTGTACATCCACATACGGGCGGAGCTGTCGCGGGCGATCAGGTCCGGCTTGCCGTCCCCACTGAAGTCGCCGTTGCCGAACACGCTGTACGTGGACCAGCCGGAGCCGATCTTGACGCCGGGCTGGAGGGTGCCGTTGGTCCGGCCCTTCCACATGAACAGGTTGCCCGCGGTGTCGCTGGCGACGACGTCGGGAACGAGGTCACCGGAGAGGTCACCCGGGAAGGTGATGTTCCGCTTGGTCTGCCAGCCGGCACCGATCTTGGTCCGGAGCCAGGTGTACTCCTCCGTCGTGTCGCTCCACTGAGCGCGCTCGACGTAGAGGTCACCGTTGGTCATCCGGTAGACCAGGTCCTGGTTGCTGTCCCGGTTGAAGTCGGTCTGGCGGACCAGGTTGACCCCGCTCCAGTCGCCGATCGCTTCCGGACTGCCCAGCGAGGTGCCACGCGAGGTGTAGATGTACGCCGCGCCCGCCGACTTACGGGCGAACAGGTCCGCCTTGTTGTCGTCGGTGAGGTTGGCGTCGTTCAGCACCCGGGTGACGGGCACCGAGAAAGCGCTCATCTTGGCGTATACGCTGCGCGCGCCCTTCTCGACGCAGTCGACCGCGCCCCAGGACACCACGCCGGCGATCCGGCCGTTGACGATCAGCGGACCACCGGAGTCGCCGTTGCACGGCGAGACCGTACCGGCGTCGGCGCCCGAGGCCGGGTTACCGGCGCAGAGCATCTGACCCGGGACGAAGAAGTCCTGCCCGCCCGCGAAGCCGGGGCACGCGGAGTCGGCCTGAATCGGCAGCGTGGCCTTCTGCAGGGTTTCCGTGATACCGGAGCCCGGGGTACCGGTGGTGCGTCCCCAGCCGTACACGGTCGCGTTCGTGCCCGCCGTGTACGAGGCGGTGTCGGTCGGCGTGACCGTCGACAGCGTCTTGAAAGGCAGCGGACGGTCCAGCGTCAGCACGGCGACGTCGCCCTTGAGCGTGTCGTCGTTGTAGCCGGGGTTGATCCACACGCGCTTGACCGCGGCGGCCTTGCCCCCGTTGAGGCTGCTCTCCGTGGCCAGCTGGGTGGCGCCGGCGACGACGTAACCCGTATTGACCCAGTCCACGCCGTACGCACAGTGCGCGGCCGTCAGCACCTTGGAAGGCGCGATCAGCGCACCACCGCAGAAGTAGCCGTTGCCGTCGGCGTCCTGGTAGTACAGCTGCGTCATCCAGGGCGCCTCACCGCTCGGGGCGTTGACCCCGCCGATGATCTTCGGGTCGATGGTACGCGGGGACTCGGAAGGCTCCCCGGAACGCATCTCCGCCGGACGGTCGGCGGCCGGCTTGTCCTGCGACTTCCAGAACTTCGCCTGCCGGTCGGCCAGTTCGGCGTCCGAGACAACCGCGGGAAGCGGCTGCTCGATCTTCGGCTGCGGGTTCTCCGCAGCCTGGGCGGGCGAGGCGATCATGGTCGCGCCGCCCACCGCTATTGCGGCCACAGCCGCAGGGAGAGCCGTACGCGCTCTCCACCGAGAAAATGTCACTCATGTCTCCTGTCGGTCAGCTGCACAGCGGAAAGATCGCTGGGCCCGCAGAACGCTCGAAGGAGAGAGAAAGGTCCGATGTCGTATCAGGGCAGCACAGAGCTGCGGTACGCACAGCGGACGCATGGAAAATGCGTTCCCCCCACCTTGGCCCGCTGATCGTACAAGGCAGAAGTCCGCCCCGTCACCGGGGTGACGGGGCGGACTTCATGGTGTGTCAGAAACTACAGAGAAATCAGTCGTTTCCATTGCCGGCGGACGGCGTGGTCTTGGCGATCTGCATCAGGAACTCGGCGTTCGACTTGGTCTGCTTCATCTTGTCCAGCAGCAGTTCGATCGCCTGCTGCGAGTCGAGCGCGTGCAGCACCCGGCGCAGCTTCCAAACAATCGCCAGCTCCTCGGGGTTGAGGAGAATCTCTTCCTTGCGCGTGCCGGACGGGTCGACGTCCACGGCGGGGAAGATGCGCTTGTCGGCGAGCTTCCGGTCGAGCTTGAGCTCCATGTTGCCGGTGCCCTTGAACTCCTCGAAGATCACCTCGTCCATGCGCGAGCCGGTGTCGACCAGCGCGGTGGCCAGGATGGTCAGCGAGCCGCCGTCCTCGATGTTGCGCGCGGCACCGAAGAAGCGCTTCGGCGGGTACAGCGCGGTCGAGTCGACACCACCGGACAGGATGCGTCCGGAGGCGGGGGCCGCGAGGTTGTAGGCACGGCCCAGGCGGGTGATGGAGTCCAGCAGGACGACCACGTCGTGACCCAGCTCGACGAGACGCTTGGCGCGCTCGATGGCCAGCTCGGCGACGGTCGTGTGGTCCTCGGCCGGGCGGTCGAAGGTCGAGGAGATGACCTCGCCCTTGACCGACCGCTGCATGTCGGTGACCTCTTCCGGACGCTCGTCGACCAGGACGACCATCAGGTGGCACTCGGGGTTGTTGGTGGTGATCGCGTTGGCGATCGCCTGCATGATCATGGTCTTGCCGGTCTTCGGCGGGGCCACGATCAGGCCTCGCTGGCCCTTACCGATCGGCGACACGAGGTCGATGATGCGGGTGGTCAGTACGCCCGGGTCGGTCTCCAGACGGAGCCGGTCCTGCGGGTACAGGGGGGTCAGCTTCTGGAACTCCGGGCGGCCGCGGCCGGACTCGGCGGCCATGCCGTTCGCCGAGTCGAGGCGTACGAGCGCGTTGAACTTCTCGCGGCGCTCGCCCTCCTTCGGCTGGCGCACGGCACCGGTGACGTGGTCACCCTTGCGCAGGCCGTTCTTGCGGACCTGGGCGAGTGAGACGTACACGTCGTTCGGACCGGGCAGGTAGCCGGAGGTCCGGATGAACGCGTAGTTGTCGAGGATGTCCAGGATGCCCGCGACGGGGATCAGGACGTCGTCGTCGGCGACCTGCGGCTCGCCGGGACCGAACTCGTCGCGGCCACGACGGCCCCGGCGGTCGCGGTAGCGGCCGCGGCGCCCACGGCGCCCGCCGTCGAAGTCGTCGTCGTCCTGCGGACCGTTGTCGCGCGGCTGGCCCTGGGTCTGGCCCTGCTGGCCGCCGCCACGGTTGTCCCGCTGCTGACGCTGGCCGCCCTGCTGGCCGCCCTGCTCGTCGCCCTTGCCGCGGTCGCGACGCTCGCGCTGGCCACCACGCTCACCGCGGTCGCCACGGTCACCGCGGTCGCCACGGTCACCGCGGTCGCCACGCTCACGGCGGTCGCCGCGGTCGCCACGCTGACGGTCCTGCCGGCCACGGCCGTCGGCCGTCTCCTGCGAGGACACGCCGACGGACGCCTCCGCCTTGCTGTCGGTCTCCGCCGCGGCCTTGGCGTCCGTCTTGACGTCGCCGACTGCGGTTTCCGGGCGGGTTTCGGTGATCACAGCGGTCGACTCGGGGCTGCCCGCCTGCGCGGTGGCACGACGGCGGCGGCGCTCACCGGCCGGCTGGTCATCGCTGGCCGGCTGACCGGGAATGTCGATCTGCTGCTGGGCCACCGCCTTCTCGGCGGGCGCGGACGCGACCGCCTCACCCGTCTGCGAAGCATCGGTGGCAGCCGCACGCGCCTTGGACGTGGCACGGCGCTTCGGCTTGGTCTCGGCCGCGTCGGCAGTGTCGGCGCTCTTCGCCGCGGACGAGGAGCCGCCGGCCTGCGCCTCCTTGATGACCTCGATCAGCTGGCTCTTGCGCATCCGCGCGGTGCCCCTGATCCCGAGGCCGGACGCGACCTGCTGCAGCTCGGCCAGGACCATGCCGTCGAGGCCGGTGCCGGAGCGGCGGCGCCGTGTGGCACTGGCAGGGGCAGCACCTGTGGCGGGCGCGCTGGTGTCGACACTGTTGTCGGCAGTCACGCCCATCAGATCGGTGGTGTCGCTCACGAAGGGTCCTTCCCTGGAGCGGACGTCGGCCTGTCTGGCTCGGCGACCGGTTGTGCTGTCCGACTGCGGTCCTTGGCTTGTGGACCGTGCCGGGGCGGTGGTCCGCCGGTGTTACGACGGCGGAGGAGGAAAAACGTGCTTGGGTTCCGGCGAGAAGCCCCCTGCTGCGGAGAGCGTGGGAATGTCGCGCCGATTCCGGAGCGTGCTCGAAACTGCCTGGCAGTGATCAAAGCAGTTGGGGAGGCTCCCGGAAGAATGGTGGTCCCGGATGGGGACACTGAGCACCGAGCCGCGAAGGCTTCGGATGCAGACTTGAGGTTAACACTACCGGATCCAACAAACATTCCCCCTCTCCGTCACCGGCAATCGCGCTCCTGCCGCACCGTGAGCCCTACGAGCCCAGCGGCAGGACGCTCGCACCCGCGGCGTCGAGAGCCAGCCGGTTGGCCGCCCACCCCTCGCCCGCCAGCTGTGCGACCTTGTCGGCCGCACTGTCCTCGGCCAGCGCGAGGACCGTGGGGCCCGCGCCGGAAATGACCGCGGGGACGCCGTCCGCACGCAGTCGGTTGACCAGGGCCACGCTCTCCGGCATCGCCGGGGCACGGTATTCCTGGTGGAGCCGGTCCTCGGTGGCCGGCAGCAGCAGCTCGGGGCGCCTGGTCAGCGCCTCGACGAGCAGTCCCGCCCGGCCGGCGTTGGCCGCCGCGTCCACGTGGGGGACGGTGCGGGGCAGAAGTCCGCGGGCGGTCTCGGTCAGGACCGGCTTTCCGGGTACGAAGACCACCGGAACGATGGAATCCGCGGGATCCATCCTGATGGCCCGGGCCGCTCCGCCGTCCATCCAGGCGAGCGTGAAGCCGCCGAGGAGACAGGCGGCGACATTGTCGGGGTGGCCCTCGATCTCGGTGGCCAGCTCCAGGAGCGCGGCGTCGTCGAGCTTCGCGTCGCCCCCTATTGTCACGGCGCGGGCGGCGACGATACCGGCGCAGATGGCGGCCGAGGAGGACCCGAGGCCGCGTCCGTGCGGGATGCGGTTGGCGCAGACGACCTCGAGGCCGCGCGGCTGCCCACCCAGCAGGTCGAACGCGGTGCGCAGGGAGCGTACGAGCAGATGGCTCTCGTCGCGCGGAAGAGTCCCGGCCCCCTCACCCGCGATGTCGATGTGCAGGCCGGAGTCGGCCACCCGGACGACCACGTCGTCGTAGAGCCCCAGGGCCAGGCCCAGGGCGTCGAAGCCCGGGCCGAGGTTGGCGCTGGTGGCGGGGACGCGCACCCGTACGGCGGCGGCGCGGAACGCTGGACCGGCCATCGCTCGATGACTCTCCTTGTGAGACTGCGAGATTTTCGAAGATGTACCAACTACCCGAGGGCCATTGCGGCAACACCGCGGCAAAAGCGGCGGGGCGGGTTCAGTACAGCCTATCGAAGGAAGGTTCTGTCGCGACATAGGGCGCACAGGAGGCGCACGATGCGTGTCGCACGCCGCCTGTGCTCCTATGTACGGTCTTGCTCTGCCTTGATCCGCTTTGGTCCGCTGCTGCGCGAGACCGCAGCTACGCGAGACCGAGGCGCTCGGCGGCCGCCGCGGCGTCCACCGGGACGGTGACCGGCTGGGGGGCTCCGGCGACGGCCCAGTCCGGGTCCTTGAGGCCGTTTCCGGTGACCGTGCAGACGATCCGCTGGCCCGGGTCGACCTTGCCCTCTTCGGCGGCCTTCAGCAGACCGGCGACGGAGGCGGCCGAGGCCGGCTCCACGAAAACGCCCTCCTGCGCGGCCAACAGACGGTAGGCGGCCAGGATCTGGCGGTCAGTCACTTCGTCGATGAAACCGCCGGACTCGTCCCGTGCGTTCAGCGCGTACTGCCACGAGGCCGGGTTGCCGATGCGGATCGCGGTGGCGATGGTCGAGGGGTCCTTGACCGGCTCACCGCGCACGATCGGCGCGGATCCGGAGGCCTGGAAGCCCCACATGCGCGGGCTGTGCGTGGCCATCTTGTCCCCGGCGTACTCGGTGTAGCCCTTCCAGTACGCGGTGATGTTGCCGGCGTTGCCGACCGGCAGGACGTGGATGTCCGGCGCGTCCCCGAGCGCGTCGACGATCTCGAAGGCCGCTGTCTTCTGACCCTCGATACGGACCGGGTTGACCGAATTGACCAGCGCCACCGGGTAGTTGTCGGACAGGCAGCGGGCCAGCGTCAGGCAGTCGTCGAAGTTGCCGTCGACCTGGAGGATCTTCGCGCCGTGGACCAGCGCCTGGCCCATCTTGCCCAGCGCGATCTTGCCCTGGGGCACCAGGACCGCGCAGACCATTCCGGCGCGTACCGCGTAGGCCGCGGCCGAGGCGGAGGTGTTGCCGGTGGATGCGCAGATGACGGCCTGCGCGCCCTCCTCCTTGGCCCGGCTGATCGCCATGGTCATGCCGCGGTCCTTGAAGGACCCGGTCGGGTTGGCACCCTCGACCTTGAGGTGCACCTCGCAGCCGGTGCGCTCGGAGAGGACCTGAGCGGGGACGAGAGGCGTACCGCCCTCACGGAGCGTGACCACCGGAGTCGTGTCGCTGACCGGGAGGCGGTCGCGGTACTCCTCGATGATGCCGCGCCACTGATGGGTTCTGGTGCCCGGAATTCCGTGCGTACTGACGCTCATTGCTGGTTACTCTCCTTCAACACGCATGATGCTGGCGACACCCCGCACGGTGTCGAGCTGTCGCAGTGCCTCGACGGTCCCGGAGAGGGCTGCGTCGGGCGCGCGGTGGGTGACCACGACAAGGGAGGCCTCGCCGTCCTTGCCCTGCTGGCGCACCGTATCGATGGATACGCCGTGCTCGGCGAAGACCGTCGCGACCTGGGCGAGTACACCCGGTTTGTCGGCCACGTCGAGGCTGATGTGGTACCGCGTGACGACCTCGCCCATGGAACTCACGGGGAGCTGGGTGTACGCGGACTCGCCGGGGCCGGTGGTCTCGGCGACCTTGTTGCGACAGACGGCTACGAGGTCGCCGAGGACCGCGGAGGCGGTCGGCGAGCCGCCCGCACCAGGTCCGTAGAACATCAGCCGGCCGGCCGCCTCGGCCTCGACGAACACCGCGTTGTACGCCTCACGGACGGACGCCAGCGGATGGGTGAGCGGGATCATCGCCGGGTGGACACGCGCGGTGACGGACTCACCGTCGGCGGCCCGCTCCAGGATGGCGAGCAGCTTGATGGTGCAGCCCATCCGCTTGGCGGAGGCGAAGTCGGCGGCGCTCACCTCGGTCATGCCCTCGCGGTAGACGTCGTCGAGGCGGACCCGGGTGTGGAAGGCGATGCCGGCCAGGATCGCGGCCTTGGCGGCGGCGTCGAAGGCCTCGACATCGGCGGTCGGGTCGGCCTCGGCGTATCCGAGGGCGGTGGCCTCGTCGAGTGCCTCGGAGTAGCCGGCGCCGGAGGTGTCCATCTTGTCGAGGATGAAGTTCGTCGTCCCGTTGACGATGCCCAGGACCCGGTTCACCTTGTCGCCGGCCAGCGACTCGCGCAGCGGCCGTACAAGGGGAATGGCGCCGGCGACGGCGGCCTCGTAGTACAGGTCCGCGCCGTGCTCCTCGGCGGCGGCGTGCAGCGCCGCACCTGCCTCGGCCAGCAGTGCCTTGTTCGCCGAGACGACGCTCGCGCCGTGCTCGAACGCGGTGGTGATGAGGGTACGGGCGGGTTCGACGCCGCCGATGACCTCGATGACGACGTCGATGTCCCCGCGTTTGACCAGCGCGGTGGCATCCGTGGTGATCAGGGCGGGGTCGATGCCCTCGCGGACCTTGGAGGGCCGGCGGACGGCGACGCCGGCGAGCTCCACCGGCGCCCCGATCCGGGCGGCGAGGTCGTCGGCGTGCGTCGTCATGATACGCGCCACCTCTGAGCCGACCACTCCACAGCCCAGCAGCGCCACCTTCAGCGGACGCGTACGCATCATCCGACCTACGCCTTTCATCAGCACAGCCCTGTTACTTCTACATACTTCTACGGTGGAACCAGTCTCACTCACCGGACGGGAGTTTCTATCCCCTGTCCAGATTACGAGACGTGTATTTCATTAGCCGATATCGAGACGCAGCAGATCCTCCTCCGTCTCGCGCCGCACGATCACCCGCGCCTCACCGTCTCTGACCGCGACGACCGGCGGCCGGAGGGCGTGGTTGTAGTTGCTTGCCATCGAGCGGCAGTAGGCGCCGGTGGCCGGGACCGCGATCAGGTCGCCGGGTGCCAGGTCGGCGGGCAGGAAGGCGTCGCGTACGACGATGTCGCCGCTCTCGCAGTGCTTGCCGACTACGCGGACGAGCATCGGCTCGGCGGTCGACGTCCGTGAGACGAGCGCGACGCTGTACTCGGCGTCGTAGAGCGCGGTACGGATGTTGTCCGACATGCCGCCGTCGACACTGACGTACGTACGAAGGCCGTCGAGCGGCTTGATGGTGCCGACCTCGTAGAGCGTGAAGGTGGTCGGGCCGACGACGGCGCGGCCCGGCTCCACCGAGATCCGGGGGGTGGTCAGCCCGGCGGCCTCACACTCACGGGTGACGATCTCGGTCAGCCGCTTGGCGATCTCGTGCGGCTCGCTCGGGTCGTCCTCCGAGGTGTACGCGATTCCAAGGCCCCCGCCGAGGTCGATCTCGGGCAGCTCGACCCCGTGCTCGTCCCGCACCTCGGCGAGCAGCTGGACGACGCGCCGGGCGGACACCTCGAATCCCGCCATGTCGAAGATCTGTGACCCGATGTGCGAGTGGATGCCGATGAGCTCAAGGCCGTCCAGCTTGAGGGCCCTGCGCACGGCCTCGGCAGCCTGTCCTCCGGCCAGCGCGATACCGAACTTCTGGTCCTCGTGGGCGGTGGCGATGAACTCGTGCGTATGCGCTTCGACGCCGACCGTGACGCGGATCTGTACGCGCTGGCGCTTGCCGAGGCTCTGCGCGATGTGCGCGACGCGGACGATCTCCTGGAAGGAGTCGAGGACGATCCGTCCCACACCGTCCCGGACAGCCCGCTCGATCTCTTCCACGGACTTGTTGTTCCCGTGGAAGGCGATGCGCTCGGCGGGCATTCCGGCGTCGAGGGCGGTGGACAGCTCGCCCCCGGAACAGACGTCGAGGTTCAGGCCCTCCTCCGTCAGCCACCGCACAACGGCCCGGGAGAGGAACGCCTTTCCGGCGTAGAACACATCCGCTTCCTTGCCGAAGGCGTCGGCCCAGGCGCGGCAGCGGGCCCGGAAGTCGGCCTCGTCCATGAGATAGGCGGGTGTGCCGAACTCCTCCGCCAGCCTCGTGACTTCGATTCCGCCGACGGTGACGACGCCGTCCTCGTTCCGCGCGACGGTACGCGACCACACGTGCGCGTCCAGGGCGTTGAGGTCGGTGGGCGGGGCGGAGTAGTGGCCATCGGGGAGAACATCGGCGTGGCGGGGCCCGGCGGGGTGTGCGGAACGACTCATGGTCCTTGTCTCTCTGTCACAAGTATTCGGGTGCGTCGAGGCCGAGCAGGGACAGGCCGCCGGCGAGCACCGTCCCGGCGGCCTCGGCGAGGGCGAGACGGGATCGGTGGGCGGCCGAGGGTTTCTCGTCCCCGAAGGGCAGCACCGGCCGGGTGTCGTGGAAGTCGAAGAAGGCGTCCGCGGTCGTCTCCAGCCAGCGGGCGAGCCGGTCGGGCGCCCGGTGCCGTGCGGCCGCGGCGAGGACAGTCGGGTACTCGCCCAGCGCGCCGAGGAGAGCCGGGGCGTCGACGGCCTCGTCGTACGCGCCGGCGAAGCCCAGTTGCGTGGCGGCACGCGTGAGCGCGCGGGTGCGGGAGTGGGCGTACCGGATGCGGAAGAGCGGATTGCTCTCGCGCTGCACGAGCAACTCGTCCCCGGTCTGCGGACGGTCATGACGGGCGGGCCGCAGCAGCGCCCAGCGGACGGCGTCGGGCCCGAGTCTGTGCAACAGGACCGCGGCGGTTTCGCGGACGGGCACGGGCGCCGGGGCGGTGACGGGTACGGGGGCCTGGGCGGTCTCGGGGTCGACGGAGCCGGAAACGTACTCGGTGGCCACTCCAAGAAGCGCCCAGTCGGGATCGGGGGCCTCGTCGCAAGCGACCCGGACGAGGGCTCCCTGCGAGCACAGAATCCGCCCGACGGAGTCGGCGACAACGGCGGCACGGACCTCCCGACGGTGGCGGTACTGCAGAACCTGCCCGCTCATGGAATCGCCGTGGCCGTACCGGCTGCCCTTCCTCATCACCTCTCGTACAAGGGCGTGGCGCGCGTCCGTGTCCAGGGTGATGTTGAGGAACCCGGGTCCGGTGATCTCGACCCCGGCGATCCCGGGGCTCTGCGCGAGCCCGGCGCGCAGCGTCTCGGCGATCCGCAGTGCCGGCACCCCCGCGTCGCGCGCGAGCCGCAGGGCCACATTGGTCGCGTAGTCCCCCCGCCCGCCAGGTCGGGGCCGCTCCACCTGCACTCGTTCCGGCACGGCCACGCGCAGCCCGTCCTCCTCGACGGCGCGGCGCACGGTGCGCAGCACGATGCGGGAGAGATCGGCGGGGGTCACGGGACAAGCGTATGGGAGGAGGGGGGGCCTTCCGCGAACCGGTTTCGCCATGTGGGCGCCGGGAGGGCGGTCAGCCGCGCTTGTGTCCCGCCCCGGCGCCTTGCCTGCCGTCGGGGGACGGCGGACCGTCCTGGGGCTCGCGGCGGATCAGCTGTCGTACGAGGCGCACGAGCTCGGCCGGCTCGAAGGGCTTGGCAAGGAAGGCGTCCACCCCGGCCGCGGCGCCGCTGTCCACTTCGTACTGGGTGCAGGCGCTGACGATGGCGACCGGCAGATGGCGCGTCCGCGGATCGGAACGGAGCCGCGCGGCGGTCCCGAATCCGTCGAGGCGCGGCATCACCACATCGAGCGTGATCACATCGGGGCGCACGTGATCCACGATCTCCAGGCACTCGGCACCATCGGCCGCGGTCACGACCTCGAAGCCCTCCAGCTCGAGATTGACCCTGATCAGCTGCCGAATGACCTTGTTGTCGTCAACAACAAGCACCCGGCCGGACGCCCCTGGCACAACTCGAGAGTAGGTTGCGTTCCGGGGCTGCGTCCGGGTTTTGCCCACTTCCACCCCGTGCGGGGGACGGAGCGAGCCGAGTGGGGCCGATGCGCCGGATGGGACACCCGCGCGCGCCGGAGGGACACCAGGTGGACGGGGCGGGGGACCCGGAAAAGCCGTTCATGGAGACCCGGCGGGAGCTGGTAGGGTTCTACCCGTCGCACCGCAAGGCGGCGACACGCCCCCGTAGCTCAGGGGATAGAGCAACGGCCTCCGGAGCCGTGTGCGCAGGTTCGAATCCTGCCGGGGGCACAGAGGCCGGAACAGCGTGAATCATCCGCTGACCTGCGGAAGTGCCAGACATCAAGAGCCGGACCCAGTCTCACTGGGTCCGGCTCTTTGTCGTTGTCTGTCACTGGTTGCGTGTGAGTGGCGTGTGAGTCCTCAGCTCCTCATCGGGCGTGACGCCCACTCGCTCATGACAGCCAAGTCGCATTCCGTGGCGGGGGCAGCTTGTGCAGAAGTTCCCAGAGGGGCCGCGAGCCCGCCACCCACTCCCCCAGCGTCCGGCGGTCCACCAGGTGCAGCCTCTGAGACTTGGCCAGAGGCGGGCATCCCGAGGTGAAGCGTCCGTTCGTCACCAGGACCACCACGTCGCCCCCGTGCAACTGCCGTCCAGTGCCGTTGAGCACGTGCAGGTCCGCCTTGCGCCGCTCTTCGCGCCCTCACTCGTGCCGATCCTCACGGGGGAACACGTCTCCCGCTGCAGGGCCTCGGCCCCTACCAGGGTCTGTAAAAAGTTCGTTTGACAGACCCGCCCTCGAGAACTACGCACACGCCATCGCCACCGGTGCTGACCAGTGAGCCTTTCCAGCGTTACGTCTCCAGAGTGAGGACGGCATTGGCGATGGACGTCATTCGATTGGGGCTGCCCCGTGATCCGGAAGATCCGCCAGGACTTCAGTCGTGCCATGCCGCGTTCGACGGGTGCGCGGGAGATAGCCAGTGCCCGGTTGACCGTTGGCTGAGTCGCGGAGGTTCGCCGCCGGGCGGTCGTCTGCGTCCGGGATCGCGCGAACGGGACGGGTGGGCATGCCGACGCAATAGGCCAAACGAACGTTAGGTATCGGCCACCGATCAGCACTGAAGGCGATGGATGACTGAGGTGTCGGACTGGGCAGCCTGACTAATCATCTTAAAACAGGCGATGAGGAATGCAGATTATTCAGACGATGGGACATGAATCGGCCAGAGGAGTTTTGAGTCAACAGGTTCAATTTCCCTTTGCTGGCAGGTGCGGACCCGTGAAGGATCTCTCCCGTTCCCAACAGGGGGAATCAGGGGAGGGAATTTCGTGAAGATTGGCGGTAGATCCGTCGCTTTCGCCATCGCGGGCGCAGCCATTGCGGCTGTAGGACTCGCGGCGCCGGCCACCGCGGACGCGTCTGCAACCGCCAGCGCCTCCGGAGCCACCGTCACCGTCCACCACCGCGCGGACGGTACCCAACCGCCTGCAGGGCTGGGCAACCCCTCTGAATGGGGTGTGGTGACGTTCAAGATGGACGCTTCGACGGACTCTTTTAGCCCGCAGTCGGAGGCATGCCTCAGCCCGTCCAGCGGTGGCACCTGGTGTTACGGCTGGTACGCAAGAGAGGTCAGCGCCGGGGTAGTCAATAAGTACTGCTACTCGAATTACTATCACCACACAAAAGGGCATTCGTCCACGGTGAAGCTCGCGGGCAAGACGCGTCGCGCTTGGGCCGCAGCCGGCAACACCTCTAACGCGAACCTCACTGCGGGTCTCGCCTACACCTGCTCCACCTACTACAGCGTCGATTAAGTTCTGATCGCCGAACCGAGCGGTAACTCCTCGGAAGGTGCGGTAGGTTGGCGAGCCACTCTGGGGCTGTTCGGTTGCCCGCGTAGCCCCGGAGTGGCGCCACCTCCAACTCGGACTTACCCACCGAACGGGGGAAGAGTAATCATACGATTTACGCGTGCTCGCGTTGTGCCGGTCACTGTGCCTCTCGGAGCGGGTTTGCTACTTGGCCTAGTGGGACCCGTTGCCGGGAAATGGGACAATCCCGTTTGTGCCGCCGTGAGTATTGTTTTTTCTAGTGGTTGGCCGTGGGCCTGCTATGCATTGCTGGTGGGCTATTTTCGCCGATCTAAAATCGAGTCGGCATTGCTGGCGTCTTTGGGATTGGCCATCGGTGTAGTCACATACTACCTTTTCAAGGATATGAATCCCACCATTCCGGCCGGAATGGAACCCGCCACCTCCATTCCGGCTGGAATGGAATCTGGCGCCTCCAGCGAGGGGCAAATTCTCGTGTGGGGAATAGCGGCTTTCGTGTTTGGTGCGCCTGTGGGACTCATGGGGAACGTAGCGCGAACGCCCGGAGTTGGTGGCCTTCTGTTCCGTCTGCTTGTTCCATTGATCGCCTTCTTCGAGGCGACTCAGCGATTGAGCGTAGAGGCGGACTCGCAGGGTTCGGTTTTCGCCATAACCTGGAACGTAACTCGCGTCGAAGCATGCGTCGTCGCCGTGGCTCTCATGGGACACACGGTGTGGAGCTGGCGCGTTCGGCGTAGCCGAGCCGACGGGCGAACGGAAGCTGCCGCGCCTGCACGGCGTCTCTGACGCCTCGTTATGACGTTATCCACAGGCCCGAACGTTCCGTGCTGATCCGTCTCTGCGGGGAATCGCTACGCTCGCCCCGAGGTTTCGCTCAGCCGAGCGCGAAGCAAGCTCATGCGCGTGAGCTCCGTCCCCGCCGGGTGCTCCTCGCTGAAGAGTGAGACTAGGCCGGGCGGAGCCAGGCTCCAATGTTCAGCCCTGCCGACTGTGGCCCCCAGCTCATCGAGGAGGAGGTCAACGACGTACGCGACCTCAGTAGGGCGGTCACCCCGCCCATCCCCCCACCACAGTCGTTCGGAGGAGTCGCACGGTGCAGGGTAGACGAGGCCTTCGTTGGTCGTAATCCACACTCATTCCTGTAGTACAACTGAGGCGAGTTCGCCATTCGCAGGAAGTGTCAGCGGGGCGTAGAAACGCCAATTTCCATGCCCGCCACTGCCGTCGCGTGTACGGACTGCTGGCATTCCGGTCGGGGGATCAACAAAGAAGCTATCCGTTGCATCATCTTCGGCACGAGCGAGGGTGACGTGTCCAGCGGTCGGGTCACAGGGAACAAGGCGCCCGGTCCACCGCTCAACGACCTCGTGGGCCTGTGAGACCTCTGTTGTAGTTCCGTACGGCAGAAGCCCCGGATCGAGCGCGAGAGCCACTACTAGGACGGCGGTAGCATCGGGTTCACTGCTATTCCCGATAGCCTTCCAGCCCGATTTAGGAGCTCCCGGTCCTCAACTGTTGGAATTGGGTGCGTTCCGGTGTCGGGTCTTGCGGCGATCACGAGGTGCCTCGATTCTCGTCGCCCCGGCGTCTGGCCGAAGATTCTGCTCTCACTCTTGACGCTATCGACCCGATCATTGCAAATGATGTTGGCCATGTCTAAGAGCGCAGTACAGGCTTGCTCGGTGAAGGCTGTGTTCTGCGCAGCCCGTCGCAGAACCATTTCGCGGTCTTCGGCCGGCACTTGGACAGTGATCGTCGGAGAGTCCGGCCGCCCTTACAAGTTCAGGCAACCGCAGCAGCGAGGGCCACCACGGCAGCGGTTGCCCGGCAAGGGTGAGGACGCTCCTCCAAACGGCTTCGTACTCGGGCCGGCCACCTGAACCACGGCATCCGTCCCTGCCCACCCACCACCCGAGGAACCCTGGAGACCCCGATCCGCGCGTCGGGCCTCAGCCATCCCCACCCAGCCACGAGCAACCGAAACCACCACTTCACCGCGACCAGACCAGCTCAGCCACCCGAAGCGAAACAGGGAGGCTAGGACAGGGTCTGTGGACAATACGTGGACAGGATCTTGAGGCATCGGTCCAGGTCAACACCGCAGATGACGGAGGGTCCCGGACGCGCCGCCCAGGGGCCAGGGAACGCGTGAGCGCGCCCGCCGTCACTCGACCAGTGGCGGTGGATTCCAGAAGTACGGCAGTTGCCTGAAGCGGCGTGGACCGGGCCAGACAGGGCCGGCCCGGCTCGCCTCCCACCTGCGACTTCCTCAATGGCCGTTGACACCGTCATGGCCGAGCTCCCACGCTGGTGGAAAGGTGGCACATTTATCCAAAAGGAGACAACCATGGCGATAAGAAGCCAGAAACGCATGCGACACCTCGTCGGCGCGTCTTGCGCTGCTGCGCTGATCGCCGGAACGGTGGGCGTGGCTGGCGCCGAGGCGGTGCCTCAGACAGCGAAGGCCACGGTGGAATCGTCGAGGGCGGCACCACAGGAGCCCTGCACGGGCTACCACTACGACGAGAACCACGTGCGGATCTGGGACCCGTCGGGCTGCACCCCGCCATGACTGGGACAACCACCACCGACCTCGCGTCGTCACCAGACCCGGTGATGTCACTGACCAGTGGGCCTCACGCTGCCAAGTGTGCCGCTCAAGGCGAGATGACAAGCCCGAGAAGCGCTTCTGAGCTGCAGCAACAGGACTTGTCGAGGGGCCTGTGCGCTGCGCGGAAGAAGCACTTGCACGGTTCCGCTACGGCGTGAGGAGCCGGTCCCCCTCGGTACTACTGAGCCGACGGCCAACCGCTGAACGCGTCGGACGCAGCTGGACGGCCGGAATCCCATCGCTTGTGGATAGCGGACTGGTCATCAGTTTCCTGGCCTGCGCCCGGCATTAGCCGTGTGGGACCGCCGCACGAGCAGGCCACCGGACAAAGATCGCGCCACGCCTGCGCGGGTCAGTCGCGCTCCGGGGAGACGTTGTCTGTGACTCGGCTCGGAACGTTGGACGGCCATAGCTGTGGTCTTCGGTGAGGGCCGCCCTTGCTCGGAGTCTGGTTCGGCGTCGCTGCGTAGATCCAGTCGAAGCCGTCATATCCGGTTGCGTCGAGGTGTTCCGCCCGGGTCAGACCGGCCCGGACCGCCACGCGTTGGGAGGCGACGTTGGCCGGCCGGACGCGGGCGATCAGCCTGTGGAGCCTGCCTGCCGGCCGCCGGGCAGCACGACGATTACCCGGCCAACGACGCGAGCCGAGCCACTAGAACGTGATTACTGACACCGACCGCGAGCTCCCGTTGGTCACGTAGACCCGGCGCCCATCCGGGGACACCGCCACCCCCGCCGGGCGGGAGCCGACGGAGACGGCGCTGCCCACCGTTCGGTTCGTAGCGGTGTCGATCACCGACACCGAACTCGAGTTGCCGTTGGCCACGTAGACCCGGCTCCCGTCCGGGGACGCCGCCACCCCCGCCGGGGTGTCGCCGACGGAGACAGGGCTGCCCACCGTGCGATTCGTCGCAGTATCGATCACCGACACCGAACGCGAGCTCCCGTTGGCCACGTAGACCCGGCGCCCATCCGGCGACACGTCCACCCCATCCGGGAAGCGGCCGACGGAGACGGGGCTGCCCACCGTGCGGTTCGTCGCAGTATCGATCACCGACATCGACGCCGAGCCCAAGTTGGTCACGTAGACCCGGCGCCCATCCGGCGACACCACCACCCCCTGCGGGAAGCGGCCGACGGAGACGGGGCTGCCGACCGTGCGGTTCGTAGCGGTGTCGATCACCGACACCGAACGCGAACTCCCGTTGGCCACGTAGACCCGGCTCCCATCCGGCGACACGTCCACCCCCTCCGGGGTGTCGCCGACGGGGATGGGGCTGCCCACCGTGCGGTTCCTCGTGGCGTCGATCACCGACACCGAACCCGAGGAGCTGTTGGTCACGTAGACCCGGCGCCCGTCCGGCGACACCGCCACCCCCTCCGGGGCGTCGCCGACGGGGATGGGGCTGCCCACAGTGCGGTTCGTAGCGGCGTCGATCACCGACACCGAACCCGAGGTGAAGTTGGCCACATAGCCCTGGCGCCCATCCGGAGACGCCGCCACCCCGTGCGGGGAGTTGCCGACCCGGATCGAGAGCACGGATGTCGGTGCGAGGGGTTCAGAACTCGGGGAGCGGCACTGTGCCAGGTAGACGCCGCCGCCCCCCGCGGCCAGCGCCGCCAACGCCACGCCCGCAATGAGCCTGGCCCGTCGGTGTCTGGGCCGCGGCGGGCGGGGCCGAGCCTCGTCACCTTCGCGCGGCAGCGGTCCTGGGGGCGGGCCGGTCAGTTCCTCCGGCTCGGCCGGCGGCTCGTGCTCGGTCGTCGGGACGGATTCCCCGGGGCGCGGCGGCTTCGAGGCGGGAGGTCGCTCGGGCGGCGGCATCACCGGAGGGAGAACCGGTTGCTGCGAAGGGAACGGTTGGGGCTGGGCGGCGATGGAGGTGAGCCGCTGGGCGGCCTCGTCGCCGTCCATCCTCTCCGCGGGGTCCTTGACCAGCAGCCCGAGGAGGACCGGGGTCAGCTCCGATGCCTGGTGCGGCGGGATGGGAGACTCGAACAGCAGGGCGCTCAGCGTGGTGAGGGCGGAGTCGCGGTCGAAGGGGCCGGTTCCCTCGAGCACGAAGTACAGGGTGGCGCCGAGTGAGAACAGGTCGGCGGCCGGCGTGGGCACCTGGCTGTGAACCCGCTCCGGGGCCATGAAGCGCGGGGTCCCGAGGATCTCCAAGGTGCCGGTCAGGCGGATCTCTCCGGAGCTCGGCTCCAGCGAGATGCCGTAGTCGGCCAGAAGCACCCGGCCACCCTCCGTGAGGTACGAGGACTGCGGGTCGGGGTGAGTCACCAGGATGTTGGCCGGTTTGACGTCCCGGTGCAGGATGCCGAGCCGGTGGCCCTCCAGCAGGGCTTGGAGGACCGCCAGCCCGATCCGGGCGACGTCGGCGGGCGGCAGCGGCCCCCGCTCGTGCACCACCGCCTCCAGGTCCATGGCGCCGGGCACGAACTCCATGACGATCCACGGCAGGCCGCCCTCCTCCACGATGTCGTGCACGGTGACGACATGGGGGTGGTTGCGCAGCCGGGCGGCGTGCCGCGCTTCGCCGCGGGCCCTCGCGATCTTGGCGCCGACCTCTCGTTCTGGGACGTCCGGCGGCAGGAGGATCTCCTTGAGCGCGACCTCGCACGCCAGTTCCTGGTCATAGGCCAGCCACACGCGCCCCATGCCGCCGACTCCAAGCCGGCGCAGGAGCCGGTAGCGCCCGGTGATCACGCGCCCGGCGGCCTCGTACGCTCCTGTCATGGCGCTCCCTCTTCCAGGATGGGCCAGCAGGGGTCCTCAGCAAGTATTGAAACGTCCCTCTCCACGTATCCCATATCGCCCGAAGATCGGCAAGTCACCCAGAACGCGCGTAGCTCGCGTATGTTCCGTGTGCACGGTGACGGGGACGACGACCCGCCCGTACGCAGACGGTGGGTGCTCCGGGCCGGACACACTCGCGCTGCTCCCTGCCGCCCGGCAACCCATACCTCCGAGGCGCTTGCACTCGTACTCACGCAGCAGGTCCTCGATACGGCGGTTGGCGACCTCCTGCCGGCCGTCGAGGCACTTCACGTACCAACTCAGCAGGACCTCCACGCTGTTGCCCGCCCGCTCGGCAACCTCAGTTGCCTCCACACGGCGCCCGGCTGTCATCCTCCGGCCCTCCAACACGGCGCCCGTCGACATCACTCGTATTCGCGGAGCAGGTCCTCGATGCGCCGATTCGCCACTTCCTGACGGCCGTCGAGACACTTGGCATACCGACTCAGCAGCACCTCAACACTGTTGCCTGCGCGCTCGGCCACCTCAGTGGCATCGACACCGGCATTGAGCCATGTCGACAGGATGGGCTGCGGCACTGTTGTTTGTCCGGCGGACGTCAGCCGCCGGCGTGCGCCAGCTGGGTGGCTACCGACTGGAACCAGGCGCCGTACGAGTGAGGTGGCGGCGGTGCCGCCTCCATGCCGAGTTCGGCGGCGGCCAGGGCGTAGTCGGATTCGTCGAGGGGGAGGGCGAGGAGTTCGTTCAGCTCACCGCAGAGCCGGGCGGAAAGCTGGGGGTGGGTGGTGGCGATGTAGTCGGCGAGGGCGGCCTCGTGGTCGGGGAACTCGTCCACGATGTCCTGGGAGAACCAGCCGCCGAGGAGCTGCGCGGCCTCCGGGAAGCGGGCGTGCCACTCCCAGTGGGTCTGCGGGGTGGTCGGGGGCGGCGGGACCTCGCCGGTCTCGACGCTCTTCTTGAGGTGGTCGGCGAGGACGAGCAGCCATTCCTGGATCGCGGCCTCGGGCAGGCCGGTGTCGGGGACGGCGTAGAACTCTCCCAGGTTCAGCCGCAGCCGGCCCGGTGGGTTTCGGCTGTACTCGCGCAGTTGGCGCTCGGCCTCGGCGATGGCCCAGGGGCGCGTGTGCCAGGTGTGGCGCAGGTACGCGTCGAGGGCAGCGCTGCGCTTCTCGGGGGTGTCGTCGGCGGGCTGCCCGAGGTAAGCGCGCAGCACCTGGTCGAGCTCGCCGAAGCGCCGGTCGTGTTGGAGGGGCTTCATGGACACGGTCGCTGGCCTCTACAGGTAGAACGGGAGGGTGGTCTGGACGACGAAGCCGTGCGGGCTGGCCGGCTCCCGGCGCAGCACGACACGGGCCGCCCGAACATCGACGGGCTCCCGCCCGGCGAGCATCATCGCCTCCAGCAACACCCGTCCGACGGGCTCCTCGCGGGACGGCCAGGCCGCCTCGATGGTGAGCCGCGCACGGGTGCCCTGTGCAAGCCAGCGGTGGATGACCTGCTCGTTGGCGGTCACGACCTGCTGGGTGGCCCACTGGGCGGTTTCCCGGTCGGGGTAGGTGGCGGAACGGGTCAGCATGAGGCCATTCTCTCGTGGGTTCAGTACTCGGGCGCGAAGGTCCAGAACAGCCCGACCTCGTCGTCGGAGACGACGACGAGACCGATGTCCTCGTTGTAGACGGTCATCGGGTGCCAGGACCGGAAGCTGGAGCTGAAGTCCGGGTGACGATTACCGGCAGCCTGTCCGACGTTGGTCCGGTACGTGGCGCCGGGCTCGAACCGGGACAGCAGGGTACGGGCCATCGTCAGCAGCTCGTCGGCACTCTCGTCGAACTCCATGAGGGATGCCGGCAGCATGCAGCCCGGCGATGCCATGGCGATCAGCTGCTCGGCGGCGGCCTCCGGGGTGATCTCATGGAGGTACCCGGTCAGCACCTCTGGCGATGGTGGCAGGAAGGGGTAGGGAGGCTCCTCCCCTCCCTGCTCCGCGTAGCCGGCCGGGCAGTCGTCCAGCACCGACCAGCCCCGCGGGTCCGCTGCCCTCCGCCCCATGATCGTCAGGACGTCGAGCCGCCAGTCGTCGCTTGTCCGCGGTCCGGTGGCGATGTACGCGAACGCGCCGTCGTACAGCTTCTCCGTGATGGTCGCCCAGGTGAGCTGGTCCACGGTCATGTGCTTCCTCAGTTCGTGCCTGGCGGCTTGTTGGACGGCATGGAGGTGACGACGGTGAACGGCGGATCGGTGTGAGGACTGTATTTGAGCCGTGTCTCGATGTAGTGGACGTCGACGGCGGTCGCGTTCATCCCCTGGTTCCTCCAGCCGATCGTGGGATCGTTGCGCAGTACGCTCCTGCCGGTGACCTCACCCTGGTTGGGTGCCTCCGCCCTGATGATGGGCCCCGGGCCGCTGGCCGGGTTTCCGGCGAGCCACGCCTCGATCTCGGCACGGTTCTTGTTCAGATTGTGCTGGGTCAACCGCTCGGCGTCCGCGTACGTCTTGAAGGACGAGGAGGCGCTGGGCACGGGCTTGCCATGCGGCCATGCCTGCGTGACACCGCCGTTCTGTTGGTCGCGCAGCCGCTGTGCGAGCTGTTCGTCGGTCTTGCCCACGTGCTTGTCGAGGGTGTGGCCGTTGTTCAGCCACTCGTTGCTCGCCAGGTCCAGGGTGTAGTTGCCGTTGACGTCCTCCTTTATCCAGCGTTGCGGGGTCTTGAACTCGTCCAGTGCCCGGGCGCCGAAGCCGTGGGCGCGGGCCACACCCGTCTCGTACTTGGGAGCGCTGAGGTGCGCCTCGTTCAGCGCGTCCATCAGGGTCTTCATCCGGGTCGTGAGGCCGTCGAGAGTGGTGGTGTAGGTGTCGACGATCCGGTTGAGCTCGGCGGTGTCCAGCTTGACGATGGTCTTGACGTCGAACTCGGCCAGCGCGCCGATTCCCTTCCCCACGCCCTTGCCGATGGTCTTCACCAAGCCGCCGACGTCCTTCATGCCGACGCCGTCCTTGAGGTTCAGGTCTTTGTCGACCATGTCCTTGAGGGCCTGCTTCATGGCCTCGACAAGCTCGTCCCAGACCTCCTGATTGAGCTTCACCGCGGCCTCGGCGTAGTCGCGGAGGATCTTGCTGATCTCCTCGGCGGTGGTGAAGAGGACGGAGAACACCGGCTGACTTCCGGTGGGACGCTTCGGCGTTCCGGGGCCGGAGTTCACCTGCTGGGCCCATTGCTGGCCGAAGCGTTGGTGCCCCCAGTCCGTGGCGCCCCAGATGGCACTGCAGAAGACGTGCATGGCGTCTTCCCAGTCGGCCTGCTGGGGGTTGGTGATGGTGCCGACCGCCATGGACAGTTCGCTGGAGACGGTGCTGAGCGTGTTGAGGGTCTCGGACCAGCTCTGGCTCAGGGAGTAGAGGTAGTGCTGCTGCGGGTAGGGGAAGACGTCCGCGACCTTGCCGAGCCGGAAGACGTTCTTGAACACCGGCTGGAGCGCGGCGCGCACGGGCGGCGAAATGTTCTCCATCAGCGAGCGGAGGATGTCGTCGCCGCCGTCGTTGTCACCCCACTTGAGGTCGGGGACGGTGCCGAGGGACGGCGGCTTGTCGATGACGTTCCCCGGGGGCGGCTTCTGCTCCGCGGTCTTGCCGGGCTTCGGGTTGGCCGCCGCGTCCGCCTTCGCGTACGCGTTGGCCGTCTCGGTGAAGCCGACGGCGACGCCGCCGATGCTGGCGACGGATTTGGCCCACACCTCCAGCCACCGGTTGGCGATCTTCTGGTACTCGACCGAGAACTCCCGGGCGTCGGTACCCGCGCCACCCGCGTCCGGGTACCTCTGGAGCCCCGTCAGCAGATCCCTGGCACCGTTCATGAGGGCCGTCTGCTGGTGGGCGACCCGGCCCGAGACGCGCCAGAGGTCGCTCGGCTTGACGTCGATGTTCCCGTTGCCGGCGGGCGGCTGCGCCGGCGTGGGTCCGGGGGTGGGTCCAGCCATCAGGCACCGCCTCCCCAGCCCTGGAGGACCGAGCGGTTGGCCGCGTCGTAGTTGAGGTGGCCGTTGACGACCACCTCGTGCAGCCAGGCCTGGGCGGCCCGTAGGTCCTGCGCGGAGCGGTCCCACTTGTCGAGCTCGTCGATGAATGCCTCGCGGGCTTCGCCGTCCCAGCTCAGTACGGCCTTCTCCGTGCGGCCGTACAGCAGGTCCAGCTTCTCGTTCAGGGTGCGGAGGATGTCCTCCAGTTCTCCCGAAAGGCGCCGGAGCGTGGCGAAGTTGACGGTGATGCGGTCGTCTTCCGACATGTCGGTGCTGTTCCCCGTGGTTCAGATGTCCAGGATGCGGCTCTGCGGCTGCGCGGACGCGGCCGCCGGGTCCGGTTCGGACCAGGCCCGCGCAGTGGCCGAGACGTCCGCGCCGTCCTGGAGCTTCCGGATGCGGCCAAGCGTGTCCAACTCCTGCTCGGTGAACCCGTCACGGCTGAGCCGCGTCGCCTCCTCCAGCAGCACGAGGATGTTCCGGATACGTACGGCGTCCTCCGCCGCACCCCGGTGCAGACTGCGGTAGGCCTTGGCCGTGGGGCCCTGCCAGCCCGCCTCGATGCTGTCGACCACGGCGTCCATCCGCCGGGTCTGCTGCTCCAGATACCGCTGCATGTCATCAAGGTCGTCGGCGAGCCTTGTCAGCCCGTCCTCCGGCACATCAAGATCGGCGTTCTGCATCCTGGCCCCCGTCCCACCACTCCACACTTTGCGAACGTGTGTTTCCACCAGCGTACTGGTGGACAGGTTTCCCGCCTTCAACCACCCCGGGCCCAGGCGGTGTTGCGACAGCAGATCTTGCTGGTTGGTGATCACGCGCGTGGGAAGTGGGGATCTGACGAACGGCCAGGGGCCGGGTTGAGCCGTTGCCGCGGGGTATCAAGCCGGGCCGTCCGGCGGTGGGGACGCGGCGGCGGTTGACAGACGGCATACGGTGGCGGACCCGGACCGGCGCCCCGTAGCGCGACGCGAACGCTACGGCCCGTGGGACGTGTCTATGACCTGTTCCGCCGCCGGCAACGGGACGGGACCTGGACGAGGTCGTGACCCAGCTCCAGGCCGAGGGTCTGCCGGGGGCGCCCTTTATGAGGTGCCCGAAGACCCCGCCGCCGGCGCTTTCGCTGAGAACGGGGTCTTCGCGTATGTGCAGCCGTATGCCGCTCGAAGCGGCCGTATGACGGACTCTGTGGACTATTCGTGGACAGGACCTTGGTGGCATCCGCCCAGGTCAGTACGCCGAAACGACGAAGACCCCAGACGTGTCCAGAGGCCTCGGAGCCAACACGTGAACGTGCCACTCGTACTCGCGTAACAGGTCCTCGCTCCGAAAGTCCTCAGCCCGTGGCTTTGGCGATGATGCGGTCCATCTCCTGCCGGCCGAAGGCCCGCAGGGTCGTGCTACGGACGTTGCCCAACCCGCCGACCTGCAGGAGCACCGCGGTGGCGGTCTCGTCGTCGGGCGCCTCCACGACGGCCACGAGGTCGTACGAACCAACGGTCCAGTAGATGCTCAGGACCTTCGCCCCGAGCTTTTGTGCCGCTGCGGCGAAGGCCTCGGCGCGCTGCGGGGTGTCCTTGTAGCCCCGGATCCCCTGATCGGTCCAGTTCAGCAGCGTGACAAACGTCGGCATGGCGATTCACCCCTATGAAGGAGACACAACACATCGTGGGTCAAATTCTGGGCGCCAAGCATGTAATGCGCATGAGAAGCACACCAGAACGAGTGATACGAGCGACCAACGACCGAACTCCGCAACCGGTGGTCAGCTCGCCGGCACGAATGAAGGCCCCGCAGCGGCCGCAGCCGGCACCCGCCGGCATCCCTTCCCGGGCCCTCCCGGCGGGAGGAAACAACACCACCCCGCGGCTATCGGGCAGCATTGGACGTGTTGGGGTCCTGGAAGTCGAAGGCTCTTTCTGCTGGTGCGCGGCAAGTGAGTCCGCCTGCGCCACAACGGCGATGCAGCGGCTCCCCGCCGACGTCACGCCACCAAGGGCCGGTCCTCAGGCGCTATGGGGGCCGGCAGCTCGGTGGAGCCCGTCAGGTAGCGGTCCGCGGCCGCCGCGGCGGACCGGCCCTCCGCGATGGCCCACACCACAAGGGACTGGCCGCGTCCCGCGTCGCCCGCTACGAAGACCCCATCGGGCGGGGTGCGCACTGTCCGGTCGGCCGGCTCCGCCCTTCCGGCCGTGAAGGCGGCGTCCCGGGCGAAGTTTCCCCGGTCGTCCAGTGTGAGCCCGAGCTGCTCCATCAGGCCGGTGGCCTTTTCGGGGCCGGAGAAGCCGAGGGCGAGCAGGACCAGCTCCGCCGGGATCACCCGCTCGGTGCCCGGCCGGGGCTTTCTGGCCTTGGGTTCCACTTCGGTCAGGTGCAGCGCACGCACATGGCCGGCAGGGCCCTCCTCGAAACGGAGGGTGGCGCTGGAGAAGATCCTCGGATCGGTGCCCTCCCGCCCCCGGGCCTCGGCATGGGCATGGGAGATCCGGTACACCTTCGGATAGATGGGCCAGGGCTCGGTTTCCAGCCGGGCCTCGCCCGGCTCCGGGTTGATGTCCAGCTGCAGCACGGAGGCCGCGCCTTGGCGCAGCACCGTGCCCAGACAGTCCGAGCCGGTGTCCCCGCCACCGACGATCACCACGTGCTTGCCCTCGGCGGTGACGGACGGCGAGGCATAGTCGCCCTCCCTGACCCGGTTGGCGAGAGTCAGGTAGTCCATGGCCTGATGGATGCCGTGCAGCTGCCGGCCGGGAACGGGGAGCTCCCGCTGCTCCGTGGCTCCGACCGCGACGACCACCGCGTCGTGACGCCTTGCGAGCTCGGCGGCGTCGATGTCGCTGCCGACGGCCACGCCCGTGCGGAATTTGGTGCCCTCGGCCCGCATCTGCTCGATGCGGCGGTCCAGGTGCCGCTTCTCCAGCTTGAACTCGGGGATGCCGTAGCGCAGCAGACCGCCGATGCGGTCGGCCCGCTCGTAGACGACGACGGTATGACCGATACGGGTCAACTGTTGAGCCGCCGCCAGTCCCGCGGGTCCGGAGCCGATGACAGCGACGGTCTTCCCGCTGAGCCGCTCCGGCGGTTTCGGTGACGCGTACCCGCGCTCCCAGATCTGGTCGGCGATGGCCTGCTCTACGTTCTTGATCGTCACTGGATCTGCATTGATCGCCAGCACGCAGGCGTCCTCGCACGGCGCCGGGCACAGCCGGCCGGTGAACTCGGGAAAGTTGTTCGTCGCGTGGAGTCGCTCGGCCGCGGCCCGCCAGTCGCCCCGCGCCGCGTACGCGTTCCACTCGGGGATGAGGTTCCCCAGCGGGCAGCCGCTGTGGCAGAACGGTATACCGCAGTCCATACAGCGCCCCGCCTGCTCGGAGACGAGCGGAAGCAGGGCCTGCCCCGCGTAGACCTCGTTCCAGTCGCGCAGCCGTTCCTCGACAGGGCGAGCCGGAACGGGCCGACGGGGGATCTTGAGGAAGCCGAATGGATCGGTCATGCGCCGCCTCCATCGCGCGCACTTGCGGTGCAATACGACGTTCTGATCAGCGTACGCCTGCTTTGTTCCGCTTTCATCGACCGGTGCGGTGCCGGTTCAGCAAGGAGCGGCATGGCGCGTCATCGGGCCGCTCACCGTGCCGGACGGTGCGAGGGCGAAGTACGCCGCGTCGCTGGTTCACCTGAGCACGGAGCTACGAGGGACGGCGCCCGGAGCCGCTGGGAGCGGAGTCTGCCGCGAAGGCGGTAGTGCCGGTCACAACCGCCGCTGCGAGCCGGCCCCCATCGCATTCGTCAAGGCGGTGCATGTGGGGCAACGGCGTCCCGACCGGGGTCCTTTGGGGACCTCAACTCGGGTGCTGCAGAGCTCCCGTACGTGATCACGGTAGGTCGCCCTGGCCCAGCCGGGGGACGGGGCTTCCCGTACGTCTCTCCCGACTTGCCGTCAGAGAGTCACCGTGTTGGCTGGGAAATAGCAGATTTCACACAGCCGAGACAGCAGACCTCTGGTCAGGGGGCTCACATGGCGCTTAACGTGCCTCAACTTCACTACCCCCGCAGTGCTCTCTCCGACTGACGTGAAAGGACTTTCATGCCCTCACGCCGTATCGCCGCGGCCACCGCCACCCTCGCGGCCGCAGCACTGGTCTCTCCGCTCCTGTTCTCCGGACCGGCCACCGCCGGAAGTGCAACGGGATCAGCCGCCCACAAGGGCGACGCGCTGGCCAGGAAGCTGGTCAAGGAGTCCACGGCCAAGGACGCCTACCGGCACCTTCAGGTGTTGCAGAAGATAGCCGACCACAACGGTGACAACCGGGTCGCGGGTTCCCAGGGGCACAAGCAGTCCGCCCAGTACGTCGAAGCCCTCATGCGGCTGGCCGGCTACAAGGTATCCAGACACGAGTTCGATTTCGTGTACACGGAGACCATCGAGGAAAGCCTCAAGGTCGTCTCGCCGACGCCGCGCGATGTACCGGTCAAGCTGATGACGTACACCGCCAGTTCGCCGGCGGGCGGGGTCACCGCGCCGCTCACCGTCGCTCCCGTCGACGCCGACGGTACGAACGGCTGCGAGGCCTCCGACTTCGCCTCGGGCACCTTCACCGGCAAGATCGCCCTGATCAAGCGCGGCGGCTGCACCTTCGCGGTCAAGCAGGCCAACGCCGCAGACGCCGGCGCGGTCGGCGCGGTGATCTACAACAACACCGAGGGCGCCCTGAACGGCACCATCGGCGACCCCACGCTCGGCAAGGTCCCGACCGGCGGTGTCGCCCGGACGGACGGCGAGGCGCTGGCGGCGGAGGCGGCCAAGGGGCCGGTCAGCGTCACGCTGGACATTCGTGAGCTGCGCGAGAACCGCAAGACGTACAACGTGGTCGCGGAGACCCGCGGCGGGGAGGCGGACAACACCGTCTTCCTCGGAGCCCACCTCGACTCGGTCGCCGCGGGCCCCGGCATCAACGACAACGGTTCCGGCTCGGCCGGCATCCTCCAGGTCGCCCTGGAGCTCGCCAAGTCCCACGCGAAGCCCAAGAACAAAGTGAAGTTCGCCTGGTGGTCGGCCGAGGAGTTCGGCCTGCTCGGGTCCGAGGCCTACGTCGCCTCGCTCACCGAGGAGCAGAAGAGGCAGATCAAGCTCTACCTGAACTTCGACATGATCGCGTCTCCGAACGCCGGCTACTTCGTGTACGACGGCGACGACTCGGACGGCGTCGGGGCGGGCCCGGGCCCCGAGGGCTCCGCCCAGATCGAGAAGGGCATCAACGGCTTCCTCGACTCCAAGAAGATCCCGCACGAGGGCACCGACTTCACCGGCCGCTCCGACTACGGACCGTTCATCGAGGTGGGCATCCCCTCCGGCGGTACGTTCACCGGCGCGGAAGGCATCAAGACCGCCGCGCAGGCGGCCAAGTTCGGCGGAACGGCGGACGTCGCGTACGACCCGAACTACCACGCCGCCGGCGACACCATCGAGAACATCGACATGAAGGCGTTCGACATCAACATCGACATCATCGGAGACGCGGTGGGTCACTACGCCTACGACCTCGGTCCGCTGTCCGTCCCGGTCGAGTCGGTTCCGACCGACGGCGACGCCGGCAGCGGCGGCGGCCTGCACGACGGCCACGGGCACGATGTGAGCGAGTAACCCCGAGCAGCACCGGAGCACAGCAGCCCCGGCCGCGGGAGGTGTCCCCCTCCCCCGGCCGGGGCTCTTGCCTGTCAGCCCGAGCTGCGCTTCTTCGCCGTCGTCGGCTTCGTGGCGGTCTTCTTCGCCGTGGTCTTCTTCGCCGTGGTCTTCGTGGCGGTCCTCTTCGCCGCCGTTGACTTCGTCGCCCCTGTGGACTTCGCGGCCGACTTCTTCGCGGTGGTCTTGTGCGCGGCGGTTTTCTTGGCCGCCGCCTTCTTCGCCGTGGACTTCTTGCCGCCCACCGACTTCGGCACCGCCGCGGCCGACTTCTTCGCCGGCTTGCGGATCGGGGTGACCTCCGCCGAGCGGCCCTCGCCCGCGTCGCGCGCCCCCTGCGCCGCGCGGACGCTCTTCTCCAGGGCCGCCATCAGGTCGATGACCTTGCCTTCGCCCTCTTCCGGCCGGGGTACGGGGAGCTCGCCGGACGCCTTCGCGGCGATCAGTTCCTCGAGCGCGGCGCGGTAGTCGTCGGTCAGGGAATCCACGTCGACCTCGCCCAGGGTGTCCATCAGGGCTTCGGCGAGGTCGAGTTCGGCGTCCCGTACGGAGACGTTCGCCTCGGGCGCGACGCCCTCGGGCTCACGGATCTCGTCGGGCCACAGCAGTCCGTGCATGGTGATCACGTCGTCGATGACGCGCAGCATGCCGAGGCGTTCCCGGCCGCGCAGCGCGAACTTGGCGATGGCGACCTTCTTGCTGCGCCGGAGGGCCTCGCGAAGGAGCGTGTACGGCTTCGCGGCCGGTGCCCCGTTCGCCGCCAGGTAGTAGGCCGTGTCCATCTGCAGCGGGTCGACCTCCGCATCAGGGAGGAAGGAGACAATCTGGATCGTCTTGGCCGTCGGGAGCGGGAGTGAGGCCAGGTCCTCGTCGGTGATCGGGATGATCGTGCCGTCCGCGTCCTCGTACCCCTTGCCGATCTCGGCAGCGGTCACTTCGCGCTCGTCGAGCTCGCACACCTTGCGGTAGCGGATCCTGCTGCCGTCAGGAGCGTGGACCTGACGGAAGGAGATCGAGTGGTTCTCGGTGGCGTTCACGAGCTTGATCGGGATGCTGACCAGGCCGAACGAGATGGACCCGTTCCAGATGGATCGCACGTTTCATCCCTTCGATCGTGATTCATCATGATTCGCTGCGATACGTGGGATTCTCATCGTATGACGCCGATCACAGAGGTGGAGGGGCGGCGCCTGGCGCTCAGCAATCTGGACAAGATCCTCTATCCGGAGAGCGGGTTCACCAAGGGCGAGGTGCTGCACTACTACGCGACGGTCGCCGAGCCGCTGCTTGCGCATCTCCGCGACCGGCCGGTGTCCTTCCTGCGTTATCCGGACGGCGTGGAGGGCCAGCGGTTCTTCTCGAAGAATCCGCCGCCGGGCACACCCTCGTGGGTGAAGGTCGCGAGCGTGCCGCGCTCCGACGCGCCGGGTGCCGAGCAGGTCATGGTGCAGGACATGGCGTCACTGATCTGGGCGGCGAACCTGGTGGTGGAGTTCCATACGCCCCAGTGGAAGGCGGACGAGCTCGCCGTCGCCGACCGCCTCATTCTGGATCTCGACCCCGGGCCGCCGGCCACGGTTGTGGAGTGCTGCGAGGTCGCCCTGTGGCTGCGCGAGCGGATGGCGGCGGACGGTCTGCAGGCGTACGCGAAGACGTCCGGGTCCAAGGGGCTGCACCTGACGGTGCCGGTGGAGCCGACGCCGTCGGACCAGGTGTCCGCGTACGCGAAGAGGCTTGCGCAGGAGGCCGAGCGGGAGCTGTCCGGGCTGGTCGTGCACAGGATGGCCAGGGCGCTGCGGCCGGGCAAGGTGTTCGTCGACTTCAGCCAGAACGCGGCGGCCAAGACCACCGCCACGCCCTACACCCTGCGGGCCCGTGCCGAGCCGACGGTGTCGACACCGGTCACCTGGGAGGAAGTGGCGGCGTGCGAGGAGCCCGGGCAGCTCGTCTTCCATGCCGGTGACATCGGCGGCCGGATGGAGCGGTACGGCGATCTGCTCAGCCCGCTCAACGACCCCGGCCAGGCCCGCCCGCTGCCATGAGCGTCCTGGAGCCCCCGCTCAAGGTGGCCCTCGCGCAGTCGGTGCACGAGATGCCGCGTGGCGCCGGCTGGGCGTACGAGCCGAAGTTCGACGGGCACCGGGTGGTCGTCTTCGCCTACGGGGAACGGGTGGTGCTTCAGGCCCGCTCCGGGCGTATCGTCACCCGCGCCTTTCCCGATCTGGCCGAGGCCGCCCGCCGGCTGCCGGCGGGCACGGTCCTCGACGGTGAGGTGGTGGTGTGGAACGAGGGCCGTACGGACTTCGCGGCGGTCCAGAAGCGGGCGGCCGCGGCCTCCGCGGGGCGGGCGGCGGCTCTGGCGCGCACGCTGCCGGCCTCGTACGCGGCGTTCGACATCCTGGCCACGGAAGGCACGGATGTGCGCAGAGTGCCGTACGAGAAGCGGCGGGGACGGCTGGTCGAAGCGCTCGACCCCCTCGGGCCGCCGCTCCAGGCGGTGCCCATGACGACGGATCCAGCGCTCGCCACCACCTGGTACGAGACCCTGCCCGCCATCGGGGTCGAGGGTCTGGTGATCAAGCGCCTCGACCAGGGGTATCCGACCGGACGCCGCGGCTGGCAGAAGCTGCGGCACACGGACACCCGCGACGCGGTCGTGGTCGGGCACACGGGCCTCGCGTCCCGGCCGTCCGCACTGGTGCTCGTCCTGCCGGGCGACGACACCCCGGTGGTCTCCAGCCCGCTGGCCCCGGCACTGCGCACGGAGGCCGGGGCGGTGCTGGCGGGCCTGCCCACCGGGAAGGGGACCGCGACGGCACTGGGCCTGGGCGAGGTCGAGTACCACTCGGTGGCTCCGGCGATGACCGTGGAGGTGAGGTACGGAACAACGGCCCGGCACGCGACAGTGACGGTACTCAGGCTGCGCACGGACATGTGACCGTCCCTCCTGGTCCTGCCCGGTCCCCCTGCCCGGTCCCCCCTGGCCCTGCCCGCGCGGTCCTGCCGGGCCGGCGGGTCCTGCCGGGCCGGCGGGTCCTGCCGGGCCGGCGACGATCGACGGGACAGGGGCGGCCTCACGCCCTCAGCCAGGTGCGGCGGTCGCGCGCCGCTGCGTACAGCGTCTCGATGTCCGCCGGTTTCAGTTCACCGCCCTCCGCGCGCAGCGCGCCCATCTCGACGTCCCGCAGGACCTCCACGTCGCGCAGCGACGGCACCACGTCGAGCCGGCTCGCCGCCACCACCGCAAGCACCGGCCGTACGGGGGCGACGAGGGCGTGTGCCGCTCGGGCGGCCTCGCGGCGGGCCCGCCGGATCTCCGGGAGCGGCTCGCCGCGGCCGATCGCGACGTCCTGCTCGCCGACCAGGGCGCGCCGCTTGCGCGCATCCACCGTGCGTACGGTCAGCACCCCGGCCGGTCCGATCACCAGGTGGTCGATGCGGTCCCCGCCGGGCAGCGGTACCGAGTGCAGCACTCGCGATCCCGAGTCCTCCAGGCGGTCGAGTTCGCCGCCGATCAGTTGCTGGGCGGCCAGGGCCCGGCGGCGGGCGTCCTCGGTGCGGCGCCACCTGGCCGGCCCGCCGTGCGGAGCCTCGCCGTACAGTGCCTCGCCCGGGCGGTTCGGAGCGAGGTCGTCGTCGGGTGGCAGGGAGAGGCGGACCAGATCGGCGGCGGTCGGGACGGGCGGCGGCCCCACCGTCCAGGGACCGACGAGGTAGGGGGCGAGGGCCTCCAGCGCGGCCTCACGGTGGCCGGCGGCGAGCACGCTGACGCGGCCGGTCTCCCGGTCGTACCAGGCGATGGTCAGGCCGTCCGGGAGGGTCACGTACAGCCGGTCCTGCCCGTACCGCCGCGTGGGTGTGACCCGGAGTTCTCGCATAGTCCATCACCCCACCGACCATGGGAGCAGGAGACGGCGGGGAGGGGCAATAACCCGGTCCGGAAAGTCATGACAGGCTGGAGGTACAGCCGCTGGTCGAGCGCCGGCCGGCCACCGACCCGGGAGGGACCGGAGCATGATCGTACTTTTCGGCACCAAGACGTACCTGCACCAGCTGGCCATGCTGACGCTCGTCTGCGGCAGCTGCGGCAATCCGGCCGCACACACGCTCAGGAAGAGCGTCACCAAGTTCACGCTGTTCTTCGTACCGCTGTTCCCTCTCTCCACGAAATACCGGACCCAGTGCACCTTCTGCGGTCTGGAGCAGCAGGTGACGCAGGAGCAGGCTGGACAGCTCACGGCGCAGGGCGGCGGCAGCGGCCAGGACGGCCGGGCGCAGTCCCCGCAGCAGGGCGGCGTGCAGCAGCAGAATCCGTATCAGCGCTGAACCGTCGTGAGGGGTCGTCAGCCACCGAATCGTCAGCCAACCCTCGGCGCACTATGACATAAAGGGACATAAGCTTCGACCGCTTGCTACGTTGCGGGGATGACCGCAACGACGGCGGATGCTCCCCCGCCCGGCGTACGCCTCCCGAAGCGTCGAGGCGTGGAGCTGTGCCTCCTCGTGGGCGCCGTCCTCATCTCCGTCTACGGCTACGTCGACGTAGGTCTCACCAGGGAGGGCCAGGTCCCGGCGGACGCGGTCCGGTACGGAGCCGGCCTCGGCGCGCTCGCGCTTGCCGCCCATCTGGCCGTGCGGCTGTGCGCCCCGTACGCGGACCCACTGCTCCTCCCCATCGCCGTCCTGCTCAACGGCCTCGGCCTGGTTCTCATCTACCGCCTCGACCTGGAAACCCCGCTCGACCGGGCGGCCCCCGCCCAGCTGATCTGGTCCACCCTGGGTGTCGCGCTCTTCATCGCGTGTGTGGTGCTGCTGCGCGACCACCGGATCCTTCAGCGGTACGCCTATCTGTCGGTCGCCGCCGCGCTCGTCCTGATGATCGCGCCGATCCTCTTCCCGGCCGTGAACGGCGCCCGGATCTGGATCCGGCTCGGCGGACTCTCCTTCCAGCCCGGAGAGTTCGCCAAGATGCTGCTCGCCGTGTTCTTCGCCGCCTACCTCGCCGCCAACCGCGAGGCTCTCGCCTGCACCGGCCGCAGGTTCTGGAAGCTCCAGCTCCCCACCGGCCGGGTCCTGGGTCCGATCGTGGCGATCTGGCTGATCAGCGTGGCCGTCCTGGTGCTGGAACGGGACCTGGGCACCTCGCTGCTCTTCTTCGGACTCTTCGTGATCATGCTGTACGTGGCCACCGGCCGCACCGGCTGGATCGCCGTCGGCCTGCTGCTCGCCGCTTCCGGTGCCTTCGTGGTCGGCTCGCTCGAACCTCATGTCCACGAGCGGGTCGAGGACTGGCTGCACCCCTTCGCCTCCATCGAAGCGGGTCAGGGGCCCGAGCAGCTCGCCCAGTCCCTCTTCGCCTTCGCGGAGGGCGAGATGCTCGGCACCGGCCTCGGCGCCGGCCACTCCGTCCTCATCGGCTTCGCCACCAAGTCCGACTTCATCCTGGCCACCGCGGGCGAGGAGCTCGGGCTGGTCGGGCTGACCGCGATCTTTCTGCTGTACGCCCTGCTGGTGGCCCGCGGCTACCGGGCGGGCCTCCTGCTGCGTGACCCCTTCGGACGACTGCTCGCCGTCGGCTTCGCCTCCATCCTGGCCCTCCAGGTCTTCGTGATCGCGGGCGGAGTGATGGGGCTGATCCCGCTCACCGGCATGGCGATGCCGTTCCTGGCGCAAGGCGGATCGTCCGTCGTCACCAACTGGATCATCGTGGCGCTGCTGGTCCGGGTCAGCGACTCGGCGCGGCGGCCGGAGCCGGAGCCGGTCGCAATCGGCATCGTCGCGCCGGTCGGGGAGCGCGTCCGGTGACCCGCTGCATCCGGCACGCGGCGGCCTTCTGCCTGCTCCTGCTGGTCGCACTGCTGGTCAACACCGCCCGGGTGCAGGTCGTCCAGGCCGAGAGACTCGCGGGCAGCGATGCCAACCGCCGTCACAGCATCGCCCGTTACGCGCAGCCGCGCGGCGACATCCTGGTGGACGGGAAACCGGTCACCGGCTCCCGGGACAGCGGCGAACAGCTGCGGTACGAGCGCACGTACCTCGACGGACCGCTGTACGCACCCGTGACGGGTTACGCCTCGCAGAAGTACGGCACGAGTTTCGTCGAGCACGCCGCGGACGACGTGCTCTCTGGCAGACATCCGGCGCTCGCCGCGTTCCCCCTGTGGAGCGACCTCACCCGTGCCCAGGGGCGCGGCGGCCACGCCTCGACCACCATCAGGGCGTCGATGCAGCGGGCGGCGTACACCGGCCTTGCCGGGAGGCGGGGGGCGGTGGCCGCCGTCGAGCCCGCCACCGGCCGCATCCTGGCGCTGGTCACCAGTCCCTCGTACGATCCGCAGCGCCTCTCCGGGAACAGCCCCTCGGTCACCGAGGCGTGGCAGCGGCTGAACTCCGACCCCAGTCGGCCGATGCTGAACCGGGCCATCCGGGAGACCTACCCGCCGGGCTCCACATTCAAGATCATCACTGCCGCGGCGGCCCTCGACTCCGGCGTGGTCCGCGATGTCGGCGCAGCCACCCGGACGCCCGCCCCCTTCGTGCTGCCGGGCACCAGTACGGTGCTGCCCGACGAGGCGGTGGGCTGCGAGGACGCCTCCCTCGCCTACGCCGTCCAGTGGTCCTGCAACACCGTGATGGCGGGCCTCGGGGTGAAGGTCGGGCTGCAGGGAATGGTCGACACGGCGCAGAAGTTCGGCTTCAACGACAGCCGGCTGAGGATCCCGTTCGTCGTCTCCCGGAGCAACTTCGACACCGACATGAGCCTGGACCAGCTGGCGCTGTCCTCCATCGGCCAGTTCAACACACGGGCCACACCGCTGCAGATGGCGATGGTGGCGGCGGCGATCGCCGGAGGCGGCGACATCAAGCGTCCGCTCCTGCTTGAGAGGACGACCGACGCGACCGGCAACCCGGTGTCGCGGACGAGCCAGAAGGCGTTGTCCCGGGCGATGACCCGGGCCACCGCCCTGCGCCTGAGGCGGATGATGGTCAAGGTCGTCACCGAGGGCTCGGGACACAACGCCGCGATCCCCGGCGCCGAGGTCGGGGGCAAGACGGGGACCGCGCAGCACGGCCTCGGCAACACCGAGGCTCCGTACGCATGGTTCATCTCCTGGGCCAAGGCGCGCGGCGCCCCAACGCCGGCCGTGGCGGTCGCGGTGGTGGTCGAGGACGCGTCGGCGCAGCGGGAGGACATCAGCGGAGGCGGCAGCGCCGCGCCGATCGCCCGGGCTGTGATGGAGGCGGCACTGCTGGACAAGGGCGGAAGGTGACCGGCTGCTGAGGTTACGGTGCCGCGCGCGACCACGGCCCGACCCGTAAGCGTTCACTCTGCGGACGGGTTTCCCGGCCGCCCGCCCCGACGGGCCGTGATCGGCGACAGGCGCCGCTCAGGAAGTGCCGGCCGCGATCGCGGCCTCGACCTCCGCGACCCGCGCCTGCTCCTCCGCCGCGAAGCGTTCCCTGTCCAGCTGTTCCGCGATCTCCTCGTCCTGCGTCATGAGCAGGTCGAGGTTGGAGTCCCCCATCTCGAACACGCCCATGTCCAGATAGGCCTTCTGCAGGCGCTCGCCCCACAGCCCGATGTCCTTCACGCAGGGGACGATGCGGCTGAAGAGCAGTTTGCGGAAGAGGTGCAGGAATTCCGACTGTTCGGAAAGATCCTCGGCCTCCTTCTTGCCGATGCCGAAGTTCTCCAGGACCTCCACCCCGCGCAGCCGGTCGCGCATCAGGTAGCAGCCCTCGATGACGAACTCCTCGCGCTCGCGCAGCTCGGCGTCCGTGAGTTGCTTGTAGTAGTCGCGCAGCGCCATCCGCCCGAAGGCGACGTGCCGGGCCTCGTCCTGCATGACGTACGCCAGGATCTGCTTGGGCAGCGGCTTGTCCGTGGTGTCACGGATCATGCCGAAGGCGGCGAGCGCGAGGCCCTCGATGAGGACCTGCATGCCGAGGTACGGCATGTCCCAGCGCGAGTCGCGCAGGGTGTCCTCCAGCAGCCCCTGCAGGTTGTCGTTGACCGGGTAGAGCATCCCGACCTTCTCGTGCAGGAAGCGGCCGTAGATCTCGGCGTGGCGGGCCTCGTCCATGGTCTGGGTGGCCGAGTAGAACTTCGCGTCCAGGTCGGGCACGGATTCGACGATCCGCGCCGCGCACACCATCGCACCCTGCTCGCCGTGCAGGAACTGGCTGAACTGCCAGGACGTGTAATGCCGGCGCAGATCGCCCTTGTCCTTCTCGGTCATCTTGGCCCAGTGGCGGGTGCCGTAGAGGTTCAGCGCCTCGTCGGGGGTGCCGAGCGGGTCGTACGGGTCGACCTCGAGGTCCCAGTCGATGCGTGTGGCGCCGTCCCACTGCTTGTCCTTGCCCTTCTGGTAGAGGGCGAGCAGACGGTCACGCCCGTCGTCGTACTCCCAGCTGAAGCGGGCCGCACCGGAAGCGGGTACCTCCCACAGCGGGTTCCCCGGCTCGTTCACATAGAGCTCGTGCGTCGACACTGACGCCCCCTTTGCCTCACGGACTGCCGTACAGGACTGGACGGTTGGCGGATAGTTGGCAGGTTCACACGTTGGTAGATGCGCCGTCAACAAGTCGCGCACAAGGGATTGACGCCCTTGCTGACAGGCAGTCTCATAAGTCATGCTGCCCGGACTGCATCCTTCCGGGGAGCGCTTCCCAGACACGGAAAACCGATGCGCGAGGTGCCCGCAGACATGACGACAGTGACCCAGCGCGAAGTGCTCAGGGACGCACTCGGCCTGCTCAAGGACCGTGAGCAGGTCGCCGAGCGGCTGCTCGAGTCCTCCGCCAGACACTCCTTCGACCCGGAGGCCGAACTCGACTGGGATGCCCCCATCGAGGAGGACAAGTGGTTCTGGCCGCCGGAGCTCGTCTCGCTCTACGACACCCCGCTGTGGCGGAAGATGTCCGAGGAACAGCGGATGGAGCTGGCCCGGCACGAAGCGGCTTCGCTCGCCTCGCTCGGCATCTGGTTCGAGATCATCCTGATGCAGCTGCTGGTGCGCCACATCTACGACAAGTCACTCACCAGCAACCACGTCCGCTACGCGCTCACCGAGATCGCCGACGAGTGCCGGCACTCGATGATGTTCGCCCGCATGATCCAGAAGGGCGGAGCCCCCGCCTACCCGGTCTCGAGGTTCAACCACAATCTGGCGCGCGTCCTGAAGACGGTCTCGACCACCCCGGGGTCCTTCGCCTGCACCTTGCTCGGAGAGGAGATCCTCGACTGGATGCAGCGGCTCACCTTCCCGGACGAGCGCGTCCAGACCCTGGTGCGCGGAGTGACGCGTATTCATGTGGTGGAGGAGGCCCGCCATGTCCGATACGCCCGCGAGGAGTTGCGCCGCCAGATGGTCACCGCGCCGCGGTGGGAGCAGGAGCTCACCCGGATCAGCTCGGGCGAGGCGGCCCGGGTGTTCTCGGTCGCCTTCGTCAACCCGCAGGTCTACACGAACGTCGGACTCGACCGGCGCGAGGCGGTGGCCCAGGTCAAGGAGAGCGGCCACCGCAGGGATGTCATGCAGTCGGGCGCGAAGCGGCTGACGGACTTCCTCGACGACATCGGGGTCATGCGCGGTGTGGGCCGTCGGCTGTGGAAGAGCTCGGGGCTCCTGGCGTGACCCCTCCGGACGCCGTGAACGACATCGCCACGCGCCGGTCGTGTAGCGGCCCGGCAGGCGCGGGGCGGGGCCGCCGGGTGTGGAAGTCCTCCGGACTGCCGGGCGTAATCGGTGAAGTGTGCGGATAGTCTGCGACGCATGACCCCGATGACTCCGGCGGCCACCCGCGCGTACCGTCGGCTCAGCGTCGAGGAGCGGCGCGTCCAGCTCCTCGGCGCCGCTCTCTCACTGTTCGCGCACCGCGCTCCGGAAGAGGTCTCCTTCGACGACGTCGCCGAGGCGGCGGGGGTGTCGCGGCCACTCGTCTACCGCTACTTCCCCGGCGGCAAGCAGCAGTTGTACGAGGCCGCGCTGCGGTCCGCCGCCGACGAGCTCGAGCTGTGCTTCGCCGAACCGCAGGCCGGTCCGCTCACCCGGCGTCTCTCCCACGCCCTGGACCGCTACCTCGCGTTCGTCGACCAGCACGACGCCGGGTTCAGCGCGCTGCTGCAGGGCGGCAGCGTCGCCGAGACCTCGCGTACGACCGCCATCGTGGACGAGGTACGGCGGGCAGCCGCCGAGCAGATCCTGGTGCATCTCGCGGTTCCCGAGCCCGGGGCCCGGCTGCGGATGATGGTCCGCACCTGGATCACGGCGGTGGAGGCCGCCTCCCTCATCTGGCTGGACGAGGAGAAGCAGCCGCCGGTCGCCGAGCTGCGGGACTGGCTCGTCGACCATTTCGTCGCGCTGCTGACCGTCACCGCGGCCACCGACCCGCAGACCGCCGCGGCGGCGCAGGCCGCGCTGGCACTGGAGACCGCCGACGGCCCGGTGGGCGTCCTGGCCCGCCGGGTGATGCCCGTCGTGAGCGAGGCCGCCCACCTGCTGTGAGACTGGTGGGGTGAGAAGCGAGAACACGCCCTTCGTGGGCGGCCCCCTGGACGGCCGGGTACTGCCGGTACTCGTCGGCCCGACCGGCCACCCGCCGAAGGTGTACGAGGTGCCGGTGCCCGACGCCGACGGCGGCCCGCCCACCGTGCTCGTTTACCACCGGGTGCCCGCCGGGCACACCAGGCGGCTGGGTCTGCAGACCGGCTGGAAGTACGAGTACGACCCCTCCGGGCAGCGGCCCCGCGGCCTCAGGTGGCCCTGGTCGAAGCCAGCTCGCGGCGCACAGCCGGACGGCCGTGACGAAACCGGCCCAGGGCGGCCGTGACGAAACGGCGCAGGGCAGCCGTTGGGCAAGCCGGGAGCACGCTCGGAACCGCCGGCACGGGCAAGTCCCCACGCCGGGGTGAGGCCGGACGAGTGAGCCTTTTGCCCCGGTTCACTTGCTCCTGAGGACGGCCGCCCCGGATCGTGCCACGATCCCTCCCACGGAGGTGATCACGTGTCAGGAAGCTTTCTGCGCTCGGTGTGTACCGCGGCGGCCGTGGCGGCCGCCGTCGTGGCGTGCGGGCCCACGCCCTACGCCCTGGCCGATCCGGTCGACCCGCCCGCGGCGCCCGCGACCGGCGGACCGGTGCCGGAACGTACCGTCGCCGAGCTGCTGACGGATCTTCAGGAGCTGTACCGGAAGGCCGAGGAAGCCACCGAGACGTACAACGCGACCGAGGAGATCCTCGAGCAGCGCCAGGCCGAGGCCCGGAAGCTGAGCGCCGAGCTCTCCCGGGTGCGCCTCGCCCTGGACAACAGCCGGGGGGAAGCCGGGCAGCTGGCGAGAGAGCAGTACCAGGGCCGGACCGGGATCTCCCCTTACGTGCGGCTGCTGCTCTCCCGGGACCCGCAGCACGCCCTCGACGAGCGCCATCTGATCCGGCGCGAGTCCGCCGACCGGGCCGCGACGCTGGCCCGGCTGACCGCCAACGAGACGCGGGCCGACGACCTGGCCGGCAAGGCCCGCGAGGCGCTCGACGCCCAGCAGGTCCTGGCCGCACGCCAGAGGAAGCAGCGCGACGAGGTGCGGGCACGCCTCGCGGAGGTCGAGAGGATGCTTGCCTCCCTGACCGCCGACCAGCTTGCCGAGCTCGCCCGACTGGAGCAGGAGGGCACCGACCGGGCCCAGGACGAGCTGCTCGCCAAGGGCGAACTGACCGGTGTCCGTAAGCCGTCGGCGGGCGGCGGCAAGGCCATCCGCTACGCCGTCCGCCAGATCGGCAGGCCGTACGTCTGGGGCGCGGAAGGGCCCAGCTCGTTCGACTGCTCCGGGCTCACCTCGCAGGCGTGGGCGCACGCGGGCCGGCCCATCCCACGGACCAGCCAGGAACAGTGGCGACAGCTCCCGAAGGTGCCGTTGCGCTCTCTGCGCCCGGGCGACCTGGTCATCTACTTCCCCAAGGCCACGCATGTGGCGATCTACGTGGGCAACGGCCTGGTGATCCAGGCCCCGCGCCCCGGCACCAGGGTCAAGGTCTCCCCGATCGCCGCCAACCCGCTGCTCGGCGCGGTCCGGCCGGACCCGGAGGCGAAGGTGCTGGCGTCGTACACCCCGCCGCGGCTACCCGTGGAGGCCACGGCGGGGCCGGACACGGGTTACTCCGCGGCCGCGGCTCCGGACACCTCGGCCAGGTAGGCGTTCGTGAGCGACGGGTCGAAGAAGAAGTTCTCGAAGTCGGCCGGGTCGTTGAAGCCGTTGGCGAAGCGGTTCGCGACGGGCTGCAGCTGGCCGGCCGCGCCGATCAGGTTCAGCACGTGCTCCGGCGGGACACCGAGCATCGCGTTCGTCCACTTGGTGACGTGCTGCGCCGTGTCCCAGTAGCGGTCGAAAGTGGACTGCATCCATTGCGCGTCGAAGGGCTCGTCGCCCCGCTCGACGATCGAGGCGAGGTACGAGGCCGCGCACTTGGAGGCGGAGTTCGAGCCCTGCCCGGTGATCGGGTCGTTGGCGACGACCACGTCCGCGACGCCCAGCACCAGGCCGCCGCCGGGCAGCCGGCCGATGGGGTTGCGTACGGTCGGCGCGTATCGGCCGGCCAGGGTCCCGCCCGCGTCGGTCAGTTCTACCTTGGTGGCGCGCGCGTACTCCCAGGGCGTGAACTTCTCCATCAGCTCAAGAGTGAGGGAGAGGTGCTCGGCGGGGTCCTTGACGCCGCGGAAGACGTCGAGCGGGCCGTCCGGGATGCCCTCCCAGAAGAGGATGTCCGCACGGCCGGACACGGTGAGTGTCGGCATTACGAACAGCTCGCCCACACCGGGCACCAGGTTGCAGCGCACCGCGTCGAACTCGGGGTGCTCGGGGCGGGGGCCCATCCCGTGCACGTACGCGACGGCCAGCGCGCGCTGCGGGGCGTCGTACGGCGAGCGGGACGCGTCGCGGCCGAACATCGAGACCAGCTCGCCCTTACCCGCGGAGACCATGACGAGGTCGTACGTGCGGGAGAAGAAGTCGAGGTCGGAGACGGCGGCGCCATGGATGACCAGCTGGCCGCCGCGCTGCGCGAAGGTCTCCATCCAGCCGGCCATCTTCACACGCTGGTCGACGGACTGGGCGTATCCGTCCAGCTTGCCGACCCAGTCGATGACACGCGAGGAGTCCGGACCGGCGACCGAGACTCCGAGGCCCTCGATGCGCGGGGCCTGGCTCTCCCAGAAGTTGATCTTCAGATCGCGCTCGTGCTGCAGCGCCGTGTGGAACATGCACTGCGTGGACATGACCCGGCCGGTCCGGATCTCGTCCGCCGTACGGTTGGACATCAAGGTGACCTCGTACCCCTGCGACTGGAGTCCGAGGGCGAGCTGGAGACCGGACTGTCCGGCTCCGACGATGAGTATCTTCCGCATGGCGAGGTCTTCTCTCTACGGGTGTCTGAGTACGTACGGTTGTCCGAGTACGTACGGGCGGGTGCGGGCGATGCGCCCCCGGGTGGCCGTGGGAACTATTCGGGGGTGACGTCCAGCGCGTGGCCGACGAGCGCGAGCAGCGATTCGATGACCGTGACCCGGCGGCGTGCGTCCATGATCACCACAGGCACGTGCGGCGGGATCGTCAGGGCTTCCCGCACGTCCTCGGCCTCGTACGCCGGCGTTCCCTCGAACTGGTTGACCGCGACGACGTACGGCAGTCCGCAGCTCTCGAAGTAGTCGAGCGCGGGGAAGCAGTCGGGCAGCCGGCGGGTGTCCGCCATGACGACGGCGCCGATCGCTCCGCGCACCAGGTCGTCCCACATGAACCAGAAGCGCTGCTGGCCCGGCGTGCCGAAGACATAGAGCACGAGGTCGTCGTCGAGCGTGATCCGGCCGAAGTCCATCGCGACGGTGGTCGTGACCTTGTCCGGGGTCGCCGTCAGGTCGTCGGTCTCCTCGCTGGCCTCGGTCATCACCGCCTCGGTCTGCAGCGGCGTGATCTCCGAAACGGATCCCACGAAGGTCGTCTTGCCCACTCCGAAACCGCCCGCGACGACGACCTTGGTGGCGATCGGGGCCCGGGTGCGGTCCGTCTGCCAGGCCTGTGCGCCCTGTTCGGTGCCGGTGCCCGTGCCGGTGCCGGTGCCGGTGCCGGTCTCAGTGCCGGTGGTGGTGTCGATGTCGGCGTCCGTGTCGGGGACGGGCCTCTCAGAGACGGCGGAGTCCACTCAGCACCCTTTCGAGCAGCGCGCGTTCGGGCCGGCCTGCGCCGTGTCCTGTCCCGTACACGCGGATCTTTCCCTGGTCTGCGAGGTCGCTGAGAAGGACGCGCACCACGCCGAGCGGCATCTTCAGCAGCGCCGAGATCTCGGCCACCGTACGCATCCGGCGGCAGATCTCGACGATTGCCTGCATCTCCGGCATGACGCCGCGGGCGCCGCGGCCGCCGTTCGTCAGCTCCCGCCGCTCCTCGGGCGCTTCGAGTGCCGCCACGAACGTCTCGACGAGCAGGACATGTCCGAAGCGGGTGCGGCCACCCGTGAGCGAGTACGGGCGGACCCGGGCGGTACGCCTCTCACCGCCGCGGACCGGTAGCTGGGGAACTATTTTGCCGGGCGTCACTGGGCGCTCTCCATCGATTTGCGCAGTTCACTGCGGAGTTCGGGGGTGAGGACGTGGCCGGCCCGGCCGACGAACAGCGCCATGTGGTAGGCCACGACGCTCATGTCGCAGTCCGGGGTGGCGTGCACGCCGAGCAGGGAGCCGTCGCTGATCGACATGACGAAGACGCTGCCGTTCTCCATGGCGACCATCGTCTGCTTGACGCCGCCGGCGTCCATCAGCTTCGCCGCGCCGACGGTGAGGCTGCCGAGGCCGGAGACGATCGTGGCGAGATCCGCGCTTGCCCCCTTCGGGCCTTCGCGTCCCTCCTGCCGGGCTCCGGTCTGTCCCGGGTCGGAGGACAGCAGAAGCAGTCCGTCTGACGACACGACCGCCACGGAGAGCAGGCCTGGCACCTCCTCCACGAGATCGGTCAGCAGCCATTGCAGATTGCGGGCCTGGCTGCTCAGTCCGTAGGTACTGGCGGTCACGTGCGTGCCTCCTCGACGGTGTCCCCCTCGTCCTCGGTCTGTTCGGCGATCTCGGTCTCGACGTCGCGCCTGCCGTTCTTCGCCCCCTGGTGGAAACCACCGAGCCGTCGGCGAAGTTCCTCCGCGTCGACCTTGCCGGTGCGCTCCTGGGCCGGTGCGGCCCCGGGCGAGACCACCTTGGGGGTGCGCTTGGGCAGTCCCTTGTCGGTGATGCGCTCCCACTTGGGCTGCTGGTCGGCGGGCGCGGGCTCGGCGGCGGGCGTGTCCGCCTGCGGCTCGTGGGCGGGGACGGGGGCCGCGAGGACGGCGTCCGCGAGCGCGCCGGCCTGCGGCTCGGCGGCCCGTGCCTCAGCGGCGTGGGCCTCGACGGCGGCCCCGGAACCGACGGCGGGCCTGGAGTCGACGGCTCGCGACTCGACCGCGGGCGCGGGTTCGTCGGCCGGCTGCGGCTCGGGTTCCGCTTCCGCCGCCACCTCGCGGGTCCGCTCGTGGGCGGGCTCGGCCTCCGCCTCGCGGACCGTACGCTCCGCCAGGGCCACGAGGGGGTCCTGACCGGGCGGCAGTGTCGAACGTCCCGGCAGCGCGTTGGAGTTGGCCTCCGCGACCGACCCTGGCAGACGCAGCGCGGGCGCGCCGGGCACTTCCGGCGTGTGCGCCGGCTCGACCGGCGGCGTGGCCGGCAGAAGGGACGTCGGTACGACAACCACGGCCGCCGTACCGCCGCCCTGCTTCTGGGCGCGCAGTTCGGCGCGTACACCGTGGCGGGCGGCGAGCCGCGCCACGACGTACAGACCGAGTCCCATGATGCTCTCGGCGCTGCTTTCGGTTTCGTACGCCTGAGGGTCCGCGAGCCGCTCGTTGAGCTCCTCGATACGGCCGGCAGTCACCCCAATGCCCTCGTCCTGGACGGAGAGCATGACCTCGCCGCTCTCCAGCAGCCAGCCGGAGAGCTGCACCCGGGCGTCCGGCGGGGAGAACATCGTGGCGTTCTCCAGCAGTTCCGCGACGAGGTGGCTGATGTCGTCGGCCGCGTGGCCCGCGATCCGGGCGTGCGGCGGCAGCGACTGGATGTCGATCCGCTCGTACCGCTCGATCTCGCTGACGGCCGCGCGCATGACGTCCACGAGCGGCACCGGCCCGGGGTGGCCCTGGCCGTGTTCAGCGCCCGCCAGGACCAGCAGATTCTCGCTGTGGCGGCGCATGACCGTGGCGAAGTGGTCGAGCTTGAAGAGCGTGGCGAGCTGGTCCGGATCCTGTTCGCGTGCTTCGAGCTGCTCGATGACGGTGAGCTGACGCTCGACCAGTCCGAGTGTGCGCAGCGAGAGGCTGACGGCGGTCGTACTCAGTGTGCGGCGCTGCTGTTCGACGCTGGTCCGGAGCGCGGCAAGCTCGTTGGTCAGGCCGGCGCGCTCGGTGGTCAGCTTCTCGTTGCGGCCGATCAGCTTCGTACGGTCCGCGTCGAGCCGCGTGGCGCGTTCATGCAGCTGCGCGGTCTGCTCATGGAGGGTGTTGAGGGAACGTACGACATCGGCGAACTCGTCGTTGCGGCCGGTGAACCGGACCGGTTCCTCCGTGCCGGGCGAGGCCGCGAGGCGGGCCGCGCCGATACGCAGCACGGCCAGCGGGCGGGTCAGCGTACGAGCGACGGCCATGCTCACACCCAGGGCGATCAGCAGGCACACGCCGAGGAACGCGATGCGTACTTCCAGGGCGGTGACATCGTCGTCGCGCAGCTGCGCGAGGGCGTCGGCCCGGTCGGAAGCGAGGGACGACTCGACGCTGCGCATCCGGTCGACACGGGCGGAGAGCGCGGAGTCCACGCGCTCGCGGTCGAGTTTGCGCTCGCTCTTGGACAGGGTCGGCTGGTCGGTGAGGCGCTCGAGATATCCCTCGGCGGTCTTGACCTCGGGCCCGGTGACGGTCGAGGCCAGCGAGTCACGCGCGTCGGGGCGTGCGGTCCGCCGGAAGTCCGCGAGGGCAGCCTGCTCGCGTACGCGTGACTGCTGGGCTGCGGCGCTGAGTGCGTCCCCGTCGCGGTCTGCGGCGGAGGACTTCTCGGCGGTCTCCCAGCGCCCGGTGACGGGGTTGTACTGCGGTTCCGGGTCCTGGGCGGGTGGAACGGCCAGCGCGCCGAGGGCCAGCCCCCGGGAGGCGGAGGCCTGCTCGACGGCCTGGCCGAGGGGAACCAGCGCGCGGGTGGCGCCGAGAGCGCCGGTGGCGCGCGGTGGTGTCTGCTCGGCCAGCTGTCCGGCCAGGCCGAGCAGTTTGCCGATCACCTCGGAGTACGCCTGGTGTGCGTCGAACGCCGAGCCCTTGCCGGTGAGGGCCGCCGCGCGCACGGTGGCTATCCGCTCCAGGTCGCGGCGGAGATCCGCGGGTGCCTCCGGGGTGATCTCGGCGATCTGGCGGTCCACGCGGGCCGTGCGCTCCTCGGAGACCTTGGGCTGCTTGCCGTCGGACTCCGCCCCTTCCCCGCCCTGTTGACCTTCCGCGGATTCTCCGTCCTCCCCGGCCTCGCCACCTTCCTCGGCGTCGGCCTGAGCGGTCCCGCCCCGGCCGGCGGCGATGAAGACGGCGACCTCGTCCCGCTCGTCGGCGAGAGAGTGCGCGAGGGTGACGGTCTGGCGGCTCAGCTGGGCGAGCGTGACCAGCCGCTGGGACTCGTTGAGTTCTGCGGAGGCAGTGACGATGGAGGGGCCGCCTGCCGCGAGGACGGTGATGCCGACGGCGGCGACGGCGAGGATCAGCCGGCTGCGCACGCGTACGGTGCGATCGGTTCCCGTCGTGCCCTGGCCGTTACCCCGAGACCGCTTGTTCTGCACCGGTGCTCGCAATCTTGACTCGTCTACTCGTAAGGCCGAGGTGACGGCCGGTCAACAAGTAAGCGCCCCCACCCCTCGTACATCCTCGGTACGGCTTCCGACCATTCCAGTGTGTTTCGGAGGGGGGCGAGCATCGCCCGCCTGGCCACCCGAACGAGTGAACATCACTCAGGAGTTGCCAAACAACTCGCCCCCCGTCGCGTGGAGGGGCCGGTTCTGCACGCCGGTTGAAACTTCTCGGCGGCCTTTGGCAGGATGCGCGCCCACAGCTTCGCGGAGTCGGCCATTCCGTCCGAATAAAGGCCTGACCTGCTGGTATGAGCCAATTGACCTTGGCCGTGAAGAGCTCGTGCAGACTTGACGTATGCGCATCGAACCCGCCTCGGCCCCCGGCGACCCCGCCCGTCCCAATGAGGACTGGGTCTCAGCAGCCCCAACAGCCTGGGGCCGGGGCGGAGTGCTGGTAGCACTGGACGGTGTCACGCCTCCACAGGACGACGCCGGCTGTGTGCACGACGTGCCCTGGTTCACCGCGCGGCTCGGCCACACGCTGGTCGAACTGTCCGGTTCGCGGCGGGATATGACCCTGCGGAAGATCCTCGCGGAAGCAATCAGGCGCACCGCCGACGCACACCGCGACACCTGTGACCTTTCTCACGCGCGTACGCCTCAGGCAACAGCCGTCATGGCGCGTTGGGGCGCCGAGCAGGTCGAGCATCTCGTCCTCTGCGACTCGGTTCTGCTGCTGGAGGCGCCGGACGGCCGGGTGACGCCGATCGTGGACGACCGGCTGAGCCGCGTTCCGCGGGAGACGCGCCGTTCGACGGCCGCGATCGACGCCCTGCGCAACGCCGAGGGCGGCTTCTTCACGGCGGCCGCCGATCCCGCCGTGGCGGAGCGCGCGGTGACGGGCACGTCGCCGCGCGCGGAGGTACGTACGGTGGCGGCCCTGACCGACGGGGCGAGCTGCTGGACGGACGTCTTCGGGGAGGGCGACTGGGCGGACTGCCTGGCCGTACTGCGCAAGGAGGGCCCGTCGGGGCTGATCGGCCGGGTGCGGGCGCTGGAGGAGGCGGACGCGGAGCTGAAGACGTTCGGGCGCTGGAAGCTGCACGACGACGCGTCGGCGGTCTACGTGGAGCTGTAGTACGGCGACAGAGCTGTACGGCAGACCGGCGTTCTGCGGTCTGTGGTCCGGCGCCGGCTGCTCCCGCTCGGCACGGTCACGCTTCGGCGCGCTTGTTGAGCTGGTTCAGCAGCCGGGCCAGTTCGGCCACCTCGCCACGGTCCCAGCCGGCCAGCTTGCGCATGTACCGGCTGCGCCGCGCGTCCCGTACCCGCAGGAAGCGCGCACGCCCCTCCTCGGTCAGCCGGACGAGAAAGGCCCGGCCGTCGGCGGGGTCGGGCTCGCGTGCCACCAGGCCGAGATCCTCCAGCGCCCGCAGCTGCCTGCTCATGGTCGCCTTGCCGACCCCGAAGTAGGCAGCGAGCTCGGTGGCCCGCTGCCGTCCGGTCTCCTCCAGGCGGACCAGCAGCCCGTACGCGGCGGGCTCCAGCTCGGGATGGACTTCCCGGGCCATCTCACCCGAGGAGGCACGGGCGCGCCGGAGGAAGACAGACAGCTCCCGCTCCAGCGCGAGGAACTCCTGGTCTCCGGTCTCTTGCACGGCCGCTCCCATTCCCTCTGCCTGCCCGACGGCTCAGTATTTCGCAGGCGTGGGCGAGGTGGGGCAGCGTGGCGCCGCGCCGCCCACCGCTGGAAGTTTGTTTCAGCCACGGACGTCGCCCCAGCTGGGGCGGAACTCCACAGGCGTGGACCAACGGCACCCCTTGCACTCCCTTCCGCCGTCCCGGTCTACGTGCGTAGCTTTCTGAGTGACATGCCCACGCCAGCGGCTTTTCGACCGGGTGTCGCGCCGGCAGGAGACCAGTCCGGCAGGACGGCAGACACCCTCCCCCACCGAGGCCTTCGGAGGCACGCAATGCCCGTGCACAGATCCGGAACGTCCCGTACCTCTCCCGTCAGTACTGCTGGGAGCCTCCTCACCGCTTTCGCGCTCCTCTTCGCTGCGCCGGCTCTCCTGTTCATCGCGCCCGCCGCGTCGGACGCCGCCGACCGGCCCGAGCGCGGCAGCGCCCGTATGGGCCAGGGCGTCGTCGCTCACGACGGCCAGGGCGGTATCCCCCGCGATTCGCGCGCCGCGCAGACGGAGGGCGTGGACGTCAGCAGCCACCAGGGCAACGTCAATTGGGCGTCGCTGTGGACCAGCGGCGTGAAGTGGGCCTATGTCAAGGCCAGCGAGGGCAACTACTACACCAACCCGTACTTCGGACAGCAGTACAACGGCTCGTACAACGTCGGAATGATCCGCGGCGCCTATCACTTCGCCACCCCCAACGACTCCAGCGGCGCCAATCAGGCCCACTACTTCGTGGACCATGGGGGCGGCTGGTCCCGCGACGGCAAGACGCTGCCGGGCGTGCTCGACATCGAGTGGAACCCGTACGGAGCCCAGTGCTACGGCAAGACGCAGAGCGCGATGGTGGCGTGGATCCGTGACTTCCTCACCACGTACAGGGCTCGTACCGGTCGCGATGCGGTGATCTACACGGCGACGAGCTGGTGGAAGGACTGCACCGGCAACTACAGCGGCTTCGGCGCGAGCAGCCCGCTGTGGATCGCGCGGTACAACACGACCCCTGGCGAACTCCCGGCAGGCTGGGGCTACCAGACGATGTGGCAGTACACCTCGACGGGCCCGATCGTGGGGGACCACAACAAGTTCAACGGCGCCTTGGACCGAGTGGTGGCTCTGGCCAACGGATGAGGTCGGTCGGCGGCCGGAGCCGCCGACCGGCATATGCGCCCAACCCATCTCCCCGGTAGGCACCGGGACCCGGAAGGCCCCGGGTTCCCCGACCCGGAAGGCTCCCGAGGTCACCCGAAGGTGCCCGGAAGCCGTCCGGAGGGGAACCCGGGGGCCACCCGAACAACGCCCCGCCCCGCAGCTCCACTCACGCTGCCGCCGGGACCTCCACCGCCGACGGGGACAGCGCGATGTCCAGGACCTGGAGGACATCCGTCACCGGGTGGACCTCCAGCCCTTCCAGGATCTCGGCCGGCACGTCGTCCAGGTCCGGCTCGTTCCGCTTGGGGATCACGACCGTCGTGATGCCCGCCCGGTGGGCGGCCAGCAGCTTCTGCTTGAGGCCACCGATCGGCAGGACACGGCCGGTCAGCGACACCTCACCGGTCATCGCCACATCCGTACGCACCTGACGGCCGGAGAGCAGCGAGGCCAGAGCCGTCGTCATCGTGATTCCCGCGCTGGGCCCGTCCTTCGGGACCGCGCCCGCCGGGAAGTGGATGTGCACACCCCGGTCCTTGAGGTCGGCCACCGGCAGCTCCAGCTCCGCGCCGTGCGAGCGCAGGAACGAGAGCGCGATCTGTGCCGACTCCTTCATCACGTCACCGAGCTGACCGGTCAGGGTCAGACCGGCGGCGCCTGTCTCCGGGTCCGCCAGCGACGCCTCGACGAAGAGGACGTCCCCGCCCGCGCCCGTGACAGCGAGGCCGGTGGCCACCCCGGGCACCGCCGTGCGGCGCTCGGCCGGGTCCTGCGCCGACTCCGGCACATGGTGCGGCCGGCCGATCAGCTTGCGCAGCTGCTCCGCGCCGATCGTGAACGGCAGCTCCTGCTCACCCAGTTCGTGCTGGGCCGCCACCTTCCGCAGCAGGCGGGCAACGGCGCGCTCCAGGTTCCGTACACCCGCCTCGCGGGTGTACTCACCGGCCAGCTTGCGCAGGGCGGAGTCCTCCAGCACGACCTCGCCCGGCTCCAGACCCGCGCGCTCCAGCTGCCTCGGCAGCAGGTGGTCGCGGGCGATGACGACCTTCTCGTCCTCCGTGTAGCCGTCCAGCCGCACCAGTTCCATCCGGTCGAGCAGCGCCTCCGGAATGGCCTCCAGGACGTTCGCCGTGGCCAGGAAGACGACATCGCTCAGGTCGAGCTCGACCTCCAGGTAGTGGTCCCGGAAGGTGTGGTTCTGCGCCGGGTCGAGGACCTCGAGCAGCGCCGCCGCGGGGTCTCCCCGGAAGTCCGAGCCGACCTTGTCGATCTCGTCCAGGAGGACGACCGGGTTCATCGAACCGGCCTCCTTGACGGCCCGGACGATACGACCGGGCAGGGCACCGACGTACGTACGCCGGTGGCCGCGGATCTCCGCCTCGTCGCGGACTCCGCCGAGCGCCACGCGGACGAACTTGCGCCCCATCGCATGCGCCACCGACTCGCCGAGCGACGTCTTGCCGACGCCGGGCGGGCCGACGAGTGCCAGCACCGCGCCGCCGCGCCGTCCGCCGACGACACCCAGCCCACGGTCGGCGCGCCGCTTGCGCACCGCCAGGTACTCGGTGATCCGCTCCTTGACGTCCTGCAGGCCCGCGTGCTCCGCGTCCAGGATGCCCTTGGCACCCTGAATGTCGTACTCGTCCTCCGTCCGCTCCTTCCACGGGAGCTCGAGGACGGTGTCGAGCCAGGTCCGGATCCAGCTGCCTTCCGGGCTCTGGTCGCTGGACCGCTCCAGCTTCTCGACTTCCTTGAGCGCGGCCTCACGCACCTTCTCGGGCAGGTCGGCGGCCTCGACACGGGCCCGGTAGTCGTCGCTCTCGCCCTCCGTGTCGCCGTTCAGCTCGGCGAGTTCCTTGCGAACGGCCTCCAGCTGCCGGCGCAGCAGGAACTCGCGCTGCTGCTTGTCCACGCCGTCCTGCACGTCCTTGGCGATGGACTCCACGACATCCTGCTCGGCGAGGTGCTCGCTGAGCCACTTGACCGCGAGCCTGAGCCGGGACACCGGGTCGGCGGTCTCCAGCAGTTCGACCTTCTGCTCCAGCGTCAGGAAGGGCGAGTAGCCGGAGTTGTCGGCCAGGGCCGAGACTCCGTCGATCTGCTGGACGCGGTCCACGACCTGCCACGCACCACGCTTCTTGAGCCAGCTGGTGGCGAGAGCCTTGTACTCCTTGACGAGCTCGGTGACCGAACCGGGCAGTGGATCGGGGACGGTCTCGTCCACCGGGGTGCCCTCGATCCACAGGGCCGCACCGGGACCGGTCGTCCCGGCCCCGACCTTCACGCGGCTGCGGCCGCGGATAAGGGCACCGGGGTCGCCGTCGGACAGCCGTCCGACCTGCTCGACGGTGCCGAGCACGCCGGTCGCGGCGTACGTCCCGTCGACGCGCGGCACCAGCAGCACCTTCGGTTTGCCGCCCTCGGGGGCCGCGGCGTGCGCGGCCTCGACCGCGGCCCGTACATCGTTGTCCGAGAGGTCCAGGGGCACCACCATGCCGGGCAGCACGACCTCGTCGTCAAGGGGCAGCACAGGGAGGGTGAGTGATGCGGACGTCGAAGCCATGATCTTCCCTTCGGCAGTGAAGTTGAGCTGTACGCACTCAATGCTTGGCCATGGCGAGATGTTCCCCCGGCGGCGTTCGCTGTGAGCGATCATTCGCCGCGCCGGCAGTAGCGGTGGACCTTGCACAGGTCAAGGCGAGGTTGCCCAGGACCTTGCACCGGTCGGCGTGGCGTGGTGGCGGATCCGCGCCCCGCCCGATGAAGAGTCGGATCGGAATGGACAGCGCCCGCCGTCTCCCCCGAGCAGGCGCGATCAGGCATGCTCGACGCGCACGTGCTGGTCAGGTACGGACGACAGGTGGGGTTCATGAGACCGACCAGGTGGACGATCGGGCTACTGGCCGCGGCGGCCCTGCTGCTGACGGGCTGCACCACGGGCGGGGGCGGGACGCCCTCGGACACGTCGGACCGGCCGGCGGCTTCGGCCCCGGCGCCGGGGCCGGGGCCGACAGCGGCCACCGGCACCCCCACCCCGGCACCGGCCCCGACCACCCTGGACGAACGCCTGGTCACCGTCACCGTGACCGGCGGCATCGCCGGACGGCACGACAGCGTGCTGGTGAACGGCGACGGTACGTACACGACACTGACGGCGGGCAAGACGGGCGCACCGGGCCGGCTCACGCCGGCCGAACTCACCGCACTGCGTACGGCGCTGAAGGAAGCAGACTTCCCGCACCTGCCCCGCGTCTCGATGGGGCAGCCGGTGCCCGACGCCTTCATCTACGCCATCCGGTACCAGGGCCACGAAGTCGTGACGAGCGACCCCGCACCCCCACCGGCCCTGCGCAAAGTCCTGGCCGCGGTGCCGCTGCCTTAGCCGCGGTCCCCCAGTTGCCGGGTAGGTCCGCGGAGGTTGGCCGTGCCTGACGCGGTGTCGTTTCCGCGTGGCTTCGCCGGGCCGCTTTTGCGAGGATGTGCGCACGCCGCAGGCCGAACCGTCAGCTGGAGGAACCGCCGTGCTCTCGCCCCAAGCCGTCGCCGATACCGACGCGCAGGCGCCGGTCACCCTCGACCGGCGTGACGGACCGTACGGCGAGGTCGTCCTGCGCCAACGCGGCGGGCGGTACGAGATCATCGCCAACGGGTGCTTCCTGATGGACACTTCAGACGGCCGCTCGGAACGGCTGCTGGTGGACGCCGCGTTCCAGGCGCTGAACCGTGAGGAGCCGGACCGAGCCGCGCCGGACCGGGAGGCGCCGGACCGGCCGGGAGGCCCTTGCGTGCTCATCGGTGGTCTCGGGGTCGGCTTTTCGCTCGCCCGCGCCGCGTCCAACCCCGGATGGGGCCGGATCGCGGTCGTCGAGCGCGAGCAGGCGATCATCGACTGGCACCGCGAGGGACCGCTCGGCGCCATCTCCCGCGAGGCGCTGCGCGATGCTCGTACCGTGATTCTGCACACGGATCTTGTGGGGTACGTTCGTACCACTTCAGAGACATATGACGCCCTCTGCCTCGACATCGACAACGGCCCGGACTGGACGGTCACCGAGGACAACGGCGGCCTCTACTCACCGGCCGGACTCGCGGCCTGCCAGGCGCGGTTGAGCCCCGGCGGCGTCCTCGCCATCTGGTCCGCCCAGCCGTCCGGCAGTTTCGAAGAGTCATTGCGGAATGCCGGATTCAGCGGGGTACGAACCAAAGAGGTCCAGGTTGCCCGAGGCGTCCCCGACGTCATCCACCTCGCACATCGCCCTGCGTAGCCGGGAGCGTCCGACTGCCTTTACGCTGCTCCCCTGTACGCGGATCTTTGGAAGCGCACTCCCAGGGGCGGGGCGATGGATCAGACACACACCACGCACAACGGCGTACCCGCCACCCCCGGCGCCCAGCGCCGGGTGCTTGTCGTCGAGGACGACCCGACAATCGTCGATGCCATCGCCGCGCGACTGCGCGCCGAGGGGTTCCAGGTACAGACGGCCACCGACGGCCCTGCCGCCGTGGAGACGGCGGAGGCCTGGCAGCCGGACCTCCTCGTACTGGACATCATGCTGCCGGGGTTCGACGGCCTCGAGGTCTGTCGCCGTGTCCAGGCGCAGCGACCGGTTCCGGTACTGATGCTCACGGCGCGTGACGACGAGACCGACATGCTGGTCGGGCTCGGGGTCGGCGCGGACGACTACATGACCAAGCCGTTCTCGATGCGTGAGCTCGCGGCCCGGGTGCACGTCCTGCTGCGGCGCGTGGAGCGCGCGACGCAGGCCGCGCACACGCCGCGCAGCGGCATCCTGCGCCTGGGCGAGCTGGAGATCGACCACGCCCAGCGGCGGGTCCGGGTCCGTACCGAGGACGTGCACCTGACGCCCACCGAGTTCGACCTGCTGGTCTGCCTCGCTAACACGCCTCGCGCGGTTCTTTCGCGGGAGCAGCTGCTGGCCGAGGTCTGGGACTGGGCGGACGCCTCGGGGACGAGGACGGTCGACAGCCACATCAAGGCCCTGCGGCGCAAGATCGGCGCGGAGCGGATCCGTACCGTCCACGGAGTCGGATACGCCTTGGAGACGCCGGCGACATGAGCCGCCCGCCCGGACCGGGGCTGCGCCCCTTCTCGATCAAGACCAAGCTGGGCACGCTCGTCGTCGTCTCGGTCTTCATCACGACGGGCCTGCTGCTGGTGGCCCTGCGCACCGAGACCGAGCTGCGCTTCATCACGGTCTTCTCAGTGATCGCCTCGATGCTGATCACTCAGTTCGTGGCGCACAGCCTGACGGCCCCGCTGGACGAGATGACGACCGTGGCGCGGGCGATATCCCACGGCGACTACACGCGGCGGGTGCGCGGCGCCGGCCGGCGTGACGAGCTGGGCGACCTGGCCGACACGATCAACCGCATGGCGGACGACCTGGAGGCGGTGGACCGGCACCGCAAGGAGCTGGTCGCCAACGTCTCGCACGAGCTCCGCACGCCCATCGCGGGGCTGCGGGCCGTACTGGAGAACGTCGTGGACGGCGTCTCGGCCGCCGATCCGGAGACCATGCGGACCGCGCTCAAGCAGACCGAGCGCCTCGGCCGGCTGGTGGAGACGCTGCTCGATCTGTCCCGGCTCGACAACGGGGTCGTACCGCTGAAGGCACGGCGCTTCGAGGTGTGGCCGTACCTGTCGGGCGTCCTGAAGGAAGCCAACCTGGTGGCCGCCCAGCGGGGTCTCACCTCCGGCTCCGGCACCCACACGCGCAAGGACGTCCATCTGCACCTGGACGTGTCGCCGCCCGAGCTGACCGCCCACGCCGACGTGGAGCGGCTGCACCAGGTGGTCGCCAATTTGATCGACAACGCGGTCAAGCACAGCCCGCCGCACGGCAGGGTCACCGTCCGCGCCCGGCGCGGCGCCCACCCGGAGAGCCTGGATCTGGAGGTGCTGGACGAGGGCCCCGGCATTCCGGAGTCGGAGTGGCACCGGGTCTTCGAGCGCTTCAACCGCGGCAGTGCGTCCGGTGGCGACGGCGGTACGGGACTGGGGCTGGCGATCGCCCGGTGGGCGGTCGATCTGCACGGCGGGCGCATAGGAGTGGCCGAATCGTCCCGCGGGTGCCGGATTCAGGTCACTCTTCCGGGAAGCGTCCCGTCACAGCGTTGACGTAGGGTTCGAACAGGAAGCGCATGTTCTCCGCGATACCCGGCGGAGATCAGTCAGGGGTGCGGCCCTCCAGGCCGCAGCCACGGTGGCGCGTACCCGCTCAGCACCGGAACCCCGCTTGTTTCCCGCCAATTTCAGCGGTGAAACCCGGGCTTTGGTGTGACTTGCACGACGGAACGCCCGCCCGGCCTGCATCTCCCGGCCATGGAGGCGTAGCCTTAATTCCCGCTGTCCATCACCTTGTGAAGCGGAAGAGGGCGGTTACCGCCGTGTCGCCACAGTCCCCCAGTAACTCGAGCATCTCGACCGACCAAGACGGGCAGGGGAAGAACCCTGCTGCCGCGTTCGGTCCCAATGAGTGGCTCGTCGACGAGATCTACCAGCAGTACCTCCAGGACCCGAATTCGGTCGACCGGGCCTGGTGGGACTTTTTCGCCGACTACAAGCCGGGCGCGGCCGGCGCTCCGGCCGCGGCAAAGCCCACGGACGAGGCCGCAGTCGCGGGGGCTGCGTCCCCCGCGGCGCCCGAGGCCGCCCCGGCGGAGGCTTCTGCGGCCGGGACTGCGGTTCCGGTTCAGACCCCGGCCCCGGCTCAGACCCCGGCCCAGGCAACTCCTCCGGCGACGCCCCCCGGTGCAAGCACCGGCTCCACTGGAGCGGCTGCCGCCGCGCCCCCAGTCGCCGCCGCGCCCGCCGCTCAGACCCCGGTCCCGGCCAAGGCCGCTCCGGCCTCGAAGCCCGTTCCGGCCGCCGCACAGCCGGCCGGCGCGAAGGCCAAGGCGGAGCCGGCCAAGGAGGCCCCCGAGGGGCCGGAGTACGTGCCGCTGCGCGGCCCGTCCGCGGCCGTGGCGAAGAACATGAACGCCTCGCTGGAGCTGCCGACCGCCACGTCGGTGCGCGCTGTCCCGGTGAAGCTGCTCTTCGACAACCGCATCGTCATCAACAACCACCTCAAGCGGGCCCGGGGCGGGAAGGTCTCCTTCACCCACCTCATCGGCTTCGCGATGGTGCAGGCCCTCAAGGCCATGCCGTCGATGAACTACTCCTACGCGGAGAAGGACGGCAAGCCGACCCTGGTCAAGCCGCCGCACATCAACCTCGGCCTCGCCATCGACCTGGTGAAGCCCAACGGCGACCGTCAGCTGGTCGTCGCGGCGATCAAGAAGGCCGAGACGCTCAACTTCTTCGAGTTCTGGCAGGCGTACGAGGACATCGTCCGCCGCGCCCGCGCGAACAAGCTGACGATGGACGACTTCACCGGAGTCACCGCGTCGCTCACCAACCCGGGCGGCATCGGCACCGTCCACTCCGTGCCCCGCCTGATGCCCGGACAGGGCCTCATCATGGGCGTCGGCGCGATGGACTACCCGGCGGAGTTCCAGGGCACCTCCCAGGACACGCTGAACAAGCTGGGCATTTCCAAGGTCATGACGCTGACCTCGACGTACGACCACCGGGTCATCCAGGGCGCCGCCTCCGGCGAGTTCCTGCGCGTCGTGAACCAGCTGCTGCTGGGCGAGAACGGCTTCTTCGACGAGATCTTCGAGTCGCTGCGCATCCCGTACGAGCCGGTCCGCTGGCTCCGCGACATCGACGTCTCGCACGACGACGACGTCGCCAAGGCCTCGCGCGTCTTCGAGCTGATCCACTCGTACCGGGTCCGCGGCCACGTCATGGCCGACACCGACCCGCTCGAGTACAAGCAGCGCAAGCACCCCGACCTCGACCTCATCGAGCATGGCCTCACCCTGTGGGACCTGGAGCGCGAGTTCGCGGTCGGCGGCTTCGCCGGCAAGCAGCTGATGAAGCTGCGCGACATCCTGGGCGTGCTGCGCGACTCGTACTGCCGCACCACCGGCATCGAGTTCATGCACATCCAGGACCCGAAGCAGCGCAAGTGGCTGCAGGACCGCGTCGAGCGCCCGCACGCCAAGCCGGAGCGCGAGGAGCAGCTGCGGATCCTGCGCCGGCTGAACGCCGCCGAGGCCTTCGAGACGTTCCTGCAGACGAAGTACGTCGGCCAGAAGCGCTTCTCGCTGGAGGGCGGCGAGTCCGTCATCCCGCTGCTCGACGCCGTCATCGACTCGGCCGCCGAGGCCCGCCTCGACGAGGTCGTCATCGGCATGGCCCACCGCGGCCGCCTGAACGTCCTGGCGAACATCGTCGGCAAGTCGTACGCGCAGATCTTCCGGGAGTTCGAGGGCAACCTCGACCCGAAGTCGATGCACGGCTCCGGCGACGTCAAGTACCACCTTGGCGCCGAGGGCACCTTCACCGGCCTGGACGGCGAGCAGATCAAGGTCTCGCTCGTCGCCAACCCCTCCCACCTGGAGGCGGTCGACCCGGTCCTGGAGGGTGTCGCCCGCGCCAAGCAGGACATCATCAACAAGGGCGGTACGGACTTCACGGTCCTGCCCGTCGCGCTGCACGGTGACGCGGCCTTCGCCGGCCAGGGAGTCGTGGCCGAGACGCTCAACATGTCGCAGCTGCGGGGCTACCGCACCGGCGGCACGGTGCACATCGTCATCAACAACCAGGTCGGCTTCACCGCCGCGCCGGAGTCCTCGCGTTCCTCGATGTACGCGACCGACGTGGCCCGCATGATCGAGGCGCCGATCATCCACGTCAACGGCGACGACCCGGAGGCCGTGGTCCGCGTCGCGCGGCTCGCCTTCGAGTTCCGCCAGACGTTCAACAAGGACGTCGTGATCGACCTCATCTGCTACCGCCGGCGCGGTCACAACGAGGGCGACAACCCGCAGTTCACCAACCCGCAGATGTACAACCTGATCGACAAGAAGCGCTCGGTGCGCAAGCTCTACACCGAGTCGCTCATCGGTCGTGGCGACATCACGCTGGAAGAGGCCGAGCAGGCGCTGCAGGACTTCCAGGGGCAGCTGGAGAAGGTGTTCGCGGAGGTCCGCGAGGCCACCTCGCACCCCGCGACCACCCATGTCCCGGAGGCGCGGCCCGAGTTCCCGGTGGCCGTGACCACGGCGATCTCCCAGGAGGTCGTCAAGCGGATCGCCGAGTCCCAGGTCAACATCCCCGACCACATCAAGGTGCACCCGCGTCTGATGCCGCAGATGCAGCGCCGCGCGGCCTCGGTCGAGGACGGCACGATCGACTGGGGCACGGGCGAGACCCTCGCCATCGGCTCGCTGCTGATGGAGGGCACCCCGGTCCGGCTGTCCGGCCAGGACACCCGCCGCGGTACGTTCGGCCAGCGCCATGCCGTGCTGGTCGACCAGGAGACCGGCGAGGACTACACGCCGCTGCTCTACCTCTCCGAGGACCAGGCCCGCTTCAACGTGTACGACTCGCTGCTGAGCGAGTACGCGGCGATGGGCTTCGAGTACGGCTACTCCCTCGCCCGGCCCGAGACGCTGGTCATGTGGGAGGCGCAGTTCGGTGACTTCGTGAACGGCGCGCAGACCGTCGTGGACGAGTTCATCTCCTCGGCCGAGCAGAAGTGGGGTCAGACCTCCGGCGTCACACTGCTCCTGCCGCACGGCTACGAGGGCCAGGGCCCGGACCACTCGTCCGCCCGTCCGGAGCGCTTCCTCCAGATGTGCGCCCAGGACAACATGACGGTCGCAATGCCGACCCTGCCGTCGAACTACTTCCACCTGCTGCGCTGGCAGGTCCACAACCCGCACCACAAGCCGCTGATCGTCTTCACCCCGAAGTCGATGCTGCGTCTGAAGGCCGCGGCGTCGAAGGTGGAGGAGTTCACCACCGGCGGCTTCCGCCCGGTGATCGGCGACGATTCGGTCGACCCGGCCGCCGTCCGCAAGGTGGTCTTCTGCGCCGGCAAGGTCTACTACGACCTGGACGCCGAGCGGCAGAAGCGCGGGGTCAAGGACACCGCGATCATCCGCCTCGAGCGCCTGTACCCGCTGCCGGGTGCCGAGCTCCAGGCCGAGATCGCCAAGTACCCGAACGCCGAGAAGTACCTCTGGGCCCAGGAGGAGCCGGCGAACCAGGGTGCGTGGCCGTTCATCGCGCTCAACCTGATCGACCACCTGGACCTGGCGGTCGGCGCCGACATCCCGCACGGCGAGCGCCTGCGCCGCATCTCGCGGCCGCACGGCTCGTCGCCGGCGGTCGGCTCGGCCAAGCGTCACCAGGCGGAGCAGCAGCAGCTGGTCAACGAGGTCTTCGAGGCCTGACCCGCGGCAGCGGCAGTACGTACGGAAGGCCCGGCCCAGCAACATCGGGGGCCGGGCCTTCCGGCGTACGCACGGCTTATCCTGGCGGGGAACGTCCCGACATCCTGCACGGAGTGAGCCTTGTACTTCACCGATCGCGGCATCGAGGAGCTGGAGAAGCGGCGCGGCGAGGAGGAGGTCACGTTCGAGTGGCTCGCCGAACAGCTGCGGACTTTCGTCGACCTCAACCCGGACTTCGAGGTCCCGGTCGAGCGGCTGGCGACGTGGCTGGCGCGGCTCGACGACGAGGACGACGAGGAGTGACGCGCCGCGGCCGGGACGTGCGGCGGCGTGCGTGCCGGATGTCGCAGGCCGGGCGGGACTTCTAAGCCGCGCCCTGGTCACGGCCCCGAAGCCGCTCGTACGCCAGGCTGAGCGCCCCGTGCGTCACGAGTACCAGCCCCGCGCACGCCCATCCGCCACTGCGGCGCCATACGGCCCACACCGTCAGCGGGACGCCCGCCGCGAGCTGGGCCGCGCCGAGCAGCCGGGCCTTGCGGCCGCGGACCCAAGGATCGATCGGGCCGCCCTCCACAGCGTCGAGCTCCGCCCGCACCACGTCACGCCAGCCGCTCCATTCCACCGGCTCCGCGCCGGGCGCGTCCCGTGCCGTCTCCCGCAGCCGGTCCGCCGGTTTGCCCGGAGTGAGTCCCGGCGGCAGGTCCAGCCCTGCCCGCGCGAGCACCGCGATCAATCCGAGCAGCCGGGCGCGGGCGTCCGCCTCGGGGTCGGGGCGTGTGAGCGCCGCCAGGGACTCCATGTCCAGTACGGGGTCCAGCCCCAGGCGGGCCGCGAATGTCCGCATCGCCTCGTCCTCCCCCACCGGGGTGCCGTCCGCGAGCCAGACGTAGCCGACCGTGCGGCGGAACCCGGATGCCAGGGTGAAGCCGCTGCCGGTGTCGTCCCACCAGAGCGCGAGGACCGGCCAGGTGGCACCCACAGCCAGCGCCGCGGCCCAGCCCGACAGGACGGCGTCGACCGGTTCTCCCCCGCCCAGCCAGGGCTTTCCCTCCGGGACCAGGACGCTCCACTCCTCGCCGGCCGGAGCGAGGAGCAGCCGCTCGCGCAGCAGATGGGCCGGAGGGCGTACCTGTCCCGGTTCCGCGCGGCAAAGCAGCAGGGCACCTGCGGTGGTGGCGTTCGGCATGCCCTCACGCTAAGGCAAATCGGACACACTTGACTTCCCCCATCCGCGATATATCGTGTCCACCAGAGACGCGATATGTTGCGTCACCCCGACCGAGGGAGGTCAGCACCATGCCCGAGTCGACGTGGGCGGTCGCCGAGCCGAAGAAACTCACTTTCGACGACCCGGTGACGGCGCTCAACGTGCGCATCGTCAACGGAACCGTCAACGTCGTCGGAACCGAGGAAGGTTCCGCCCGGCTGGAGGTGTCCGAACTCGACGGGCCGCCGCTGACCGTGACCCAGCACGGCGGCACGCTGACGGTCGCCTACGAGGACCTGCCCTGGAAGGGCTTCCTCAAGTGGCTCGACCGCAAGGGCTGGCAGCGCAGCGCGGTGGTCTCCCTCGCCGTCCCCACCGGCACCCGGGTCGAGGTCGGCGTGGTCGGCGCCGGGGCGGTCGTCTCGGGCATCCAGGGCCGTACGGACGTACGCGGCGTCACCGGCGACACCACTCTGGTCCGAGTCTCCGGTCCGGTCCGTGCCGACACCGTCTCCGGCAACCTGGAGGCCCAGTCCGTCACCGGAGACCTGCGCTTCAACTCGGTCTCGGGCGACCTGACCGTCATCGACGGGTCCGGTTCGTCCGTACGGGCGGACTCGGTGAGCGGCGACATGGTCGTCGACGTCGACCCGGCCGGCGGCCCCACCGACATCAGCCTCAACTCCGTCTCCGGCGAGGTGGCCATCCGGCTGCCGCACCCGGCGGACGCCGAGGTAGAGGCGAACACGGCGAGCGGCCAGGTGTCCAACGCCTTCGACGACCTCCGGGTCAGCGGCCAGTGGGGTGCCAAGAAGATCACCGGCACGCTGGGGGCGGGCAATGGCAAACTCAAGGCCTCCACGGTCACGGGTTCCATCGCACTGCTTCGCCGCCCGCCTGCCGACGAAGACCTCGAGACCCCGCCGGCCGAAAGGAAGGTGCTCTGAAATGCCCCCCGTCTTCGCTCACGGCCGCCTCCGCCTCTACCTGCTGAGGCTGCTCGACGAGGCACCGCGCCACGGCTACGAAGTGATCCGCCTGCTGGAGGAGCGCTTCCAGGGCCTGTACGCGCCGTCCGCCGGCACCGTCTACCCGCGCCTCGCCAAGCTGGAGGCCGAAGGCCTCGTCACCCACACCACCGAGGGCGGCCGGAAGGTGTACTCGATCACCGACGCCGGCCGCGAGGAACTGGCGGGCCGGAGCGGCGAACTGGCCGACCTGGAAGTGGAGATCCGCGAGTCGGTCTCCGAACTGGCGGCCGAGATCCGTGCCGACGTCAGCGGCGCGGCGGGCGACCTGCGCCGCGAGATGCGGGCAGCCGCGTCCGAGACGCGCAACGGGTCCGCTCCCACGGGGGGCGACTGGGAGGCGGCGAAGGAGGAGCTGCGCCGCACCAAGCAGGAGTGGAAGGAGCAGGCCCGCCGGGCGAAGGACGAGAGCCGCAGGGCCCGCGAGGACGCGCAGCAGGCGCGGCGCCAGGCCAAGGAGTCCCAGGAGAGGGCCCGTCAGGAGATGCAGCGCATCGCGAAGCGGGTGCAGGACCACTTCGCCCGGGGCGACTGGCCCACGGGTGTACGGGAGAGTCTGGCCGACATCACGAAGGAGTTCGGCCGTATGGGGCGGGCGGCCGCCGAGCCGGACGTGACCGTTGAGCGCCCGGAGCCCGAGCCGGAGTGGGCGCATGAGGACTCCTCGGGCAACCCGGAACGTGACCTGGACCGGCTGCTGGACCGGTTCCGCGACGACATCCGCGACTCGGCGCGGGACCATGGCGTGACGGAGGCGCAACTGCGGGAGGCGCGCCGCCACTTGTCCTCGGCGGCAGCCCACATCGGCGCGGTACTCCGCACCCAGGATTGACGCCGGCTCCCTCGCAGCGTCGCCGGGCACGGAGAGGGCCCGGGGCGGCGGAATCGGCGCGGGTGCCGGCGTCGGAGGGGGTGATGTACGGGGCGTAAGAGCGTGATGTGTGGCTCAGGGCCCGGGCTGCCCAGGGCGGCCCGGCGGAACGCGCCCGTGAATCACGCAGTCCCGAACGGCGCCCCCGGAGGCCCCGGCGCCCGGCCCACCCGCAACCGACCCGCACCTCGGCCCACCGGAGGCGAACCAGCACCTCCGCCGCCCCGTCGGCTCGCCCCACCGGAGGCGAACCGCACTGCCGGGGAGGTCCGCCGGAGGCGGGTACCTTCCTACGGCGCCGCCGAGGCGGACAGCGCCCGTTCCACCGCCGCGTGGCTCGCCCCGTGCTCCGCCAGTACCTCCGCGACCACCCCCGGCAGAACTGTCAGCGCCAGCAGAATGTGCTCGTCACCGATGTACCGGTCCCCGCGGCCGACAGCGATCCGCAGCGACTTCTCCAGGACGCTCTTCGCCGCCGGGGTGAAGGGCCGGCGCCCGGACCACCACCGCTTCGACCTGTAGTCCCTCTGCAACGCACCCTCGCCGTGCGCCTCTTCGACCCGAGAGACGATCTCCGCGACATCGATCCCGAGCCCCGCGAGCGCGTCCGTGTCGGACAGCGAGAGGCCGCCGCGACGCCGCGCGGCCGCCAACGCGGCCTCCATCGACGCACGTCGGCCGTCGATCCCGAGCGAGGCGAACGCGGACGCCGACGGAGTGCCCTCCAGGTCGAGCAGCGCGAGCAGTACGTGTTCCTCGGTGACGGAGTCCGCACCCGCCCGTTCCGCGTGCCCGACCGCGCCGGTCACCACGCCCCGGGCACTGCTGGTGAACCTCTCGAACATCAATGCCTCCCGTACTTCTTGTGCACGGCCTGCCTGCTGACGCCGAGTTCGGCCGCGATCTCCTGCCACGACCAGCCCTGCATCCGGGCACTTCGGACTTGCACCGCCTCCAGCTGCTCCAACAGCCGCCGCAGAGCGGCGACGGCACGCAGGCCGACCCTCGGATCGCGATCGCCCGCCCGCTCGGCGAGATCGGTTGCTTCGGTCATGACGTCAACTTACGTTGACATCCGGAGAAACGTCAACTCCGGTTGACACTCGTATCGCGGTGATCCCTCGGAAGGGCGACTCGCGGAGACAAGGGCGACTCAAGTGGAGACAAGCAGACGGGTCCGCGTCCTACTCCGCGCGGGGGCACCGCCGAGCCGCGCCGCGCCCGGTCAGCCCGGCGCCCCTGGAAGGGGAACCGGGTCCGTGGCCAGCCGGGCGTGCCGCTCGACGTCGTAACGGACGTCCCCGTATCGGAGCCTCGCCCGCTCCAGCCCTTCCACCGCGAAGCCGGCCCGCATGGCCACCGCGCAGGAGGCGGGATTGTTCGTACGGTGGCCGAGCTCCAGCCGGAACAGCCCGAGGTCGTCGAACGCCCATCGGGCGAGCGCGCACAGCCCGGCGCTCGCCACGCCCCTGCCCCGGGCCGCTTTCACGGTCCAGTACGAAATCCAGCCGGTGTCGTGGGTCCGGTTCACCGCCGTGACGGCGACGCAGCCGAGCACCGCGTCGGTGCCGTCGGTCACGGCCCACGAGTAGCCGGTCCCGGCCACCCGGTCCCGGCTGCGGTCGACGATCCACTCAGCCGCCTCCGCGGGAGTGGTCACCGGCCGGCCCGCCTGACGGGCCATCTCCGGCCGCCCGAAGGCGGTGAGCACGGCGGCCGCGTCGCCGGTGCGCCACGGCCGCAGCGTGAAGACGCCCGGCGTCACACCCGTCACGTCGGTCACACCGTCAGGACGATCTTGCCGAACAGTTCGCCGCCGGCCATCTTCTCGAAGCCCTCGCGGGCCCTGTCCAGCGGCAACACCTCGTCGACGACCGGCCGCACGCCCGTCGCGGCGCAGAAGGACAGCAGGTCCTCCAGCTCGTCCTTGGTGCCCATCGTCGAACCGACGACCTTCAGCTCGAGAAAGAAGATCCTGGTGAGTTCGGCGTGCGAGGGGCGGTCGCCGCTGGTCGCGCCCGAGATGACCAGCGTGCCGCCCGGGCGCAGCGACTTGACCGAGTGCGACCAGGTGGCGGCGCCGACCGTCTCGATCACCGCGTCCACGCGCTGCGGCAGCCGCGCGCCCGGCTCGAAGGCGTCGACCGCGCCCAGCTCCAGGGCCCGCTTGCGCTTGGCCTCGTCCCGGCTCGTGGCGTAGACCCGCAGGCCCGCCGCCTTGCCGAGGACGATGGCGGCGGTCGCGACTCCGCCGCCCGCACCCTGGACGAGCACCGAATCCCCTGGCCGGACACCGGCGTTGGTGAAGAGCATCCGGTAGGCGGTGAGCCAGGCGGTCGGCAGGCACGCGGCCTGTTCGAAGGAGAGCTCGGCCGGCTTGGGCAGCACGTTCCAGGTGGGCACGGTGACCTGCTCGGCGAACGTGCCCTGGTAGCGCTCGGTGAGGATCGAGCGGGGCTCGCCGGGGCCGACGCCGTGTCCGGACTGGCCGATCACGGAGTGGATGACGACCTCGTTGCCGTCGGAGTCGATACCCGCGGCGTCACAGCCCAGGATCATTGGCAGTTTGTCCTCGGCGAGGCCCACCCCGCGCAGCGACCAGAGGTCGTGGTGGTTGAGGGAGGCGGCCCTGACATTCACGGTCGTCCAGCCGGGACGCGCCTCGGGGGCCGGGCGCTCCCCCAGCTCGAGGCCGTTCAGCGGCTGGTCACGGTCGATACGTGCGGCGTAGGCGGCGAACATGACCTTGACGATAGGACGCCGACGGGACGCGGCGGAACCACACACGGGTGTGACACGCGCCGCGTCCCGGGCGGACCGAAGACCCGCTAGTCGCGCCGGTACTGGGCCGGCGAGTTCTTCGTCGCCGGATCCTCGTACGAACCGGCCGTCCCCCGGTCCACATGGAACGACGTCAGGGTGGTGACGGGCGACTCCGGGTCACGCCGGTCGGCGATCACCCGCATATGGGCGCTGAAGCGCTGCGGGGTGACTTCGTACACGTCGTACCCGTACCGGTTGCCCTCGAAGTACTTCAGATGGGGGTTGGCCGCGCCCATGACCGGGCCGTTGGTCTTGTTCCAGTCCGCCGAATACGCGCCCGAGGTGACGGAGTGGGCGGTGAACTCCGTACCGACGACCGGCGAGGAGGTGTCGTCGAAGTCGGGGCGGATGTCGTCGACGAACGCGGAGTGCCAGTCGCCGGTGATGACGACGAGGTCCTCCATGCCGCTGGTGTGGACGTGGTTCAGCACCTCCTTGCGCTCGGCGAGGAAGCCGTCCCACTGGTCGGTGAACATGTACGAGCCGCCGGGCCGCCCGCGCAGCTGGCTGAGCATGATCGAGTTGGCCCAGACGTGCCAGGCCTCCGGCCCCTGGGCGATGCCCTGCTTGAGCCAGGCCTTCTGCTCGGCGCCCAGGATCGTCCCGTTGCCCAGATTCTGCGCCGAGCGGTACGAGCGCAGGTCCAGGACCGTCAGTTCCAGCAGGTCGCCCCAGCGCCGGACCCGGTGGATCTCGGGGTCGGGCAGCGAGGAGTGACCACTGTCGCGATGCGGCATGTTCTCGTACCAGGCCTGGTACGCGGCCGCCCGCCGCTGCATGAACGGCGCGCCGCCGCCCGTACCGCTGTAGTCGTTGACCACCTCGTGGTCGTCCCAGGTGAGGTACCAGGGGTGGGCGGCGTGTGCCTCCCGCAGCGAGGCGTCGCCCTTGTAGAGGGCGTGCCGGCGGCGGTAGTCGGCGAGGGTGAGGATGGCCGGGGTGTCGTGGTCGCGCACGTGATCGGTGGGGACGCCGCCGACCGGCCCGTGCTCGTAGATGTAGTCGCCGAGGTGGACGACGAAGTCCACGTCCTCGCGGGCGATGCCCCGGTGGGCGGCGTAGAAACCGTCGTGGAAGGCCTGGCAGTTGGCCGCGGCGAACCGTACCTTCACGACGCTCCCCACCGGCGCGGTCCGGGTACGGCCGACCCGGCTGGTCCTGCCCAGCGCCTTGAAGGCGTACCAGTAGCGCGTGTTGGCGCGCAGGCCGCCGACGGGTACGTGCACGCTGTGCCCCAGGGTGGCGGAGGCGGGCGTTTTGCCGCGGGTGACGACCCGGGTGAGCGCGCAGTCCTCGGCGACGACCCACTCGACCTCGACGATCTCGGGCAACTGCTGTACGGCGGCGAGCGGTTCCGGCGCGAGTCTCGTCCAGAGGACGACGCTCGACGGCTGAGGATCGCCGGAGGCGACGCCCAGGGTGAAGGGCGCGGGGTCGTAGTCGGCGCCAAGCGCCTCGGCGGCTTCGCGTGCCTGGGCCGGCGAGAGGCCGGCGCTCAGCGGCCAGGCGAGGTTGAGCGCACCGGCGGCTCCGGCCGCCTTGAGCAGATCACGGCGGTTGAGCTTCACTTCCGGCCTCCTGCCGCAGCGGCTGCCGCGCTGAGCGTCAGCGATATCGCGTCGGCGTATCCGTCGTTGGACGTCCCGCCGCCGGTACGGGTGAAGACCAGCAGCACCCGCGCGCTGCGGGCCCCGGGCGGCACGGCGGCCCCGGCCTTCCGTTCGACGAGTGCGGTGCGCGAGCCGCGTTCGGCGGCGGTCACCGGCCCCAGCACGGAGAGCGCCACCGGCGTCCCCTTGGCGTCCCGGAACTCCACGGACAGCCGTACGCCGTCCTCCTGGGCCGCGTATCCGCCGAGCCAGCCGGATACGGCGTACCGCACGCGGCCCGCGTCGACGGCCGCGTGCCCGGTCGTCCCGGTGGCGGGCAGGGCGATGTTTTGTACGAGAGCGGTACGGGGGCTGTTGCCGCCACTGAAGAACCTGCTGCCGCGCTGGCCGGGCCCGGGGTCGGCCGGGGTCGGATACCCGCCGCCCAGGTTGTAGTTGACGAGCGCGGGCGCCCCCTGCCTGATGACCCAGCCGGTCACTGTCCCTACGGGCTCGGCGGTACCGCCGGGCCCGCTCTCGGCGTCACCGTTGACGACCAGATTCACTACGCGCCTCCTGTGGTGGGTTGGCGCGGAGCATCACAGCAGTCACACATGAATGGCCGGAAGCTCTTCGGCGAACTCTGCGGGCCTGTCCAAGTGGCCGTAGGAAAAGTACAAGCCGCCCGGCACGGCCACGGGCCGCGCCGTACCCGGGGAAGGGTGCGACGCGGCCCGTTGGAGCGCTGCTGACGCGACGTCAGCGGCGGGCGACGCCCTCGGCGCGGGCGGCGGCCGCCACTGCCGCGGTGACGGCCGGGGCGACCCGCTCGTCGAACGGCGAGGGGATCACGCAGTCCGCGGCCAGCGCGTCGCCGACGACGTCGGCGAGGGCGTTGGCGGCCGCGATCTTCATGCCCTCGGTGATGCGGGAGGCCCGCACCTGGAGGGCACCCGCGAAGATCCCCGGGAACGCCAGCACGTTGTTGATCTGGTTGGGGTAGTCGCTGCGGCCGGTGGCCACGACGGCCGCGTACTTGTGCGCGACGTCCGGGTGGACCTCCGGGTTCGGGTTGGCCATGGCGAACACGAACGCGCCGGGCGCCATCGACGCGACGGCCGGCTCCGGGACCGTACCGCCGGAGACGCCGATGAAGACGTCCGCGCCGGCCAGCGCGGTCTCGAGCGAGCCACTGAGGCCGGCCTTGTTGGTGAGCTCGGCCAGCTCCCGCTTGACGTCCGTCAGGTCCTCGCGGTCCCGGGAGACGATGCCCTTTCGGTCCGCCACGGCGACGTCACCGAGGCCGGCCGCCAGCAGGAACTTGGCGATCGCGACACCGGCCGCTCCGGCGCCGGAGATCACGGCGCGCAGGTCGCCGAGGGGGCGCCCGGTGAGCTTCGCCGCGTTCCGCAGGGCCGCGAGGGTGACGACGGCCGTACCGTGCTGGTCGTCGTGGAAGACCGGGATGTCCAGCCGCTCCTGGAGCCGGCGCTCGATCTCGAAGCAGCGCGGAGCCGAGATGTCCTCGAGGTTCACTCCGCCGAAGGACGGCGCGAGCCGCACGACGGTCTCGATGATCTCGTCCGTGTCGGTCGTGGCGAGCGCGATCGGGACCGCGTCCACTCCACCGAACTGCTTGAAGAGAATGGCCTTGCCCTCCATCACGGGGAGGGAGGCCTCGGGTCCGATGTCACCGAGTCCGAGCACGGCCGTACCGTCCGTCACGACGGCGACCACGTTCGACTTCCAGGTGTAGTCGTGGACCAGCTCCGGCCGCTCGGCGATGGCGCTGCACACCTTGGCGACGCCGGGCGTGTAGGCGAGGGACAGGTCGTCCTTGTCGCGCACCGGCACGGTCGCCTGGACGGCCATCTTGCCGCCCCGGTGCAACGCGAAGGCCGGGTCGAAGGGCTCGTCCTGAGCGTTCTCCGTACCGCTGTCGCTGCGAGGATTGACGATCTCCGCTGCCACTTGTTTGACCCCTTAAGTCTTAAATCTGGTTGAGGGTGGCCACTCCTGGTTGAGGGGTGGGCGGGCACCGCGTCCGTGCCCCGCTGTCGGCGGTTGGCCCGCCTCGGCGGAGGGAGGTACGTACGCGCGGGCGCGCCGCACACGCGCCCTGAGCCCCGGATGAGGGGTGTAAGGATCCGTTCTACCGGAAGATTGCTCGCCCGGACGAGTCGAATTCGACACATCCGGCTGCGCACTGTCCGAATCCGCCGAAAAGTCCTTGCGCTTGGTCCAGCGGGCGAGACAAACAGCAAAAGCTGCTGCCTGAAGCAACAAACTCGGGAGAAGATCCGGCCCCGGACCTCAGCCCCCGCAGGGCTGTCGGGCTTCCGGGGAGCCCGTTATCCGATTTTGACCTGGCCGGCCCCCCGAATTGTCCAGTCCGAATGGCAAGATGCCGTAATCACACAAGGTCGCGACACTCGATGGTGTGTGCCCCGACCGTTTCGGCATCCCCTCACCCGCCGGAGGAACCAGCTCATGACCGCAAGCACCACCCGTCGTACGACCGCCGCCAGGCCCCGGATCGCAGCGGTCGGCGCGATCGCGGTCGCCGGCGCCCTGCTGCTCACCGGCTGCGGTGACCAGACGGACTCGGGTTCGGGAAGCGCGAAGACCGAGGGCGGGCCGTCGAGCAACGCTCCTCTCTTCGACAAGCTGCCGAAGAAGTACCAGGACGCCGGCGTCATCAAGGTCGGCACGGACGCCGCATACGCTCCGATGGAGTACGAGGAGGGCGGGAAGATCGTCGGCATCGACCCCGACATCGCCGCAGCCCTCGGCAAGGAGCTCGGCGTCAGTTTCCAGTTCACCAGTGGCACCTTCGACGGCCTGATCTCCTCCCTCAACACCGGCCGCCAGGACATCGTCATGTCCGCGATGAGCGACACCAAGGCCCGCCAGGAGGGCCTGGACGACACCGGCAAGAAGACCGGCGAGGGCGTCGACTTCGTCGACTACTTCAACTCCGGCGTCTCGCTCCTGGTCAAGAAGGGCAACCCGCAGAAGATCCAGTCGCTGGACGACCTGTGCGGCAAGAAGGTCGCCGTGCAGCGCGGCACGATCTACGAGGACACCTTCAAGGCGCAGGCCAAGAAGTGCGGAAGCAAGAAGCTCACGATCGAGGCGTTCGACACCGACGCCGAGGCGCAGACCCGGGTGAAGTCCGGAGCCGCTGTCGCCGACCTGAACGACTACCCGGTCGCCGCGTACATCGCGAAGACCGCGGGCGGCGGCAAGGACTTCGATGTCGCGGGCGGCCAGACGGACGCCGGCCCCTTCGGCATCGCCGTCGACAAGGACAACGCCCAGCTGCGCGACGCCCTGAAGGATGCGCTGAACGCGATCATCAAGAACGGTGAGTACGAGAAGGTCCTGAAGAAGTGGGACGTCACGGACAGTGCGGTCACCGAGGCGACCATCAACGCCGGCAAGTGATGTTCCCGGCGTTCTTCGCCTCAAGCGCTCCACTGAAGGGCAGTCACTGTGACTGACAAGTTCGACAAGGTGCCCGCCGACGAGCCTCCAAAGGGCTCGGCGGTCACCAAGGAGGGAGCCACCGCTCCCCCCGAGCAGATCAAGGCCATCCCGGTGCGGCACTGGGGCCGCTGGGTCTCGGGCGTGGTCGTGGTCGCTCTGCTGGGCGCGCTCGTCTACGCGTTCTCGCAGGGTGACGTCAACTGGGACACGGTCGGAGACTTCATCTTCGACGACCGGATCCTGACCGGCATGGGCCGCACGCTGCTGATCAGCGTGCTGTCGATGATCATCGGCCTGGTGCTGGGCGTCCTCTTCGCGGTCATGCGGCTGTCGAAGAACCCCGTCACCGGTGCGGTGGCCTGGCTGTACATCTGGTTCTTCCGCGGCACTCCGGTGTACGTGCAGCTGCTGCTGTGGTTCAACCTCGCGCTGATCTTCCCCGTCCTGAACCTCGGGTTCTACAAGGACGAGATGGTCGACGTCATGACGCCGTTCATGGTCGCCCTGCTGGGCCTCGGCCTGAACGAGGGCGCCTACATGGCGGAGATCGTCCGGGCCGGCATCCAGTCGGTCGACGAGGGCCAGACGGAGGCGTCGCACGCACTGGGCATGAGCAACAGCAAGACCATGCGGCGCGTGGTGCTGCCGCAGGCGATGCGGGTGATCGTGCCGCCGACCGGCAACGAGTTCATCAACCTGCTCAAGACGTCGTCCCTGGTGGCCGCCGTGCAGTACGTGGAGCTCACGCGTGCCGCACAGAACATCGGCTCGACCTCGTTCGCCGTAATGGAGATGCTGCTCGTTGCCTCCTTCTGGTACCTGGTCCTGACCAGCGTGTTCAGCGTCGGCCAGTACTACTTGGAGCGGCGTTACGCGCGCGGCTCGCTGCGCTCACTGCCGCCCACGCCATGGCAGAAGGTCAAGGCGAACCTCGTACGGTTCCGTCGCCCGGAGGTGGCCCGATGAGCACGCAACCCATGGTGAAGGCCGAAAGCGTCCACAAGTCCTACGGCGCCGCCCACATCCTCAAGGGAATCGACCTCGAGGTCGCGCCGCGTGAGGTGTTCTGCCTGGTCGGCCCGTCCGGCTCCGGCAAGTCCACGTTCCTGCGGTGCATCAACCACCTGGAACAGATCAACGCCGGCCGGCTGTCGGTGGACGGTCAGCTGGTGGGCTACCGGCAGAAGGGCGACAAGCTCTACGAGCTCAAGGACAGCGAGGTCGCGGCCCACCGCCGGGACATCGGCATGGTCTTCCAGCGCTTCAACCTGTTCCCGCACATGACGGCCCTCGAAAACGTCATGGAGGCCCCGATCCAGGTTAAGGGCGAGGCCAAGGCCGTCGCCCGCGAGCGGGCCGAGCGGCTGCTGGACCGGGTGGGACTGGGCGACAAGGCCAGGAACTACCCGTCACAGCTCTCCGGCGGCCAGCAGCAGCGCGTCGCCATCGCCCGTGCGCTGGCGATGGAGCCGAAGCTGATGCTGTTCGACGAGCCCACCTCGGCGCTCGACCCGGAGCTGGTCGGTGACGTGCTGGACGTCATGCGCGGCCTCGCCGAGGACGGTATGACGATGATCGTCGTCACCCATGAGATGGGCTTCGCCCGCGAGGTCGGCGACGCCCTGGTCTTCATGGACGACGGCGTCGTGGTCGAAGCGGGCAACCCCCGCGACGTCCTGACCAACCCCCAGCACGACCGCACCAAGGCGTTCCTCTCCAAGGTGCTGTAGCAAGCCGAAACCGAACCCGAAGAGGGGGGGGGGGGGCCGGGGCCCGGGGGCCCCCCGGGGGGGGGGGGGGGGGCCCCCCCCCCCCCCCCCCGCCCCCCCGCCCCCCCCCCCCCGCCCCCCCCCCCCCCCCCCCCAGGGACAGGCACCC